>JAHQRI010000006.1 GCA_019052695.1 Candidatus Omnitrophota bacterium
GTAATGACCGCGCCCACCGCGAGAAGCCCGCGCTCCCAACCCTTCAGCCGGATCGCGCCGTTCGTCGCGCTCGTCGCCAGGTTCAGCGCGATCGCCCCAACTACGCCGATCGCGTAAAGCGCCGCCAGATGGACGATGTCTTTTTCCGCGATGAGGACAACGATCGGGACAAGCGTTGCAACGACCAAGGCGAACCAGGGCATCCCAAAGCGGTTCAGCTTGGCAAAAAGAGGTGGTAGCTCCCGGTCTTTGGCCATGGTGAACTGAATGCTCACGAGACCCGTGATGGCGGTGTTGCCGGCAGAGAGAAGCAGGAACCCGAAGACGATCGAGATCAGGTTTCCGTACCAAGGCCCGATGTAGTGATTCCCAAGGGCACGCAGCATGTCCTCAATGTGGCCTTCCAGCCCCGGGATCGCGTTCATCGCGACACCCAACAAGAACGTCAGGACCGCCACTTCGATCAAGACCGGCAGGATCGCGCGTCTTGATGTCTTCCCGACCGGTTCCACCATGATCCCCGTCATGTTCGCGATCACTTCCACGCCGGAAAGGGCCAGCACAATGCCCACAAAGACCGACCAGTTCGCCCAAAGCCCCCCGGTCGGCATCGTCAGCTCCGTTTGCGGAAGCCGGGGTACCGTGGAGGCAAAAAGGATCAAGGCGCTCACCGAGGCGAAAATGGCGATGACCGCCGCGGCGTTGCCCCCTTTCGAGGGACCGACCCAATTCATGGCTCCGATCGTAAAAATGGCGATGACCGCCCATATTTCGGGGTTGGGCACGTTGAAGTAATGGAACGCGTCCAGCACGCTGAGAGCCACTGTCACGGAATAATTAGCGATCAGGAGCAGGGCCCCGATCACGGCAAGCGTCTGAGAACGCTGCTTGACCGAGGAGTAAACGCCGCCGCCGTCGGGATAGACGCGGCAGACGATCATGTAGCATATCCCGATCAGGGTCATGAACAGGGACATCAGCCCGAGGAAGAACCAGGAGGCGTGACCGGCCAGCGCAAAGGCGATCCCGAGAACGTAGGCCTTGCTCGTTCCCCAATCACCGTAAAGCATGGCACCGGCCTGGTACCACTTGAGTTCGCGGGGTCTTTCGACCCGTTTGATCATCGTTGCCATATCGAACCGCTAATATAGCAGAAGCCGACAGACAATCAATGGTCGTCTGTACCCCGTTTTTCCGGCATTCCTGCCGCAGGAAAAATTGGGGTGGTATTCCCCGGCCGTTGCGGTATTATGGGGTATTCGTTTGATACAAATTCTTCAAAGATCGTCGTACAGCTTAAACAAAAACAATCGCAGCCAACTTAGGTTCCGCGTTCCCGAGGCGTTCCGCCGAAAATCCGAAATACTTGAGTTGCTGATCTAGCCGGAGACATATGAAAAAACATCTGATTCGACTCTCTTTTTTTAGCATGTTCCTGTTTTGGCAAGTCATCGCTTGGGCCAGCGAAGCGGACCTGAAGATCCCGGACCTCCATGAAGGCCGCTTCAGCCTTTTCGGCGGTCTCACGGGCTTTCAGATCCTTCTTTACGGCGCCTTGGTCATTCTAGGCACTGTCGGGGTTTCATTTTTTCAGTTCTTGAAGGTCAAATCCCTTCCCGCCCACAAGTCGATGCTTGATGTGGCAGAGACGATCTTCCAGACCTGCAAAACCTATCTCAAACAGCAGATCAAGTTCCTCGCGATCCTATTCGCGATCATTGCATGCGCCATGTCCTATTATTTCCTGGGGCTCAAGCATGAACCCTTGACGACCTTGGGGTTGGTCCTCCTTTTTTCGGTCATTGGTATGGGAGGGTCGGCTTTGGTCGCGTATTACGGGATCCGCGTTAACACCTACGCCAACGCAAGGACCGCCTTCGCCTCCCTGCGCGGGAAACCTTGGGATGTGGTTAATATCCCCATGCGCTCCGGGATGTCCGTCGGTCTTTTCCTGATCTCCGTCGAGCTTGTTATGATGGTGATCATCCTGCTCTTCGTGCCACGCGACATTGTCGGATACTGCTTTTTGGGTTTTGCGATCGGGGAATCTCTCGGGGCAAGTGCCCTGAGGATCGCGGGAGGTATTTTTACCAAGATCGCCGATATCGGCTCGGACCTGATGAAGATCGTCTTCAATGTCAAAGAAGACGACCCGCGCAACCCCGGGGTCATCGCCGACTGCACGGGCGACAATGCGGGCGACTCTGTCGGACCCACCGCGGACGGTTTCGAGACCTACGGCGTCACGGGCGTCGCGCTCATCTCGTTCATCACGCTGGCGATCAAAGACCCTTCGCTTCAAGCAAAGCTGATCGTCTGGATCTTCGCCATGCGTTTTTTGATGGACTTCATGTCCGGGGCCGCTTACTTCATCAATCAGGCCATTTCCGAACGCAAGTACAAGGGCCTGAAGGAATTCGATTTCGAGGAGCCCCTCACCCGCCTGATCAAGATTGCCTCGGCCCTCTGCATTTCCACTTCCTTCGGGATGTCGTACCTCCTGGTCGGTGACCTTCCGGATCCAACGCTTTGGTGGAAACTCGCCTCGATCATCACCTGCGGGACTTTGGCGGCTTACCTCATCCCGGAATTCACCAAGGCCTTTACCTCTTCCAAATCGAAACATGTTCAAGAGATCGTGACCGCATCGCGCGAAGGCGGAGCGTCGCTCACGATCCTCTCGGGACTCGTGGCAGGATACTTCTCGGCGTTCTGGAAAGGCATCCTCATCACGGGCCTGATGTTGGGAGCCTTCTTGATCGCCGGAACCGGGCTTCAAAACATCATGCCGCACGCCCCTATTTTCGCTTTCGGTCTTGTGGCCTATGGCTTTCTTTGCATGGGACCGGTCAATATCGCAGTGGATTCCTACGGTCCGGTCACGGATAACGCCCAATCGATCTTCGAGTTGGCTCAGACCGAATCGATCCCCGGGATCGAGAAGGAGATCGAGAAAGATTTCGGTTTTAAACCTGATTTCAAGATGGGCAAACACTACCTTGAAGCCAACGACTCGGCAGGCAACACCTTTAAAGCCACCGCGAAACCGGTGCTGATCGGGACCGCCGTCGCCGGAGCCACCACCATGATCTTTTCGATCATCCTGCTTCTCCAGGAACACCTTCACGCCGGCGCGCTCGCCGTCGCCAAGGTGGGAGAAGTGCTTCCCGCCAATATCGGAGAGGTCCTGCTGAACGAAAAAGAGTCTCTCACGGCGGCACCGGTCCTTTTAGGGATCTTGTGCGGCGGTGCCGTGATCTTCTGGTTCTGCGGGGCTTCCATCCAGGCCGTGGCCACCGGGGCTTACTCCGCCGTCGCGTACATCAAGAAAAATTTGAACCTCGATAAGAAAGAGGCCGATCGCGCGGATTCGATCAAGGTCGTCAAGATCTGCACCGAGTACGCGCAGAAAGGGATGTGGAATATTTTCGTGGGGCTCTTGTCCTTAACGCTCGCCTTCGCGCTGTTCGACCCCTATTTCTTCATCGCCTACCTCATTGCGATCGCGACCTTCGGGCTTTTCCAGGCCATGTTCATGGCCAATGCGGGGGGCTCATGGGATAACGCGAAAAAGATCGTCGAGGTCGATCTGGGAGAGAAGAACACGCCGCTTCATGCCGCCACCGTCATCGGTGACACCGTAGGAGATCCTTTCAAGGATACGACTTCCGTCTCGCTCAACCCGATCATCAAGTTCTCGACGCTTTTCGGCATGCTGGCCGTCGAGATCGCGATCAAGATGAACCCGGCCACGACCCGCCTAAGCGGCGCCGTCTTCTTCGTGATAGGTCTGATCTTTGTATGGCGGTCCTTTTACAAGATGCGGATCCCGGTACTCAAGGGAAAATCCTGACCTCGCGGCCCCCCCTAAGGATGAGGATGCCAAGTCCCGTTGGGACCCCTCCGACTTCTTGGCGGTGGTTAGCATAGCGTGGGTACTTCTTTGCCCCAATGCGTCAGACGAATCCGTACTTCGGCGGCGGAGGCGGGACGTCGCCGAAGTGTGAAGGTGCCACGGCTGTGCAGCCGTGGGGCTCCATAACTCTTTCCTTCCTGATAGGCCGAAGTGCCAAAAGCCCTGCTCGCGGAATCTTCTTTCATTGCCTCCGGCGTTTCGGTATAAAAAAAAGGGGATTGATCCCGACTTATCAGGGATGAGAACTTATCTCCCCCGGTTTTTGGGGACAAAGGATGGACGCAATGACCGACGCCGCCAAGACAAACAAAATGACCCCGAGGGCGATGCCTGTCGGGATATGCACGTGGTGAGAGATCAGCATCTTGACGCCGATCAAGCAGAGGATCAGCGCGAGACCGTAATGCAAGTGATGAAAAAGCTTCATCAGCTCGGCGAGGGCAAAATACAGGGCCCGGAGCCCCAGGATCGCGAACACGTTGGATGTGTAGACGATAAAAGGGTCCCTGGAAATGGCCAGGATCGCCGGGATCGAGTCTACGGCAAAAACGACATCGGTCGATTCGATCACGAGCAGGATCACCATGAGGGGTGTTGCCGTCAGAACCCCGCTCTTGCGGGTAAAGAACCGTCCCTCATCAAAATGGTCCGAAACGGGGAAAAAACGCCGGAAGCCTTTGACAAAGATATTTTTCTCGGGCTCCACTTTCTGGTTCTTTTCCACCGCGAGCTTGATCCCGGTCCAAATCAGGACCACCCCAAACAGGTAGATCATCCAGCTGAAATGACGGATCGCCTCGATCCCGAGCGTGATGAAGACCGCCCTCATGATCAACGCCCCGAAGATGCCCCAAAAAAGGACCTTGTGCTGAAAGCGGCCCGGCAAGTGGAAGTAGTTGAAGATCAGGAGAAAAACGAACAGATTATCGATGCTCAGGGATTTTTCGAGCAGGTAACCGGCCAGGAACTGGAGCGCGAGCTCTTTGCCTTTGACGTAGTAAACACCCGCATTGAAGGCCAGCGCGACCGCGATCCAGACGCCGCTCCAGATCAGCGCCTCTTTCATTTTTACTTCGTGCGCGCGGCGGTGGAAGACCCCCAGGTCAAGCGCGAGCATGAAGAGAACGACTACGGCAAAGATCACCCACGAAAGCACATCGCCCATGAACGCTCCTTACGGCAAAATGATAGGTTTCCTCGCACTTCGACGCGCGGATTCCGCCCCTTTTTCTTTATCGACCCTGCGGCGATTCCGGTCTTCCTTTACTAGCGTAGCCTCCCCTACCAGCCTGCCGGGCCCAGGGACGCCCCGGGAGGAACGGATTCAATTACATTAAATCTCCGTCGGCGGCGGTTGGGGCAACGTCCGACTTAGCGGACCCCTCCGTGGGGATGTAGAGCTCATCCTCCCAGATCATTTCATCATCCCCGGCCGATAAGTCCTTTGAGTCCTCACCTGCGGGAAAAAATTCTTCGGACAGGGTTTCTTCAGTCTCCGCAGCGTCCCCCGCCGTGTCCTGAGAAACCTCCAGCAATGCTTCTTCCTCGATCCCTACCGCATCTTCGGCCGTGGCCTCCACGGTCTCTAAAACAACGTCCGTTGATTCGGCAAACGCAATTCCCTGACAAAACAGGACCGCAAGCACCATGATCCAAATTACCCATCGGCTTTTCATATACGAGATTCTCCTTTTTTCAACGATGGCTCGCAATACGGCCAAATCCCATCCCAAGTCCGCGTAAAACCCCTTTGAATCGTCACCTGACAGAACTGAATTTCAAGGGCCCACGGGGATAAAAAAAAACCTTTGAGCCCCAAATGAACATCGCACCCGTAGGGTCATCACTGGGAGCCAAAGGCGCTCACGCTATTTTCCGCGTCACAAAGAACCGATCTTTCACCTTCCCCGACCCCAAGCTTACCTCCGAAGGGCCTTTACGTACGCGGGGGATTGTACGCCGTAAGGGCCTACCTGTCAAATCCCGCCCCGGAAAGGCAAAAAAGCCTCTGCCCCCTCGTGACAGGCATTTTTAACGCAGGGTTGTCCTTGTCGGGTCCATCCTTCCCTTCTGGCGAGGACAAGAAATCGAGAATAAAGACTCGCCAGGCCTTTGTCGATGTGTAGGTCATGACGGATCTATTCGACTTCGCCGTGTTGTCGTTCGCCTCATTGTTCGTGATCGTGGACCCCATTGGGATCATTCCCGCTTTTCTGGCCATGACCCAATCCAATACCGCGACCGAACGCTGGCGCATGGCCCGTTTGGCGTCCCTGACCACGTTCGGGATCTTGATCTTGAGCTTTCTGGTCGGCCAAGAACTGCTCCGGGCGTTCGGCATCACCCTCCCCGCTTTTGAGATCGCGGGCGGTATAGTGCTCCTCCTCGTCGCTCTCGATATGCTCCAGGCCCGCCCCACGGCCATCAAAGAAACCCAGGAAGAAAAGGCAGAAGGGATCTCCAAGGAGGACATCGCCATCACCCCCCTCGCCATCCCCATGCTCGCGGGTCCGGGGGCGATCACCGCCGTGATCCTGCTGTCTCAAAAAGCCACGACCTTCGGGCATCAGATCATTCTCGCGATCAACGTCTTTCTGGTTTCCTGCCTGACCTTTCTCGTGCTCGGGCTAGTCGCGTTCCATTCTCAGAAGATCAGCGTGATCGCCCTAAAGATCACGGGGCGTCTCATGGGGCTGCTTTTAGCCGCCATCGCGGTCCAGTTCGTCCTGAACGGTTTGGCGGTCTCCGGCCTTTTGGAATAATCCTTCCAAATCTCTTGCGTTTCTTCCCGTCTCCCCTTATAATTTAAACACTTAATAGTTAATTGATTTAACTAATCTGAACTGACGGGTTTTTTATATGACCGCTCGCAAGGCTTTTGCCGCCAACTTCCGGGAGATCCACCCCAAATTCTCGCGGTTTTACGTCCAGGTCCTCCAATCCGCCGGGGTCTCCCTACCGCAGTACGCCTTACTCAACCAATTGGCCCATAGCGGTCCCGTCTCCATGACCGAAGTCAGCGGCCGGCTTCAGATCACGAAACCCGCCGTCACGAATCTCGTGGACCGGCTAGAGGAAAAGAAATGCCTGAGGCGGCTTCCCCACCCCAAGGACCGGCGCGTCATTCTATTAACCCTGCTTCCCAAAGGGGCAAAGCTCGTCCGCAGGGTCCAAACAGCCGGCCTGAATCTTCTCCTAAAAGCTTATGACCACTTTAACGAAACCGAACACGCGGTCATCAGCCGTTTTTACAGCTCGCTTTCGAAAACTCTGGATCAGCTCTCCTTGAAGGAAAAACATGGACTTTAAATCATGGTGGACTAACGGGTTTCTATGCGGGGGCATCCTCTTATGCCTTTTTTGCGGTCCCGTCCTGCAGGCGGAGGCTTCCACCCCCGCAGCACCGGACGAAAGCGTTCTTCTTCCCCCCGAAACCGAACCGTCCCTCTTGTCTTTGGAAGATTGCTACCAGCTCGCTTTGGAGGCCTATGAAGCCGTGGAGATCCAGAAAGAAGCCGTCGAACGCGCCAAAGCGGCGATGTTCACGGCCGCAAGCCAGGCCCTCCCGGAGGTCGATTACATCATCACACGGGAGCGGATGGAAACACAAAAGGCCTTCCCCGGAAATACCGCCGGCACCGCGGGGGCTTCTTTAGCGGACCCGAACATTTACCAACAAAAATTCACGGTCAGTCAGCCTCTTTTCCAGGGTTTCCGATCGGTGGGCGCTATCGCGGGAGCCGGAAGTTTAAGGAAGGAACAGGTTGAAACCTGGGTCCGCACCAAGGAGCTTTTGTACCGCGAAGTGGCGCTGGCCTTCCACGGCGTGCTCCGCTACCAGAAAGAGCTGAAGATCATCCGGGATACCCATGAGCTCCTTCGGCAGCGCATCAAAGAACTCGAGGATCGTGAAAAGGTCGGACGTTCCCGGACCAGTGAGGTCGCCACAGCGACCACGGGGCTCAAATCCCTCGAGGCAGACCTGGCCGCGGCCAAAGGATCCTTCGCGAATTACCAATTCCTTCTCGAGTACCTCATCGGCACGCCCCTCGAAGGCCGTGTCCTGGCAGACGACAGCCCCGGGGACCTTACATCAAGGTCGCTTGACGCCTACCTCAAACGGGCCACGGACCGCCCCGACGTCAGGGCCGCAGAACAGGCGGTCAAAACGGCCCGGAGCGGCATCCTGGTGGCTCAAAGCGGGTTTTGGCCGACGATCAGCATGGACCATTCTCAATATACCCGCCGCGAAGGGGTTTTCGCGAACATCGATTGGGACCTGCTGTTCACCATCAATGTCCCTCTCTTTTCGGGAGGCGCAACGGTCGGACAACTCAAAGACTCCGTCAGCGTCCTGAAACAGAAAAAACTTTCCCTTTCCCTGCTCCGGCGTCAGGCCGAACTGGAGATCAAGCAGAGTTATGAAAGCTGGCGGTACGCCCACGAACAGTTCCGTTCGCTGACCGAGGCGGTCGCTTCGGCGGAGGAAAATTTTAAATTACAAAGCGAGGAATACCGCAAGAGCCTCGTCAACAATCTCGACGTCCTCCAGGCCCTGCAGTCGCTGAACCAGGCGCGGCAGCACGCGAACCTGGCCTTTTATCAGGCAAAGAACGAAGAGGCACGTTTCAAGGTCGCGATCGGAGAGGTATCATGAGCCTTTCGGACGTCTCGATCAAAAAACCGGTCTTCGCCTGGATGATCATGGCGGCTCTTTTGATCTTCGGCGGGATCGGCTTCCTGCGTATGGGCGTTTCGCAAATGCCCGACATCGACTTCCCCTACGCCAACATCAGCGTGACCTGGGAGGGCGCCGCCCCGGAGGTCATGGAAACCGAAGTGGTGGACGTTATTGAAGAGTCGCTTATGTCCATCGAGGGTATCAAAAAGATCACCTCGACCTCCCGATTTGGCAGCGCCAGTATCACGGGCGAATTCGAACTTTCCAAGGACATCGACGTGGCCGTCCAGGAGATCCAGACCAAGATCGCGCAGGCCCAGCGCAATCTTCCGGAGGACATGGACGCTCCCATCATTATGAAAGTGAACCCCGACGACCAACCGATCATCTGGGTCGGCCTCTCGGGTGACCTCCCCCTCCGTGAGATGGTTAAATACGTCAAAGACCACCTCAAGGACCAGTTCGCCGTTATCCCGGACGTCGGGGAGATCACACTCGGAGGATTCGCGGAACCCAGCATGCGGGTCTGGCTAGATTCCGGAAGACTCGAAGAACTCTCCCTGACCGCCGAAGACGTCATGGCCACGATCGCAGCCCAGCACACGGAGCTGCCGGCCGGGCGATTGACCACAGAAGAGACCGAACGGAACATCCGCGTCATGGGTGAATCGAAGAACGTCGAGGAATTAAGCCGGCTCGTGATCCCCAGCCGCGTCCGGGAAGGCTATTTGTGGCGGACTTTCCGTCTGAGCGATATTTCGGAGGTGGAGGACGGCCTCGAGGACGTCCGGCGCAAAGCGAGGGTCATGGGTAAGCCTTCCGTCGGCATGGGGATCCGGAAACAGCGCGGCACGAACGCCGTGGTCGTCGCCAAGCGCATTAAGGACCGTGTCAAGCAACTCCAGCCTCGATTGCCCGAAGGCATGCGGCTCACGGTCAACTATGACGGGACGGAACAGATCAATGACACCGTTCACGAGCTGGAAATGACGATCCTTCTGTCCGTCCTGCTCACGGGGATCGTTTGCTGGCTGTTCCTGGGCTCCTTCAGTTCCACCGTCAACGTGGTCCTGGCGATCCCGACCGCCCTCGGCGGAGCGTTCATCGTCATGTATTTCATGGGCTTTACCCTGAACACGGTCACGCTCACCGCCCTTTCCATGGTGGTCGGGATCGTTGTCGACGACGCGATCGTGGTGCTGGAAAACATCGCCCGCCATTACGAGATGGGAAAGGCCCGCGTCCTCGCCGCTATCGTCGGCGCGAGGGAGATCGGCTTTGCCGTCATGGTGATCTCGATGGCCCTTATTGCCGTTTTCCTGCCCACCGCGTTCATGCAAGGGCTGATCGGCAAATTTTTCTTTCAATTCGGGATCACGGTATCCGCCGCTGTCGCCTTTTCCCTTCTCGAAGCTGTGACCCTGACCCCCGCACGCTGCAGCCAGTTCCTCAAGGTCGGCCACGACACCAAGGTCGGCCGGGTCGTCGACGCACACATGAACCGGCTGCGGTCGCTTTACGCGCGCACGCTTGCGAAGGCCCTGCATCACAAGGGCAAGATCGTGTCCCTGGCAGTCATTTTTTTCGCTGCTTCCCTCTTCCTGATGCCTTTTCTCCGGAAAGAAATGATCCCTTCGCATGACATCAGCCGGTTCCTCGTCCGCATCCAAATGCAACCCGGTTCCTCATTAGCCGTGACCGATGAAGCGCTTCGGAAGGCCGAGGCGTTCCTTTCCAAACGCGCGGAACTCGATATTTATTTCGCGGTAGCCGGAGGGTCTGGCATGGGAGGAAGCGATGTCAATACCGGCGTGGTCTTTGTCACGCTCAAAAGGCCTCACGAGCGGCCTAAGGACAAAACGCTCGGCCGAACTTTGACGCTCAAGGATTTCATGCAGATTTGCCGTAAAGAATTCAATGCCATCCCCGGCGTGATGCGCGCCACTATTCAGGAACTCTCGGGAGCGGCGGGTTCGGGAGCCCGAGATTTTCCGATCGACATCTCCATCCGGGGTCCCGATTGGCACAAGCTCGGCGAATTGGCTACCCTCCTCATGAAAAAATTGAGCGACTCAGGGTTGGGCGTCGACCTCGACACGGACTACCTGGTCGATATTCCCGAAGTTCATGTGATCCCCGACCGGATCAAAGCCTCCGAGCGAGGGGTCACCATGGATTCTATCGCGAGAACGATCCAGGCGACCATGGGAGGGGTCAAAGTCGCGAAATACACGGAAGGCGACCGTCGCTACGACGTTCGGGTCAGCTTAACGGACGAGAATCGCCGCGCGCTGGAGAACATCAGCAATCTTTGGCTCCGCAACCAATTAGGAGAACTGGTACGCCTTTCCGACGTAACCCAAGTGATCGAGACCCCCCAGCCCATGCTCATTTCACGCGAGAATCGCCAGCGTGCCGTCCACGTGTTCGGGAACGTGGCGAGAGGGAAGTCCCAGGCAAAAGCCCTGGAACTGGCCGAACAGATCGCAAAGGAGAATTTTCCGGAAGGTTACCAGGCCCAGATGTCGGGCAGTGCCGAACGTTTCCGGGAAACTTTCGATCAATTAATGTTCGCATTATGGCTGGGGATCTTCATCGCCTATATGATCCTGGCCGCCCAGTTCAACTCTTTCCTTCATCCGCTGACGATCCTTTTGGCCCTCCCCTTTTCCGTTTCCGGGGCTTTTCTCGGGCTTCTCGCGATGGACCACTCGCTGAACATGTTGAGCTTCATCGGTCTGCTTCTATTAATGGGGATCGTGAAAAAGAACTCCATCCTTTTGGTTGATTTCACCAACCAAAAACGCGAGGAAGGCCTCGGAGTTGAGGAGGCCCTCATGGAAGCGTGTCCGCTCCGTCTGCGGCCGATCCTTATGACGACGTTCGCGGTCATGGCCGCGGCCGTGCCCGCAATGATGAACCTCGGTCCCGGAGCCGAACAGCGTGCCCCGATGGCCACCGTGATCATTTGGGGAACGGCCATTTCAACGTTTCTGACCCTTTATGTCATCCCCTGTGTCTACAGCCTTGTCAGCCGGTTCGAATTACACCGCCACGAAAAAGAACACCGGGAAGCGATCGAGATCCTGGACTCCTTGGCTGCCGCCAAGGCCGCATCCGCTGCGCGTTGATACTGCTTCGGCCCCCCCCGACCTTCTAAGTTCTTATAGACCGCTCCTGAGGATGCTTGCCATAGCACCACCGCTTCCTTTACACTAGGGACATGAATGAATTACAGGTGCTCCAGCCGGTCCTTGCGGGGTTGTCCCTAGGCGCGTTCTGTGTCACGTCCTGCGTTCCTTTTTTGGGTTCCGTCCTGGCTGCAGAGAACCGCCCTTCGAGACAAAATGCCCTGGAGATCTTGAAATTTCTGACGGGGCGTTTCGCGGGATACCTTTGCATCGGGATCCTGGCCGGTTACTTGGGTGAACATTTCGACTCGCGCTGGCTACGCCTCGCCACGGGCCTATCCCTGATCGTCCTTTCCGTGATCCTCGGGTACTACCTCATCGGAATTTTCCGCCGGGAACAGGTTTTCTGCTCTCCCGAACCCCAAGGGTCGCTCCGCCACCCCAGTCTTTTTTTGATGGGTTTTCTTTTGGGGATCAATCTCTGCCCCCCGTTTCTCCTTTCTGTGACGTATGTCCTCTCCCAACACAGTGCGCTCTACGGGGTGGTCTATTTCGCTCTTTTTTTTCTCTCCAGTTCGGTCTATTTCGCCCCCCTGATCTTTGTGGGGTTGTTGGCCAGGGCCTACGTTTTTCGTACCGCAGCGCGGTGGAGCGGGTTTTTGATCAGTGGAATTTTTCTCATTTACGGGATCTATTCGGTCTTTCATACTATTTGACCGGGATGGCCACGGAGAAAGGCTTCGGCACCCTCAGAGATAGCATCTCGAACCATGAGGTCACGGACGGATGAAGATCGTCTCTTTGTTGAAAAACCTTACGGCATTGTTTTTTTGCGCGACACTCATCGCCTTGGCCGTTCTCTTCGTTCATCATCGCGAACACACCCTGAGTGCAGGCTGGAAATACGCTGCCCCCTCCCGTGAGGCCCTTTTCTACACCCCGCTCGCGGACGGAGGCGTGCGTTGTTCCCTCTGCCCCAATGAATGTATGATCGCTCCCGGACAATGGGGCGCCTGCAAAGCACGACAGAACATTCAGGGGAAGCTTCATTCCATGGTCTACGGCCTCATTGCGACCGCTCATGTGGACCCGATCGAGAAAAAACCCCTTTTCCATGTCCTTCCCGCGAGCAAGGCCTTCTCGATCGCCAGTACCGGTTGTAACATGCGTTGCCTTTTTTGCCAGAACTGGGAGATCTCTCAATCCTTCCCCGGCGACGTGGAATCCCGGCCGGCAACTCCCGAACAAGTCGTCGAACAGGCCCTTCAAAGCGGGTCTCGATCCATTGCCTTCACGTATAACGAGCCGATCATTAATTACGAGTTCGTGCTGGATGTCGCCAAGCTGGCGAAAGGCCGCAATCTCAAAACCGTCATGATCAGTAACGGCTATATCCGGGAGGAGCCCCTTAGGGAACTCTTGAAATACATCGATGCTTACAAGGTAGACCTCAAGGCGTTCGATCAGCGCTTCTACAGCAAATTCACGGGCGGGCGACTGGAGCCGGTACTTCGATCCCTCAAAGTCATCAAGGAAAGCGGTGTATGGCTTGAGATCGTGGTACTCCTCGTGCCGGGCCAGAACGACGACCCGGAAAGCATCCGGGCGATGGCGCGATGGATCAAAGAGAACCTCGGGGACCAGGTCCCGCTGCATTTCAGCCGCTTTCACCCCCAGTACAAATTACAGAACCTTCCCCCGACACCTCCCGAGTCGATCCTTCGGGCCCGGGAGATCGCCCGAGATGAAGGATTGAAATATGTTTATACCGGAAATATCGCGAACCCCGAAGGCGAGACGACCTACTGCCCCCGGTCCGGCGAAAAAGCGATCGTCCGGCAGGGCTATTTCGTGACCGCCAATCACCTTGTCAATGGAGCTTGCCCCGATGGAGAAACGATCCCCGGCATTTGGGAATGAACGATCCTCTCACTTTGCATATTTCCTGCTGACCGCAGTATTTCTTTTAGCATCCTGGCATTGTTCCGCGGGGACCCCGGAAAATGCGTCGCCCGGTCTCGTTCGGAAAGCTGCGGTGGCCGGCGGTTTTTATCCCGGCTCCAAAGCCGAACTCGAACGATTTATCGACCAACTGCTCGATCAGGCGGACCCCCCCGAGATCAAAGAACCCATTCGCGCGATCATGGTCCCTCACGCCGGATACGTTTATTCCGGTCCGGTGGCAGCCTTTGCCTACAAAACGATCGCCGGTCGCGATATTCGCACGGTCATTCTGATGTGCAACAGCCACCGTCATTATTTTGACGGGATCGCCGTCTACGGGTCGGGTGCGTTCGAAACACCCCTTGGAAATGTCCCCGTCGCGAGTGAAGTCGCACAAAAACTCCTGGCCGCGAATCCCAGGATCGTCAACCGCCCCGAGGTTCACAACGCGGATCATGTCCTCGAAGTCCAGCTCCCTTTTTTACAGCGCACGCTCACGGATTTCAAGATCGTCCCGGTCCTTTTCGGCAATGACGATCCTTCCCTCTCCCAAGTACTGGCCAAAGCGCTGGAGCCCGTCCTCGACGACCACACGCTTCTGGTCGCGAGCACGGACATGTCCCATTATCCTCCCTACAACGCCGCTGCCGCCGCGGATCAGGCGACCCTCCAAGCCATTTTGACCGGTCATGCGGCGACTCTGAACACCACGCTCGCCAACCTCAAGGCCCAAAGGGTCCCGAACGCGGAAACCTTTCTCTGCGGCGCAAGCGGGGTCAGGACCGTCCTGCATTTGGCCCCCAAGCTCGGGGCGGCCCAACCTCAGCTTTTGAAGTACGCCAATTCGGGGGATTCCGTGATCGGAGAAAAAAACCGCGTCGTCGGTTACGGCGCCGTCGTTTTCGCGGATACTTCTGGAAAATCGAAGGGAATGCCCCCTGCAAGCGCCGGGACCGCCGAAAGACCCGCGGATGATAAAGTCGTCAACGCCGAAGATGAAAAAGAGCTGCTGAAGCTCGCGCGTGATACGGTCGAAAGCTTCATCCGTAGCCGAAAGGTCCCGGATTACACGCCCTCCTCGCCCGGCCTGCGACAAAAGTTGGGAGCTTTCGTCACCCTGCGGGAGCGCGGCGAACTTCGCGGATGTATCGGGCGCTTCGAACCAGACGCTCCGCTTTTCACCGTGATCCAGCAAATGGCTGTTTCCGCAGCAACCCAAGACCCGCGGTTTCGTCCCGTCAGCCCGGATGAATTGGATCAACTGACCTACGAGATCTCCGTGTTAAGCCCCCTGCGAAAAGTTCCGAACGCGGAACCTATCGAGGTCGGAAAGCACGGCGTTCAAGTTTCCAAAGGATTCCACGGCGGGGTCTTCCTGCCGCAAGTCGCGACCGAAACGGGCTGGACGAAAGAAGAGTTTCTAAGCGAACTCTGTACACAAAAAGCCGGCCTGCCGCCCGATTGCTGGAAAGACCCTGCGGTGGATCTATATATCTTTACGGCCCAGATCCTTGAGGGAAAAAAGGAATAAGGCCATAAGGACGTTGATCGCCCCCAGGAAGGCCAGGGTGGGACCGACGCCCCAAATAGGGATCAAAAATCCCGCGGTCAAAAAGGCCCCCCAGGATGATCCCAACAGGTCGCCGGCGTAAATGCTCCCCACCTTGTCTCCCCTCCCTTCGGAAAAATAAAAATCATTGGCCCAAGGAAAGGCGGCGCCTCCCAAGACCCCGCTGAACACGGCAAAAAGCCCGAAGAACGTCTGATCCCACTCCCGGACCGGGGTCCCCTGATCGAAGGACATGCGAATTGCCAGTACCAGGCAAAGCAAAAAGATCGCGCTCAAAGCATGGACTCCCGCGAGGGCCATGCGGCCGGATCCGATTTTGAGACGGAGGGCGAGCCAGGTCCCCGCTCCCATTCCCGTCATGAACGCGGACAGAAGCAAGGCAAGGCGGTAATAAAGGTTGCCGAACGCCACCTGAAAAAGGTAGATCGTCACGATCTCGAAGGCCATCAGCGAAAAACCTGTGATCGCCATGCTGGAGAACGCCAACTTCCTGCGCCGCCCCCGGGGATCCCAGGAGAACCCTAAAAAAACGGCCAAGATGCCGAGACCTCCGATCAACAGTATGACAAATGGAATTTGGGTGATCGAAAAAAAAGACCTGGCCGCGCCCGCATGGAACAAACTGAGCCAACGCAAAAAAGCGAAATAATAGCTCCTTGGCCGTGCATCCGTGTTCTCCACTTTCCAGAGCATGTTCTCGAAAAGCGAGCTGACCTTTCCGACCCGGTCGTTCGTGAACCGGTCACGGAGGTGGGCCTCGGTTAAATAAAGCGGGCGGATCCCCCGCGCATGTGCCCTCTCGATCATCTTTTCGGGTTCCGGATCTTCGGCCCCTTCCTTCAGGGCCAAAAAATAAATCGTCTCTCCCGGAAGCACTCGTACCTGAGGGAAAACGTCCCCGAGCGTCGCGTAGACCGACCCACCGAGGCGCCCGAGTTCGGGAGCCACATGGTCCGGTGCGAACCCCAAACGCACGGTCAAAAGGCCTCCCGGTTTCAAACGGGCGTGAATGGAACGGAAAAATTGGCTCGTATAATTGCGGTTGATCAAGATCGAGGTAGGGTCTGGCAGATTGGCAAGGACCACATCGTAATTTTCGCCGATTTTTTTTAAAAAGGCACGCGGATCTTCCGTCCTTACCTGGACCCGGTGATCCTCTAAAGCTTCCCGTAGGTCAGAAGGCAGGAACCCCTTCGCCGTTCCTAGAATCTCGGGGTCGAGCTCGACCTGACAAACGGACGTAGGATCGTGGCGCAGGACCTCTTTCAAAGGACCGTTAAACCCCGTCCCGAGCAAAAGGACCTTCCGAGGGGCCGGATGGGAGAGCATCGAAAGATGCACAAGATGCTCACTGGCGGAGGTTTCCCGGTCGGCACCCAGCAAAACCCCGTTCTGGTAAAAATGATGCTGGGAGCCGCGCTGCGTAACGGCGATGTCGCCGTAGATCGAGTTGATGGATGACCGGAGGGTTTCGGAGGGAAATCGGGCCTGGGCCGTTTTCGTCTCCCAAGAAACAGCGTTCATCGAGATCACCACAACAACAGCGCTGCACACCGAAAAAAAAGCCCCTAACCATTTGTGTTTTCGTAAAGTCCAGAACAAAGCAATGGCCATCAGATTCAAAACGGATACAAGGGCCATCGCAGTGAAGGTTTGCCAGTGAACGAGCACGAAGCTGAAAAGAACACCGCCCGCCACGAAACCCAAAGTCTCAGCCAAGTAGGCATTTCCCAACGGACCGCTCGAGGTCCTTCCGGTCGATGCCTGAATCAAAGAACGGACCCCACAGGTGAATTGAAATCCGAACAAGAAACAGCAAGGAGCAAGAAGCAAAAAGCTATGAACGAGCACGGGCACCAGATCGGGAAGCGCCCCCGGCATTTGGCCCAGAAGCATCCGGCTGCACCGCACCGCGCCGACCGTACCGAATGGCACTAATGCCACAAGCCCGTGGCAGGCCCCGGTCCATTCAAAGGACGAGGGCTTTTTCCCAAAGGCCCTCCCGCCCCACGCACTGCCCACCGAACTCCAAAAAAGCCAGCTGAAAAGGAACCAGCCGATAAAAAGCTCGTTCCCGTAAAAGCTTGTCGTGAATTCCCGGAACCAAAGGACTTGAAGAACGACTGAGGAAGCACCAAGGACAAAAAAAGAGAACGCGAGGATCTTTTTCATTTCCGTCCTCTCTTAAAAAGCGGCGCACCGGGAAGGGCCCTTGGGCCTTCCGTTTTTTCAGGATGGACGGCGCTTTAACGGGGTTTGACGCTTTTCAGCGACGCGCGGAGGCGCTCGCCACTTTCTGCTTCGTGCAAGCCGCAGGGCATTCTCCCGTCCAACAGTACAGACATAGTTTTTCCCTCGGAAGTCCGACGGCTTCCACCATATCTTCAACGGTCTGGTAGCGGAGGGTCGTGACCCCGAGATCGTGCGCGATCCAATCCACCATTTTCTTGTATTTCGGGGAATGACTGTCCACATATTCGGAGACATCCTCGATATCCCGGCCCTCGATATTGCGGATCGCCTTCCGCGCGGCAAGTTCATGGATCGATCGCGTCGACAAACAGAACTTGCAGGGGAACATCAGGGGCGGGCACGCCGGGCGCACGTGGACCTCCTTGGCCCCCGCGTCCCAGAGTTTATTGATGGTGAAGTTCTTAAGTTGGGTCCCTCGGACGATCGAGTCGTCGCAGACCACGATCCGGTTCCCGTCGATCACCTCGCGGACCGGGACCAGTTTCATTTTCGCGATCAGATCACGCTTTTCCTGGGTCGAAGGCGTGTAGCTCCTCCCGTACCCCGGGGTGTATTTGACAAGCGGCCGCCGGAAAGGCTTCCCGCTTTCCATCGCATAACCGATCGCGTGGCTCGTTCCCGAATCCGGGACACCCGCGACCACGTCGACCTCAATATCTTTGTCCCGTCGCGCGAGTGCGGCGCCGCAGCGTTCCCGCGTCGTTTCCGTGTTGATCCCTTCATAGTCCGAGGCCGGAAAACCGGTATAGATCCAAAGGAACGTGCAGATCTGCATCTCCCCGTTCCCTTCCCGTTTCGTCGAAAGGCCGTTCTCCGATACCAGGACGATCTCGCCGGGAGCCAAATATTTCAGGACTTTAAGGTCCGCGTTCGGGAACGCCGCCGTTTCGGAAGTGATCGCAAATGTCCCGGCATGACTTCCGACCACGAGCGGGGTATACCCCCAACGGTCACGGGCCGCGTACACACCGTCCCTGTTGAGGATCAGAAGAGAACAGGACCCACGGATCCGGTCGAACATGCGTTCGATCCCGTCCACAAGGTCGTCGCCCAGCGTGATCAGCTTTGCGATCAGTTCCGTCGTGTTGACCGACCTGCCCGCACTCATTTCGGCAAAGGAGTGTCCTTCGGCAAGAAGCTCCTCGAGAAGATCAGAGGCGTTGTCGATCAACCCCATGCTCACAATGCAGAACGGTCCGAACTTGGAATTGAGATAGATCGGCTGCTCGTTCGAATCACTGATCACCCCGATCCCTTTGTTCCCCTTCAGCGCATCCAGATCTTCGAAGAACTTCGATTTGAACTGGCTCTGCGCGATCTCGTGGATCTGGCGGGAAAACCTGTCCCCGTCCATCACTGCGAGACCACCGAACTCCGTCCCCAGATGAGAGTGGTAGTCCGTCCCGTAAAATAACGAGTCAATACATGGATTTTTCGAAACGACCCCGTAAATACCGCTCATGACCTGCCTCCCTGATTAAGATCTTTTGGCGGGGCCCCCTAGGCCCCTTGATGGATTGCTTAGCCTTTGTAGTATGTCAGCGCCTCCGGAAGATGTTTTTGAATGTCCGCGATCCTCCGGGAAGTCGCGGGATGAGTTGAAAGGATCTCCGGGGGTTTCGCACCACCGATACGATTCATACGTTCCCAAAAACTAACGGCAGTCCTCGGATCGTACCCCGCGCGAGCCATGAGGATAAGTCCGATCCGGTCCGCTTCGCTTTCATGGGAACGACTGTAGGGCAAAAGCACGCCGTACTGCGAACCCGCCCCATAGACCTGGAGAAGGATATCCCGGGCCTGTGCCGGCTTCGATTTCATCAATTGGGAAAGCCCCAGCCCCCCCGCTTGAAGGACCAACTGCTGGCTCATCCGTTCCCCCCCGTGATTCGCGATCGCGTGCGCCACTTCATGGCTCATCACCGCCGCTAATCCGTTCGCGTCCTGCGTCACCGGCAGAATCCCCGTGTAGACCACGATCTTCCCACCCGGCATACAGAATGCGTTCACGGTCTTATCGTCCTGGATCACTTTGAATTCCCACCGGTAGTTCTTGAGCTCATTTTCCATCCCGCTATCCCGCATGAAGGCTTCGGCAGAAGCCGCAACCCGTCCCCCCACCACTGAAACCGCGTTGGCCGTTGCCGGATTGTTCACAACCGTCGCCTTGCTCAAAACTTCCCGGTAGCTTTGATCGCTGAGCGCAAGGAGCTCCCCCTGAGGGATAAAGGAAAGCTGGCGACGCCCCGTGATCGGGACCGTGGAACAACCCAGGAGGCAAAAAGCTACAGCACATAGGAACGTTTTTTTCATGAGTGGGCTCCCCCGCTACTTCAGGAAAATGTGATTTGAATACCCCCAGCCGCGTGCGCTATTATAAGGCCTGGCGCGGCGAACGGAAAGACCGACGTTTGCCGTCCTTCTCCATCACAGGGACCTTTCAATGCGGAAATACGAACAGACAAAACGCGTTTGCGCCATACTTCTGGTTATTCCGCTGACGCTCCAAGGTTGTATCACCTACAAACCCCAACCCATGGACCGTGTCTCTTTTATGGAGCGGGCACAGACCCAAACACAAGACGATCTCACCGTCACGGTCTCAGTGCTGAGCGACAAAGAAGCCAAAAAGGTGTTCGGCGTCAACCTCGCAAAAAAGGGCGTTCAGCCCGTCTGGATTAAGATCGAGAACCGCGGCACAAGTCCTTTCGTTTTCATCCCCAGGAACCTGGACCCCAATTATTACTCCGCAGAAGAAGCGGCCTACACGGCTCACTTCAAGCAAAGCCGCCAATTTCTCGAGGCCGGTATTATCGCGATCGTTTTTTTCCCTGCCCTGGCTCTAATCCCGGTGAACTTCATCGCCGCCCGACGTGCCAATAAAAAAATGGATGCCCTCTTCGGCACATTGGCCCTTCCCAGCAACATCATCATGCCCGACTCGGAAGAATCCGGGTTTGTTTTCACCGCGGTCGACGAAGGGACCAAACATGTCAAGATCGACATGATCGGCAGCGACGGGCGCAAGACATTCGCTTTTGTGATCACCGTCCCGGGCATCAAACCGGATTACACTACGAAAGATCTTGAGGGCCGCTATCCAGACAAGACGCAGGGCTACCAGGAAGACGGCCTGCCCCGAGCATTGACCGCGATGCCGCGCTGTACGACCAATAAAAAGGGGACCGCCCCCGGGGACCCTTTTAACCTCGTGGTCATAGGGGACCTGGAGGACCTTATCGTGATATTCACCGCCGCCGGATGGGACGAGACCCAGGCCCTGACCTTCAGCTCAGGGTTCAAAATGACCAAGGCTTTCATCACGGGGGACAGCGACCGCTATTCTCCCGTCAGCCCGCTTTTTTACAATGGTCATTCTCAGGATATCGCTTTTCAAAAATCTCGGAACACGATCAATCAGCGCCTCCACTTGCGCCTGTGGTACACCCCGCTCCGTTTTGAACAAAAGCCCGTCTGGATCGGAACGATCAGCCGGGACATCGGAGTGAAATTCACGCTGAAAACATGGTATTTAACGACCCACAAGATCGATCCGAACCTTGATGACGCGAGGGATTATCTCTTGGCAGACCTCGCAGAGATCCAAAAGGTCAAGAAGTTCGGCTATATCCTTCAGGCGCTCGATCCCAAACGGCCGCACAAAAATCTTACGGGGGATCCTTATTTCACCGATACACGTTTACTCGTCATGGAACTTTCCACGGAGGACACGCCCTTTACCGCCTTCGCTTGGCACCACACTCTGACCGAACCGGGCGCTTCCTGACCGGCCAAGGGGCTCAGACCGAACGCCTCCTAACCGGCAAAAAACTTGCGATAAAAAGCGTTATACAAGATATTGCGAAACCACCCAAGTGAGCCGGAAATCCCTCGGGAGCGAACTTGCTCAACAGGACCCACGAAAACGTTCCCCCGACTGCTCCTGTGACGGCCCCTAACGTCGTCGCTTTTTTCCAATAGACCCCGGCGATCATCGGCGCCGCAACGCCAACCAGCAAAAAACCCCAGGCATTGGTACAAAGCGCGTAAATGTTCCGATAATGAACGGCAAGGATCAACGAAAGCGCCGCGACGATCAAAACGCTCCAATGGCACCACCGCAGCTGCAGCCGCTCGCTAGCGTCCGGTTTCAAGTATCGGACGATGTTATGCCCGATGATCCCTGCGGGTGCCAGGAGAGCGCTGTCCGCTGAGCTCATGATGGCGGAAAGCAGCGCCCCGATCATGAGCGCCATGAGAGGCGTCGGCAGGTATTTTTGAGCAAGATCAATCAGGATCGATTCCCCGGAACTTTCCGGGGAGGCGATGCGGCCAAAGATCCCGAGAAGGACAGGGATCATACCGATCCCCATATAGAGAAGCCCCGCGGAAACGGCTGCTTTCCGAGCGATCGCGGCCGATCGAGGCGCCATCATCCGCTGGAACAGGTCTTGCGCCGGAAGTGACCCGATCCCCACAAGCATCCAAGCCTGAAGATAATTCAGCCATTCCATTTTGGATCCGGTGTGTGGGTAAAAATGAAAATAGGCGTCCGGGATCCGGGAGGCGATCGACGGGAAACCTCCGAGATCGTGGACCAGGACCGGAAAAAGGACTAGGAGTCCGACCAAAATAAAGATCATTTGATAAAGGTCGGTGACCGCATCCGCCCACATACCACCCCAATAGGTGTAGAGAACCACGACGAGGGTGGAGATGAGGACGGCAAAAACCACGGGCAGGCCGGTCAAGGCATGCAGGATGGTCCCGAAGGCCAAGAGCTGCCCTCCGACCCATCCCAGGTAGACCGGTAAGTACAGAAGACCCAGGATCGCGGCGACCTTTTTTCCGTAGCGGCGTTCAAAAAAATCCACAATAGTCTGGGCTTTTATATTGTGAAAGAACTTCGCGAAGAAAAGACCGCCGAGAATAAGACAGAGACCGGCCCCGAAGGGGTCAGCAATAACGCCAAGGATGCCGTGTTCGAAAGCCATCCGGGAAGACCCCATACAGGTCTCCGCTCCGAACCAAGTGGCAAAAAGGGTCCCCAAAGAGAACCACCAGCCCATCTTCCCGCCGGCGATGATGTAATCCTTGGTATCTTTGATCTTCCGGCTCGTCCAAAAACCTATCCCGAGCATGAAGGCCATGTAAAGCCCGACGCTTCCGATCAACCACGCTTGAGGCGTCACCGTGCCACTCCCCGGATCCGTCCGGGTCTCCAAGGCCCTTGGTACGGAGTCCTTTTTGTCCCGACAGATCTCCAAGGAATATCCAAGCCGGGATCGTCGGGTTTATCCAGAGGCACTGTCTTATTGGAGCAATGCGGGGGAAACAAGCGCCTCCTCCAAAGGGAGCGCCGGCCCTTCCGAGATAGGTGAAGGGTCGCCTAAACCGGATAAAAGGCTCCCTCTTAGAACACACGCCCCGGACGACCAGGCGGGATCCTCGATCCCCAAGTAGGTCCTGACCCTGGCCTTCCAGCCGGGAAGCCATCGCGCTTCGTTCCTTTCCAAAGGCGCATGAGCGATCCGCCGCTCCAAGATCGTTTCCGCGGCCCTCACAAACTCGATCACGGCCTCTGACCCTCGCAAAGGCTCCTGCATCTCCTCGAGGACTTGCAATAAACCCCATCCCTGCCCCTGATAGCGCTCGCTCTCGAGAATCCCTTCCCCGTTAAAATTCACATAATCCACCAGAGGGTAAAGTCCTCCCCGGGTTCGCAGCATGAGATAAAGTTTACGCTGGACCCCCGCCCGGGAATCCGGTGACGCAGCGAGATAGATCAGAGGAACGGACCGCCTAAAGCGCTCTACCAGGAACTCAACCTGCTCCTGTTTCGTCTCTTTTAAAAAAACTTTCAAAAAATCCATCGCGCCGGATTCCCGATCTTTCAAAAAATCCGCCCTTGTTTTCCAAGGCGCGTCCCGCTCGGGGAGGGCCTCGAACCATTCCGGCAGTACCACACCCCGCTCCTCCATGAAAAGCAGCAGTTTGGGGAAACTTTCGTCGAATGGACCTTCGTAGCCCCTGGGATACCAGATGAAATGGCCGATGCCCAACGATGGGAATTGCTCGCCTTCATTCCAGGTCAACAGGGCCTTGTCGTTACCGGAACACTCATTTTGAAAGATCAGTTCTCCGATCCTCTCTAATTCCCGGGAAAACCCGCCCTCTTTCATTGCCCAGGCCTTCGAGTCCGGTAAAAGTGAGAGCAACGCCGCCAAAAAAAACCAAAGGCGGAAGCTTGATCCTCGATCCGGTCCCATAAGCGATCCTCTTACGTTTGATCCAGGACACTTTATCGTCTTTTTTCCGTTTTACTGAAAACCAAGCCGCCTGGACAGCACTTCTTTTCTCGTTTAATTTTTGGGTCGCCCCGCCAAGCGGTGAAACCGGCACAGGCATCGCGATTTAATCGCTGCGGCGGGCCTCCGAAGCTTCTTTAGAAGAGCGCTGGCTGAGCCAGACACGGACCTTCTTTTCGATCCCTACGATCACGGCGATGAAAAAGCTGGCTCCAACGACACGCATCCAGGCATCCCAGGGCATGGGGGCTGAATGAAAAAGCCGGTTCATCACGGGAGCATGAACAAAGAGCGCTTGGGTCAAGATCATGACGGCCACCCCCCCAAGGATCCAACGGTTGGAAAAAAAGCCCACCGCGAACGCGGATTTCGTGAGCGAGCGGCAATTAAAAAGATAAAAAAGTTCCCCCATGACGAGCATCGTTGTCGCGACGCTCCTTGCCTCTTCGATCGGGGCCCCGCGGCTGAGCTCAAGCTCGAATAGTCCGAAGACCCCTGCCACGAGCAACAAGCCAACATACAGGGTGCGAATGAGGACGTCCTTCGTCATGATCGGGAGCTTGGGATCCTGAGGAAGGCGGGCCATGATGTCCGGTTCCTTCGCTTCGAAAGCCAGCATCATGCCGAGAAAGATCGCGGTCGTCATGTTCACCCAGAGGATCTGGACCGGAAGGATCGGCAGGGCCGCCCCGACAAAGATCGCGAGAAGGATCGAAAGCCCTTCGCCAAGGTTCGTGGGGAGAGACCAGACAATGAACTTTTTCAGGTTATCGAAAACGCAACGTCCTTCTTCCACGGCGGCTTCGATCGACGCAAAATTGTCGTCCGTCAACACCATATCCGCCGCTTCCTTCGCGACTTCTGTTCCGGTGATCCCCATCGCGATGCCGATGTTCGCCTGTTTGAGAGCCGGCGCATCATTGACCCCGTCTCCCGTCATCGCCACGATATTGCCGAGAGACTGCAATGCCTTGACCAGCCGCAGTTTCTGTTCGGGGGTCACCCTCGCAAAAACCGAAGTCCGCTCTGCGGCTTCCACGAACGCGGCTTCCTCCATCCCTTCAAGTTCCTTACCGGAAAGTGCGGTAAGGGACGGGTCCGCGGCCGATCTTTTCAGGCCCAACTGTTTCGCGATCGAAACGGCGGTGAGCACATGATCCCCGGTGATCATCTTGACCCTCATCCCGGCAGCATAACAATTCTGGACCGCCGCAATGGCTTCTTTCCTGGGCGGATCGATCATGCCCTGAAGACCCAAAAAGATCATCCCCGTCAGGTCGTGATGATCCAACGAAGTGTGCTGGGGGGAGACTTCCTTCCGCGCGAAAGCAAGGACACGGAGCCCCGTCGAAGCCATGCCCGCGGCACGGTCAAGTGCGGCTTGCGCTCCGGAAGCAGCCTCGCAACGTTCCAGGACCTTTTCGACGGATCCTTTCAGATAGATCACGCGGGTTCCTTCCGTTCCCGATTCATGAAGCGTCGCCATGTACTGGTGCTCCGATTCAAAAGGAAGCGTGTCGACCCTTTTGAACACGGACGCCATTTTCATCTCCTCAAGACCGGCCTTGCGGGCGGCAACGATCAGGGCCCCTTCGGTAGGGTCTCCTTCGATATCGTACTGTCCGTTTTTCTCGAGCAACCTTGCGCTATTACACAGAAGACCCGCCATCAGGCATTCCTTGAGCCCAGACGAAGATGCCATGTCCACCGGACGCGCGTCTTGGAGGATCTCCCCGTGCGGCACGTACCCCCCCCCCGTGACTTCATACAATCGACCGTCGGAGTAGATCCGCTGGACGGTCATTTGATTTTCGGTCAGTGTTCCTGTTTTATCGGAACAAATGATCATCGCGCTTCCCAGGGTCTCCACGGCGGGTAATTTACGAATGATTGCGCGCCGCTTGGCCATCCGGGAAACCCCGATCGCCAGAGTAATGGTCACAACAGCCGGAAGTCCCTCAGGGATGGCTCCGACGGCCAAAGCCACGGCCGCCATGAACACGTCCACGGCCGACTGCCCGCGAAAGATGCCGACAAGGAACGTCAACGCAGCCATGCCGAGGATCACGTAAAGAAGAAAGTGGCTGAAGTGCGCGATCTTGCGCGTCAGGGGCGTTTCCAGGTCCTCGGCTGAAGAGATAAGCTCAGAGATCCTCCCCACTTCCGTGTGATCCCCCGTTTCCACGACCACTGCGCGGCCTTGCCCATAAGTGACAAGCCCCGACGTATAAACCATATTCTTCCGGTCCCCTAGCACCGTACCCTCCGGGAGCGGCTCAATCCCCTTCTCCACAGGCATGGATTCCCCCGTCAAGGCTGATTCATTGACCTGGAGACCCCGGACCTTCAAAAGCCGCATGTCCGCCGGAACTTTATCACCTGAGGAAACGATCACGACGTCCCCCGGGACCAGCTCGGTCGACGGCAATTGCTGTTCGACGCCGTCCCGAACGACCACGGTGCGCGTCGTCATGGACCGCGCTAAAGCTGCCAAAGCGTTCAGGGCCTTGGATTCCTGAAGATAACCCACGATGGAATTGATCAGCACCACACCGAAGATCACCGAAGAATCAACCCATTCTTTCAGAATGAAGGTGACCAGGGCGGCCGCCAGCAGGATGTAGACGAGCGGTTGATGGAATTGCAAAAGAAAACGAAGCCACGCCGGTTTACCTTTCCTGGGTGTCAGGACGTTGCGTCCGTATTCATGGACGCGCTTCTGAGCTTCTTGAGAACTAAGCCCGAGGGACGCATCGACCCCCAAACCTGAAAGGACTTGGTCGTATGATAAAGTATGCCATCGCTGCTGCTCCCGATGAGATCCGTTCACCGTGTTCTCCCATTTGTTAAGACAAGAAGACAGAAGCGCCTCCTCGTCAGTGGTTCAACCCTCGCTTCCGCGAAAACCGTATTCATTCTGACCCATCATTTTTTTAAATTTTAAACAAGCGGAACCAATAAAAACTATGGGGCCCCAAGGTCAGAAAATACGGAAGCTCGCCGATCTTCGGGAATTTCACGTTCCCCCAGAGTTCCAGAGGCTCCCATCCGTCGTAATGTTTGAGGTCGAGCTCGACCGGCTGCACGTAACGGGAAAGATTATTGACGATGAGTAGGACCTCATCGTCATAGGCGCGAACGTATGCCAAAACTTTTGGATTTTTGTGCTGGAGGAACTCGATCGTCCCGCGGCCGAACGCCTTTAACCCCTTGCGAACACGGATCATCCGTTTCGTCCAGTTCAAGAACGAGGATTGGGTCATGCTTTGCGCTTCGACATTCACGGCCTGATAGCCGTAGACGGGATCGGTAATGACCGGCTCATACAATTTTTCGGGCGTTACGGTCGAAAATCCGGCGTTCCGGTTCCCGTTCCATTGCATGGGCGTCCGGACCCCGTTCCTGTCCCCAAGGTGGATGTTGTCCCCCATGCCGATCTCATCCCCGTAGTAAATGACCGGAGTTCCGGGCAGACTAAAAAGAAGGCTGTTCAAAAGCTCCATCTGGCGCCGGCCGTTGTTCATGAGAGGCGCGAGCCGTCGCCGGATGCCCAGGTTCAGCCTGGCTTTGGGATCCGCGGCGTATTCCTTGTACATATAATCGCGTTCTTCTTGCGTCACCATTTCGAGCGTCAATTCGTCGTGATTGCGGAGGAAAAGGGCCCATTGGCAATTCGAAGGGATCGACGGTGTCCGCCTCATGATCTCGAGGATGGGGGTATTATCCTCCTTACGGATGGCCATGAAAATACGAGGCATGAGCGGAAAGTGGAAAGCCATGTGGCACTCGTCGCCGTCCCCAAAATAAGGCCTCACATCCGACGGCCACTGGTTCGCTTCTGCAAGAAAAACCTTTTCCTTGAAGGCCTTGTCCAATTGTGCGCGTAGGCCCTTCAGATAAACGTGCGTCTCGGGAAGGTTCTCGCAATTGGTCCCTTCGCTCTCAAAGAGGTAGGGAACCGCGTCCAACCGGAACCCATCGACGCCCATTTTCGACCAGAAAAAAAACACATCATGCATGGCCTTCTGGACTTCCGGATTCGCGTAATTCAGGTCCGGTTGATGACTGAAAAAACGGTGCCAATAGTACTGGCCGGACTGGGGATCATAGGTCCAATTGGATTTTTCCGTGTCCGTAAAAATGATCCTGGCCTCTTTGTATTTCTGAGGATCATCGCTCCAGATGTAGTAATCCCTTTTGGGGGAAGACCGGGACGACCGCGCCTCCTGGAACCAGGGATGTTGGTCCGAGGTATGATTCAGGACCAACTCGATCAGGACTTTAATGCCACGCCGATGGGCTTCCTTGACAAAGTCCTGAAAGTCCTTAAGGGTTCCGTACTCCTGCGAGACTTCGCGAAAGTCGGCGATGTCGTACCCGTCATCCTTCATGGGCGTCTTGTAGAACGGCAACAACCAGATGCAGTCGATGCCGAGGTCTTGAAGATAATCCAGTTTCTGGGTCAGCCCCTGGAAATCCCCGTAGCCGTTCTCGTTACTGTCAAAGAACGTCTTGACGTGGAGCTCATAAATGATCGCGTCTTTATACCACAGAAGGTCAAAAGCCATCGAAAGTCCTCGCGTTCTTTCTTAAGGACAAGACCTGCCGTAAAAATCGGACGGCTTCCCCGGGACCCCGGACATAATAGCGGGCCAGAGACCGTTCTTTCTTTCCGGTACATACTTTGATCCCGACCCCTTTTTTGCGGACCGCGTGAAACGCATCTTCATCGGTCGTATCATCCCCCACAAAAACGGGGAAATAACGCTGCTTCCCTTTCCTGACACGATCCAAGAGCCACAGAACTGCCTTCCCCTTATGCCAGGCAGCGGTCGGACGAAGCTCCCAAACCTTTTTGCCGGTCACGAGAACGACCGGGGTATGTTTGAAATCCGCGAGCTCCCGTAGCAATGTTTGCCGGGCCTCCCTGATCCGTCCGGGGGACCGCAACTGACGGTAGTGAACGCTCACACTAAATGTTTTATGTTCCACCCGGATCCCGCGAAAAGAGGCTAAGGCCCTACGTAATTTCCCGGTTATTGTCGCGAAAAAAGGCTCGAGCGCCAACGCCATAGGATGGACGTAGCTCAATCCCGGGCCCCGCATTTCAAAACCGTGATTGCCGGCACAGATCAACCCCGGGACTCGCACAAAACGCTTCAAATTGACAAGAGAACGTCCGCTGATAATGGCCACTTGAATGCCTTCGGATCGTTTTAACGTATGAAGCAAGGACCGCACGGAGGGGCTTAATCTTGCCTTGCTGGGGCCTGAAACGATGGGGGTTAACGTCCCGTCATAATCTAAGAACAGGAACAGCAAAGGCCTGGCCGCGATACGCGCAATGGTCCCGAGATCTAACCTCCTCACGGTCTCCCTCTCGCTAGAATGATTTGGCCAATACCGTGATCATATCCGCCGCCCAACGGTAGATATTGTACTCTTGCACGATCTGGCGCATCTTTCGCATCCGCTCTTTTTTTTCTTCCGGAAGCATCATCAACGCCTGATGGATCGCCTCGGAGGTCCCTTCGATGTCATACGGATTGACGAGCAAGGCGCTTGAAAACTCATAGCTTGCGCCTGTGAAACGGCTCAAGATCAGGACCCCGTCATCATCCTCGCGTGCCGAAACGAACTCCTTGGCTACAAGGTTCATCCCATCGTGAAGCGAGCTCACAAGGCAAAAATCCGCGATCCGGTAAAAGTCAAAGATCCTTTTCTGGTCATGATGCTCTTCCAGGAAAAGGATGGGCTTATAATTGCCCTTTTGAAAGCGCTGGTTGACCCTTTCGACAAGCGCCTCGACTTCCTTCAGATGATCCTGATAACTTCCGATGAGGGTCCGGGAGGGCGCGCCCAACTCGACAAAGACCAATTCCCCTTGAAGGTGGGGATATTTTTCAAGCGTCCGCTCGATCGCCCGGAAACGTTCGAGGAGCCCTTTGGTATAATCGATCCGGTCGACCCCGACCCCGACCCTCTTGCCTTTCAGACCATAGTTCTCGCGCAATTGTTCGAGAGGGTCTTTCCCGGTTTCGCGAACCGCGGCATTCGGACTTCCCGAGATACTGATCGGGAACGGCCGCACCGCGCTCTTTTTCCCGCCCCGGGTCACTTCAAAGTTCGCCCAATCGATCTTACATTCAAGCGCCCGGTCTACCGT
>JAHQRI010000007.1 GCA_019052695.1 Candidatus Omnitrophota bacterium
GCGTGTACCCGTGTGGCGGTCGTTCGAATTTCCGAGCGGGCAGATCCCCTTTCAAGCGATTCTTGAAAAGCAGATAATTTGCCGCCCTGGGATCTGACCCAGCTCCGGAGCTTTTTGTGGTTTTTAATACCCGTGATCTTGGCGGTCAATTCCCGGCGGTCTTCGAGGCTTAGGTCCCTCAAATGCTCACGGATCAGTTCGGCGATCTTGTCCAGTTCGCGCTGGAGGTCCTTGGCGATCTTGTTCGCGTCTTTTTGGCTCCGGTCATCCCATTTTGATGCTTTGATAACCCAAGCTTGCGCCATTGTCGCCAGGGTCGAAAGGCCATGTTTGATCACGTTCTTCCCCGCATGCAACACGCTGTCCGTTGCTTTCTGGGATTTTTCATCCCGCATCTCCGAACGGCGGCCTTCCTCTGCCGCGGTCGGAAAAGTACTGGGCGCAACAAGCGGCAAGTGCACCTCCGAACGCCGCTCAGGATCCGAAAGCGTTCGTCCGAGAGGAAGATCGATGTCTCCTAAATGCCCCGGCCCGCTTAGAGCGAGCCATTCCTTTTCATGTAGAAGCGTGAGTTGGGAAACGGGATAGACCGCTTTCAGCGCGGGATCCGTTAAATTTGTTTTCCACGCTTTTTCGTACTCCTTCGCGGCGTTGCGGACATGGTCGAGGACTTGGCGCTCTTGTTCGGCGCGAAGCGCCGGGTCCTCCGAATAAGGCAGGGACAAAATGCGACCGATCGTGACATGACCGCGTTTTGGCCGTGAGCCTCCCGTCTTCCCGCCGGTCATTTCTTTCGCGCGGGTCGCGATGAATTCCTGTATCGCCCGAATCCGGCCGCTCCCGTCCCAGAGAAGCAGGACGAATCCGCCATCCGCCGTGACGCCGTACCCCACACGGACCGTTTCGACAGCACCGGGTTCATCCTCAAGCCGCGACGCGACAAGCGTCTTGATCCCCTCCGATTCTACGGAAGACAAAGGTTCCAAAGGACGCTCTTTGTTTTGCAGAGACTCTTGGAACACATTCAATGCCATGTGATAGGCAGTATCGTCAGGCTCCCAGGCCTGGATCTTATCCCCATCCTCGCGGAAGATCCGGCGCAGCCCCTCCAGAAATCCCCTGAATTCTTGCTTGGCGTCCCGGATGATCTTTTCGTCCGCCTCGATCTTGTGGGCCAACGCGAAAGTATCGAGCAGCATGACCCGGCCCCGGTAACGTCCGTCCTTAAATTCCATATTTTCGAGGACTTTCGAAACTCCCGCCGGATCCGGGTAAGCGTCGATCTCTGTAAGCCGGGACTGGTAGTTCGTCCGGAACGATTCCAGCGCCCCGCGCTCCGCTTCCGTCAATTCCCGCCCTGATCGCTCTCGCATTTCCGAACGCTGAAGATCGATCACCGCATCTTTGACGCGGGTCACATCGATGAAAGCGATATCCCCATAGCCATTCACTTCCACTCGTGAAAGCGTCACGGGGATCTCAACGACGGGCACTCCGTCCATCCGGGAATAATCCGTTTTGAATTCTTTCGCGGTGAACTCCCCTTGCGGGATGTAAGCGAGGGTCATATGAAAGGGCCGCGGCTCGTGCTTTCGTTTCAGGGCCTTTTCAACGTCGCGCTTCGCCTGAAGTAAGGGGTCCTGCTCGCCGTCCGGGACCCAGATCATGACGATCGCGAGGCTCTTGTGCCAGAACGGGCCGACCAGTTTCCCCTTGATGGTTCCCTGACCTTTCAGGGCGGTCTTCAAACGCGCGGTTGTCTTGACGAGTTGTTCCGCGGAAATCGCTTCCGGCGTGCCGTGATCCAGCCCTTCCAACGTGACATGCAAAGAGCCCCGGTCATGTTCGATCTTGTCACGGACCGGATCATACCCGCTCGGCACGAGGACGGCCCGGTCCTCGCCGAATTGACGGACGATCTCCAGCTGTTTCCGGCTGAGTTGGCGCACCACCTCCGCTTGTTCCGGATCAACGAGATCAAAAAATGAGCACAGAGAAAACCCGTGTGCGGTCACGATCTTCTTGACCGGATCCGCCAGATCCGGGTCAAATTCGTTCAAGATCCTCTCGATCCGGACCTTGTCCGCTTCGGGTTTTTGAAGATCAGCTTTAATTTCCTCGAGACTTTCTGTCCAGAATTTTTTCGCCTCCGGCTCGGGCAGCTTGTCAAAATACCCGCTCCAGCGGGACACCACGCGCTCCGCCCCTCTCTCCCGTACCTCGGCGCGGCTTTGGCCTTCGGCCTCGAACGACGCATCACGCGCAACGCTCAACAATTTATCTTCCCGTTGCGCCTTGTGCGTTGCGCGTTGCGCGATGTCTTTCCGCACTTCACTCCGCGTCCCAACCGCATCCGCGCCGGACAAAGCTTTTTGGCGGACTTCTTTGGGATCCAAACCCGCGGCCCTCAGCGCGCCGATCCAGCCGTTTTGGTTCCTGAATACTTTTACGGCTTTCTTGTAAAGCGCCGCTCCCGTCATTTTTCGCTCGAACACTTTGTCTAAAATTTCCTGCGTCCGTTCAGTCCTATCCTTCGTGATCGCGACGGAATTCAGATCCACTCCGGCCCCGAACAGAGTCTTGATCGCCTGGGGTATTTTGTTGATCTCTTCCTTGGACCAAAAAAATGTGCGCCGTATGCCGTTGGGATCGAACCCGGCGGCCCTCACTGCTCCGTCCCAACCGCCATGGTTCCGGAAAGCTTTGTGGGCCTTGTTATAAAAGGTCGCCGCGGTCAGCTCAAGCCCGAAGATGTCCCTCAAAATGGCCCGGGTCTTTTGAGTTTTGTCCCGCATAAGCGAACCGGCACCGAGCCCTACGCCGGCCGCGGCAAGCGTCTTGATCGCGTCGGATATTTTCTGGACGTCCTCTGCGGATTGGACCGGGCGAAAACGGGCGTCCTGGATGTCCAGCCCGGCTGCCTTCAACGCCCCGAACCAACCGCCCCGGTCTTTGAAGGCCTTGTGAGCCACGTCATAAAATTGCCCGCCCGCCATTTCACGACCCAAGATCTCCCGGATAATGTTTTTCGTCTTCTTGGTATGATCCGTAGTAATGGCGCCGGAACTCAGATCCACGCCCGCCGCATCAAGCGCCAGGATCGCTTCCCGGATATTCGGGATCAGGTCGCCCTTTTCTTTGTCCGCATCGCCATGGAGCCGCTTCCCGTTGACCTTGGCCGGTCCGGGACCGGGGCCCTCTGATGCAAAATTTTTCAGAGCCTGCTCGACGGCCAATCCGTAAGAAGCCGGGTCGACCCGGGGTATCTTACGGGCAATTTCTTCCATGACCCGAATCTCGGCGCGGGCGATCGCGGGATTCGCATTCCACACTTCCAGCCGGCTTTCGGCGCGGGTCGCGGTCGCGGGGATCGCCGCCGGTAATTCGTGAGCCAGACGGCCCTCGGTCATAAGGCGTTTATAGAAAGCTTCGTGGCGCGGGCTGGATTTCGCGATGCGCGGGCTGACGACGACATAGCTGATGCCTTTGGACTCGAGGATGCGTTTGATGTTCTCTTTGTGAAAGCCGCCGTACACCAAAATTGCCGGCTCAACGCCGGACAATTTTGGCTTAGCTACAATGTTACCCGCCACACGCTTTTCGTCTGCCACATGATTACCTGCCACATGCCACACGACAGAGTCCTGTCCATCCGTCTCATGTGGCTTTGTGGCTTTGTGGCGTTTGTCTTTATCCTGTAGCGTTGTGGCTTTGTGGGTTGCGACCTTTTGGGGATTTATGGTCCCAGCAACGAAATATTTCTCGATCGCTTCAGAAATAGCTCCGTCTCTGGCCGCTGCGATCTCATAGAACTTGATCGCATCCTTGATATTCCGCTCCCACATCTTTGAAAGGATGAGCGTTTTGGGAGCCTGATCGAAAATGAACTGGGCAAAGGATCGGGTGTCGAATTCCTTAAGGGTTTTCTTGACCGTTACGTATTCTTCCTGGGATACCTCAAGAGCGTTCAGGCGGTTGAGCAGGCTGAGGATCTTGTAATAGTCGAACAGCCGTTTGTCCGTCGCATTTTGCAGGTACTGATCTGCGATCCCTTGATCGAGTTTGGCCAATTCGCCGAACACTTCGCGGGCGTCGATGTACCTGGCCTTCTCCAAAACAACGGGATCGTTGCTCTTAGCCGCCTCGATCAAGAAATGGAGTAAAGGCGCAACGGCCACATGACCATCAGCCACATGCCACATGACAGAGTTCGGTTCTTCCGCCTCATGTGTCTTTGTGGCTTTGTGGCTTATGTCTTCTTCTTGCGACTTTGTGGCCTTGTGGCCTGTGGCTTCAGGGAGCAGCGGCACAGTCCTGTTGATATATGAGAACAGATCCAGTTGCTTCGCATCAAAACGCGCTTTGATCTTGAGCCACTCCTTGAGCTCTTTGGGAAAACGCTTGTCGACGAGCGTTTTCAGCTCTTTATCGAGCGCCTTGAGGTCCCGGTTGATCACGTTTTGTTTCGCGGCGGATAGGCGGTACTGGGAAATATTCTCTTTATGGAGCTTCAGGCTGTCGGCACCAATCAGATTCCAGTCCCTCGGGCTGTCCGTTTGTTCCGTAGCCACACGACCATCTGCCACAATGTCCCCCGCCACATGCCACACGCCGTTATCCAGTTGCTCTGTGTTTCCGTCTTGTGGCCTTGTGGCATGTGCCTTTGTGGCCTTTTCCTGTGGCCTTTTGTCATGTGCCCTTGTATCCTCTTTGGGCTTTGTGGCTTTGTGCCGGTTAATATGCGCATACTCCGCGCCGCCCAGGCGGAGGTGGTCCATCAGGAAGTACGAGATCTTTTCTTTGATGGCCGGATCCTGAATGGCGTCGAAATAATGGTCCGTGGGGACCGGGCCTTCGTAACCTTCCTCGAAGACCGTGTTGACGCCGTAATTTGCGACCAAGTGATCGATGATCTTCGCGATATTCTCCTGTGCCTCGAGCGAGTCGTGGGCGTCCTGCACGAAGACTATCGTCTTCCGGCCTCCGGCCGCGGGCAACGTATCACGCTCAACGCTCAACGAAAGAACTTCCTCTGTTTTACGTTGTGCGTTGCGCGTTGCGCGTTGTGCGCTGTCCGTTGACCGTTGACCGTTGTCCGTTGCGCGGTAAACTTCATCGATCGTTCCAAGCCCGGGAGGGATAAGGATCCTTTCATCACGGATCAGGCGAGAAGGATCCTGGGGCAAGGTCCCTCCTCGGGCTTGGATAGTATCGGAAGATGCGGCATAAGCTTGGGACATGCGGTCCGGGACGGTCGTCAGTAGAAAAAGGACGGCCGTAATAGCGGCTGTAATGCGTTTGAACGCAATTTTTACGAAGGGAGTTTTTTGTATTCTCATTTGCCTGATCCGCAACGCTTTTGCAAAAGACTTAATAGGCAAAAGGTAACATCTCTTATCCGATTGTCAAATCAGCGGATAAGTGGAAATTCGGATCAGTTTGGCATGTTATAAATTGCTATTCGTTGATCACCTTTTGAAATAATGCGAGCCGCATAACTGACGGGGAGCCGTCCGCAGGGAGAGGTCAGAGGCCGACGAAAAAGCTAGCAGGGTGGTTCTGAAAAATGAAGATCAAGAATGGAAAGCTATATAACGGCAAGAGCTAAGCAACTAGCTTTCCTTTTGCCTGCCGTTGGCAGGTATGGCATCCCGTTCCCAAAAACTAGCCCCTCCCTACGCCAACCTGTTGGTAGGCAGCGAAGGCGTCCTGCCGTGATCGTCGTCGAGCCGCTCGATATCGTCTTCGCCGGTATAAGCCCCGCACTGGACTTCCATGATCTTGAGGATCTTCTTCTGATCGGGGTTCTCCAGACGGTGAAGGGTCGTTTGGGGGATGTAAGTGCTTTGATTGTGCTCGAGAAAAAGAGTGTTGCGGCCGTTCGTGATCTTGGCGGTCCCGCTTACGACGACCCAGTGTTCACTGCGATGCCGGTGGCGCTGGAGACTGAGGCGCTTTCCCGGAAGCACTTCGACAAGCTTCACTTTAAAACCCTTGCCGGTGTTCAACACGGTGTAGAAGCCCCAAGGCCGGGCCACGCGTCTCTTCACTGTCCTTTTCATCATGCCCCTCCACAACGTTCACGTTGCGCGTTGCGCTAATCGACAAGACCCGCTATAATCCCTCGTTTTTCTTTCCTCTTTCGACGTCTCCGTTGGGGAATGGTGTAACGGTAGCACAGGTGACTCTGGATCACCTAGTCTAGGTTCAAATCCTAGTTCCCCAGGATCCTTTTTTTGTGCCTCTAAAAAAAGACCGGAACGGACAGCCCCATCGGCCTGCCGCGTACTACACCGCGCGCAAGGTCATTTCCTGGCTTTTTCGATCTTTTCCCACGTGTCCCGGAGCGTTGCGGTCCGGTTAAAGACCGGAGCCCCCAGCCTCGAGTCGACGGGGTCAACAAAGAAATACCCGAGCCGTTCGAACTGGAAATGCGAACCCTGCCCGGCCTCTTTAAGCGACGGCTCAAGGAGCGCCGCAGGAACAACCTTGAGAGAATCGGGATTCAGGTTCGCGAAGATATCCTGACCTTCCGGGACGGCCGCCGGGTCTTTTGCCGTAAAAAGGTGGTCGTAAAGCCGGACCTCGGCCCGTATGGCCTCTGTCGCCGACACCCAGTGGATCGTGCCCTTGACCTTGCGCCCGTCCGGCGGGTTGTTCCCACCTCGGGTCACGGGATCATGGGTACAATGGACTTCAAGCACCGTTCCTGCAGCGTCTTTGACAACCTTTTGGCATTTGATGAAATAACCGTAGCGGAGGCGGACCTCTTGCCCGGGCGCGAGGCGGAAGAACTTCGGCGGCGGCATTTCACGGAAATCGTCCCGCTCGATATAAAGTTCGCGCGAGAACGGGACCTTCCGCGTCCCCGCGGCCGGGTCCTCCGGGTTGTTCGTCGCGTCCATAAGTTCCACCTTCCCTTCCGGATAATCCGTGATCACGACTTTGAGCGGGTCCAGAACAGCCATCCTGCGCAACGCGGTCTTGTTCAGTTCTTCCCGGATGGCGTTCTCGAGCACCACCACGTCGATCGTGCTGTTGAATTTGGCCACACCGATCCGGTCGCAAAAGTTCCGGATCGCCAAGGGGGTGTACCCCCGCCGGCGGAACCCCGAGATCGTCGGCATCCGCGGATCGTCCCAGCCCGAAACCGTTTTCTGCTGCACAAGCTTGAGAAGGACCCGTTTACTCAGCACCGTGTGCGTCAGGTTCAGCCGCGCGAATTCGATCTGCTGCGGCCGGTGGATCCCGAGCTCGATCAGGAACCAGTCATAAAGGGGCCGGTTATTCTCGAACTCAAGCGTGCAAAGCGAATGGGTGATCCCCTCGATGGAGTCAGAAATACAGTGTGTGAAGTCGTACATCGGGTAAATGCACCACGTGTCACCGGTCCGGTGATGCGAGGCTTTTTTGATCCGGTACATGGTCGGGTCACGCATGTTGATATTGGGCGAGGCCATGTCGATCTTCGCGCGAAGCACCCGTGTCCCCTCGTCGAACTCCCCGCGCCGCATCCGTTCGAAAAGGTCCAGGTTCTCCTCGACCGTCCGGTTGCGATGGGGGCTGTCTTTGCCGGGTGCCGTTAGCGTGCCGCGATACTGCCGCTGCTCGTCCGGGGAAAGGTCACAGACATAGGCTTTCCCTTTCTTGATAAGCGTCAGCGCGTGCTGATAAATTTGATCGAAATAGTCCGAGGCGTAGAATTCGCGGTCCGCCCAGTCGAATCCGAGCCAGCGGACGTCCTCGCGGATGGAGTCTACGTACTCCACTTCCTCCTTTTCGGGATTCGTGTCGTCAAGGCGGAGGTTGCAAAGCCCTTTGTAGTCACGGGCGATCCCGAAGCTGATGCAGACGGCCTTGGCGTGACCAATATGGAGGTAGCCGTTCGGCTCGGGAGGAAAACGGGTATGCACGCGGCCGCCGTTCTTACCCCGGGCGATGTCGGCGTCAATGATCTCCCGGATAAAATTTGAGGGGGTTTTTTCAGTCTCCATGGGGCGGGATTATATCATAGGCGCGCCCGATGCGCACCGTAGTCTCGTTTCGGGGGCCAAATCATAAAAGGACTTCGCCCCGGTTCGCGATGGGACAATGCTCCGATCTTAAGCTTCCAGATATTTGCGATGAATTATTAATATTTTATAACTTATAAAGTATAACTTGTAACTTATAAATTGTAATTTATAATATGTAAAAATTCAAATAGCTCATCAAAAATGGAGGGGTATTAACCAAGAAATTTTTTGAGCCGGTCAAGGCAAACGTCTTTCCCGAGAAGGCTCATGACCTCAAAGATCCCCGGGCTTGAGCTCAGCCCAGTCAAAATAAAACGCAGGGGGTGGATCAAGTCTTTCGGCTGCATCCCCGCCTGCTCCGCAAGGCGGCGGGTTCGCTGATCCAGCGCGGCAACTTCCTCAAAATCCGGCAGTGCGTTCATCCCCTCCCCCCAATCCTTGAGAAGCTTCATAAGCGCCGGCTGGTTACGGATCGCACAGACCGTGTCATGATCCGCGTACTTCACGTCTGAAAAATAATAGGAGGCCTGATCCTTCAGGTCCCCGAAGACCTGAAGACGGGGCCGATAAAGGGCTGTCATTTTCCTCCAGGTCGCCTCGGGAGGTAATTCCATGCGTTCTTTCCAGAACGCCGTAATAAGGGACTCGTACACTTCCGCCGGGATCGCGCGAAGATGCTGCCCGTTGAGCCAAAGCAGCTTCTCCGGGTTGAACTGCGCGTTCGATTTGATCACCCGCTTCAGCGAGAATTGTTTGATAAGCTCCGGCAGGCCGAAGATCTCCTGCGGGGTCCCGGGATTCCAGCCGAGGAGCGCGAGGTAGTTGAGGAGGGCCTGCGGGAGGAAACCCCGGGCCCGGTATTCCGAAGCCGCAACGGCTCCATGGCGCTTCGAAAGGGGTGTGCCATCGGTCCCGAAAATAAGCGGCAGGTGCGCGTACTTCGGCGTTTTCCAACCGAGCGCGGCGTACAGAAGGATATGCCGTGGCGTATTGGGAAGATGGTCCTCGCCTCGGATGACATGGGTCACATTCATATCGTGGTCATCCACGACGACGGCGAGGTGAAAGGTCGGGTAACCGTCGGATTTCAGGATCACAAGGTCCTCGAATTCCTTGCTGTCATAGGCGACCTCCCCCCGGACGGCGTCATAGACCTTCACCGTTGTCTCGGGGATCTTGAACTTGACGGCCCCTTCGTGTTCGTAGGCCAGATCTTTCGCCACCAATTCCCGCGCCACCTCCCGGTAACGGTCGAGCCGCGCACTCTGACGCATGACCTCCTCATCCCATTGGAGGCCCAGCCAACGGAGCGAATCAAGGATCTCGCGTTCGAATTCCGGTGTGGAACGCTTGGCATCCGTATCCTCGATCCGGAGGAGGAATTTCCCGCCCTGTTGCCGGGCATAGAGATAATTAAAGAGCGCCGTGCGGACACCCCCGATGTGAAGGTAGCCCGTGGGCGATGGGGCAAAGCGGACACGGATATCTGACATAAGTCCCTTCCGGCTTTTTAAAAAATCGGCATTGAAGAAGATCAGCGGGCGGAAGCGTGAAAATGCTCAACGCCGCGAAGCAGGGCTTTGACTTCGTTCAGCTCCAGGGGTTTTCGCAAGCAGGCGAAGGCCCCCAATTCCATGATCTCCTGTTCCCGGGTGTTCGTCAAAAAACCGGAAATAAGGGCCACGGGCACCGCGCTGAACCTGCGTATTCTTTTCAGGACCTCTTGGCCGTCCCAAGAGGGCATCGCGGCGTCCAAAAAAACAACGTCGTACTTTTTTGAGCGCACCATGTCCAGCCCTTTTTTCCCGTCCGAGGCGGTATCGACCTGATAGCCCTCTTGTTCCAGGGTCTCGCGGAACTCCTCACAGATCTGTTTTTCGTCGTCGATGATCAGAAGGCGCATTCTCCGTCCTCGCGCGCAAAGCGCAACGCACAACGCAAAAACGCATCGTTGCGCGTTGAGCGTTGAGCGTTGTGCCGTTTTTATTTTTCCGCATCCGGCAGTTTAAAATTCTCGCGCAGGGTCTCAAGATAGCTCCGTTTGGAACTTTTGATCAGCTGGAACGGCGCGATCGCACAACTGACCGTCACGCTATAGCTATCGTCGATCTCAAGCTTTTCTTGACCATCGGCCGTCAAAAGGGCCTTTTCCCCCGCAACCCCGGTACGGCATCGCAATGTGATCTTTTCATCGGCCGAAATGACGATGGGCCGCAAACTGAGCGCGTGAGGACAGATCGGCGTAATGATGAAAGCTTCAAGTTTAGGATGCAGGACAGCGCCGCCCGCGGAAAGCGAATAAGCGGTCGACCCTGTCGCGGTAGAAATGATCAGGCCGTCCCCGCGGAAGCTGACGAACTTTTCGCCCGAGATCAGCACTTCGATCCTCAAAATACGCGCGAGGCCCTCGCGGCTAAGGACGATATCGTTCAAGGCCTGAAAACGCCGTTCGTTTTTGGCCGTTTCGCTCCACGCCGTGCAAGAAAGCATGACGCGCTTTTCGATCTGCGGTTGCTGCAAATAAGCGTTCAACTCCTCAAAAACTTCCGCCTGCTTGACCTCGGTGAGGAACCCGAGGCTTCCGAGGTTCACCCCCAGCACCGGGACAGAACGGCTTTTCATCTGGCCAACGATCGAGAGCATCGTTCCATCGCCGCCGAGCGAGATCACGAAATCCGCCTGCCCGACGATCTCATCAAGCGGGGTCCCCGTCGAATCCAGAACCTCAAAGTCGCGCTTTTCGAGCCATGCACGGAGCTTTGCGTTCAACTCCAAGGCTCCCGCCTTGCGAGCGTTCACGACGATCCCAACCTTCTTTGCATGACCTTCACGTTGCGGCATGTCGAACTCCCTTGCTCGGTTCTTTGATCCAAGCTTTTATTTTAAACAAAACAAACGGACCCCGCAACCCTGCACTGGCCGTTCATCGGAACGGAAGGCTCTTTAAAGCGGCCATCGACGCGAGCACCGATGCCGCGATCTTTTCCGCGGTCAGGCCAAAAACGTCCAACTGGTCTTCCCGCGACCCGTGCTCAATGAACTCATCCGGGAGTCCCAAACGCCAGACGGGCACCTGCATTTGCCGTTTTTCTTCGAGGAATTCCAGCACCTTGGAGCCAAATCCGCCCGTCAGCACGTGTTCTTCGACCGTGAAGATCCCTTTCGTCTTTTGGACGGATTCAAGGATCAGGGCCTCGTCCAAAGGCCGCGCGAATCGCATATTCACGACCCGCGCGGATAATCCCTCTTTCTTCAGGATCGCCTGAGCCTTGCAAACGGCCTCCACCATGCTCCCGAGCGTCAAGAGCGTCACATCGGTCCCCTCGAAAAGCACCTCCCCTTCCCCGACCTGAAAGGGTTTCCTGGGGAGGTCTTCGAAAAAACATGATAGATTCGCCCGCGGATAACGGATCGCGAAAACGGTCCGGGAGGCGATCCCGAGTTCAAGCATCCGCTCCAGTTCAAATTCGTCTTTCGGTGCCGCGAGGACGATCCCCGGGACCGATCCAAGAAAAGCCATGTCAAAGATCCCCTGATGGGTCGCCCCGTCAGCCCCCACAAGGCCGGCCCGATCGACGGCGAGCACAACGCTTTGCCTTTGCAGCGCCACATCATGCATCACGGAATCATGCGCCCGCTGAAGGAAGCTCGAATAAACGGCGACCACCGGTTTCATCCCCCCGCGCGCCAGGGCCCCCGCGAACGAGACCGCGTGTTGTTCGGCGATCCCCACGTCGAAGAACCGGTCCGGGAACATTTTCTGGAATTCCAGGAGCCCGGTCCCCGACGGCATCGCCGCCGTTATCGCGATCACCTTCGGGTTTCTTCTCGCGATTTTCAACAGGGCATCCGCAAAAGATTGCGTGAAGGACACGGATTGACCCGACGGCCGCTCTTTTGCGCCATGGATTTTTTCTCCCGTCTTCACATTAAAAGGAGAGACCCCGTGACCTCTTTCCGCGTCTTTTTCTGTGAATTCGCAACCGCGTCCTTTCTTCGTAAGGATATGAATAAGACTGCACGCGTTCAGAGCCAAAACGTCCTTCAGGATCTGCACCAGCCGGACCACATCGTGGCCGTCCGCGGGACCGAAATAGCGATACCCGAGCTCCTCAAAAAGGGCTCCGGGAACGAACAAGTGCTTCATGCCTTCCAGAGAAGCGTTCGCGAACTTGCGAAGCCGCGGGAACTTTTGCAGCTGTTTCTCCACCTCGCCGCGGACTCGTTTATAATGGGGATTCGTGATAACCTTGTTGAGATAATGGCTGACGGCCCCCACGTTTTTGGCGATCGACATCTCGTTATCATTGAGCACGACCAGCATGTTCTTCTTGAGGTGCCCCGCGTGGTTCAGGGCTTCAAAGGAAAGACCGGAGGTCATCGCGCCGTCCCCGACCACCGCCACGATCCTTTCCTTCCCCTGTTTGAGGTCACGCGCACAAGCCAGCCCGACCGCCTGGGAGATCGCCGTACCCGCATGGCCGACAATGAAGGGATCGTGCGGACTTTCCCAGGGTGCGGGGAAACCACTGAGCCCCCCGGACTGCCTCAAAGTCCCCATGCGGTCACGCCGTCCGGTGATCATCTTGTGGACGTACGCTTGGTGCCCCACGTCCCAACAGATCTTGTCTTCCGGGGAGTTGAGGACATAGTGAAGGGCGATGGCTAATTCAACCGTTCCGAGACTTGCCCCTAGATGTCCTCCCGTTTTCGCTACGGATTCGATCATGAACTGACGGTATTCCGCCGCCACTTCGGGCAACTTTTCAAGCGGCACTTTTTTCAGGTCCGCCGGGCTATTGATTTTATCGATCCATTCCATTTCCCTACCGTCACTTTCTTTCGTCGGCCGCGGGGATCCTCGCAGCCAAAAAATCCGCTAAATAATTCAATTTCGTTGCTCGCGGGCCAAAACATCGAACCGCCGCTTTGGCCTTTCCGATCAATTCTATCGCTTTTTGAGCGGCACCCCAAGGACCGATCGCCTTACAGATCCCGTCCCGGTCCAGGACATCATCCACAAATTGGAACGCAAGACCTAAATACTCGCCGTACCGGGCCATGGCTTTACGGGTCCGGGGTGAGGCAGCTGCGGCCACGGCACCCGCCAGGACACTGACGCGGATCAGGGCCCCTGTTTTACGTCGACTGATGTCCAGGTGTTCCTTATAATTTTTTTCACGTCCTTGATCAGCAAGGTCCGCCACCTGTCCTCCGATCATTCCGAGAACACCCGCCGCCGCCGCGATCTCCCGCGCCACGAGGACCGCCTTCCGCGGAGGACGGACCTCCGCAAGCAGTTCGAATGCCAGCGTCAGGAGCGCGTCCCCCGCGAGGATCGCGTTGGCTTCACCGAATTGCCGGTGGCAGGTCGGGTTGCCGCGGCGGAAATCGTCGTCATCAAGCGCCGGCAGATCGTCATGCACGAGCGAATACGTATGGATCATTTCGATCGCGATCGCGGGGAGCACTGCGTCCCGCCTCCGTCCACCGCAAGCCTCGCAGGCCGCGAGCGTCAGGACCGGCCGAAACCGTTTTCCGCCCGTGAAGACCGCGTAGCGCACCGCTCGCCGCATGACCCCAGGCGATTTGACCCGGCAAGTAAGGACCTTCTTGAGCCCCCGTTCAATAAAGCCCAGCTCTTTTTTGAAATAAGCCTCGTATTTCATGACCGCCCCTTGCGAAATTCTACCCTTTTCCCTACCCTCAAAAAACGACTATTTCAGGAGACGTCTTGCTCTATTCAAGCATCTCCGGAAGACAACTTCTTTTTCCTTGCTTTGACCGTGTCCCCGTCGAAGGGTTCTCGCTTCAGGGAGCCGTCGAGGTCCCGTGTCAGGACCTCGATCTTTTTTTCGGTTTCATTCAGTTTCGTCTGACAGGCCCGGACCAGCGCGACCCCTTCCTCATACCGCTTGAGCGCCTGGTCCAGCGTCAGCGCGCCGCTTTCAAGCGCTTCCACGACGCGTTCCAATTCCTGGAGCGATTTTTCAAAATCAAGTTTTTCGGCTCTTTCCGCCATGGAACTCTCCTTTTTCCCTTTGAATGATCTCCGTTACCTTCGAAACAAGACTTCCGCGATGAAGCCGCGTCACGATCTCATCCCCGAGCACGACCCCCCGGAGATCTTTGAGGATTTCCCCTTCGCGGTTGAACGCTACGGCGTAACCGCGCTCTAAGATCCCGAGCGGGTTCAACGCGTTCAGGCGTCCGGTAAGGTTCTCAAAACCCCGGCGTTTCAAGGCGATCACTGTTCTGAACACCGTTTGAAGTCTTCGGGCTAATTCGTCCGTCGTTTCGAAACGCTGGTCCAAAAGGTAACGGGGTTGGCGGAACCCCGCCCGGGTCGTAAGATCCGTCAGTCTTTCCTTCCCTTCTTCCCACAAACTCCAAAGAGCGTCCCGCAATCGCACGCCGTGGTCCCTCATGCTCTGTTCAAGCTCCTGACGGCTTGCCACGACCAGTTCCGCCGCAGCCGAGGGCGTCGGGGCCCGAAGGTCGGCTACCAGGTCGCAGATCGTCCAGTCGGTTTCATGGCCGACCGCGGAGATCACGGGGACCCTCGAACGGAAAACCGCCCGCGCGACCGCTTCCTCGTTGAACGCCCAAAGGTCCTCGAGGCTCCCGCCCCCGCGTCCCACGATCAGGACCTCCGGCTCCTCTAGGCCGTTCAAGGCATCGATCGCCGCGGCGATCTCCTCCGCCGCGCCTTCCCCCTGAACCCTCACAGGATAAAGCCAAAGCCGCGTCCCGCAAAAGCGTCGGTTCACCACGTTCAAAATATCGTGGATCGCCGCCCCCGTGGGGGACGTCACGATCCCGACGGTCCCCGGAAAACGCGGGATAGAACGCTTCCTTTCTTCGGCGAACAGACCCTCTCTCCCCAATTTTTCCTTAAGTTGCTGGAACGCGATCTGGAGCGCCCCTACCCCCTTCGGTTCGACCTGTTCGACATAGAGCTGATACTGCCCGCGCGCCTCATAGACCGAAACACGGCAGAGAACAAGGACTTTCAACCCGTCCTTGAGCTCGAACCGAAGTGCGCGCTGATACTGGCTGAAAAAGGCGGCTGAGATCTGCGCATTCTCGTCCTTAAGCGTAAAATAGATATGTCCAGATGAATGTTTCTTGAAATTCGAGATCTCGCCTTCGACCCAGAGGCCCGGGTACTGGGACTCCAACAGGAACCGGACCCTGCGGTTGAGCTGGCTGACGGTCAGGACTTGCCGTGTCTCGTGGTCCCTACCCGCAATAGCAGTTTTTTCCAATTTTGTTTCCATTTTTACCAAAGCGCAACGCACAACGGTCAACGGAGGGTCCTTACGTTGCGCCTTGCGCGCGTTAGTCCGTAAGGACTTTATCAACCCGGACGTCCTTCGCGTCCATCGGGATCCTTTTGACGAGCTGCTCACGAAAACATAATCCGATCGTCGGAACCCCGGAGGCACGTTTCAATACCTTATCGTAATAGCCGCCCCCTCGCCCCAAACGCCCGCCGGAGCGGTCAAACCCAACTCCCGGAACAACAATCAGATCCATGCGCACCGCGGGCCGCCGGAGGCAAAAACCCTTGGGCTCCCGGATCCCCCCAAGACCTTTCTTCAGGTCGCGAGCTAAGTCCCTCACGCGGCGAAACACCAAGTGCCGCCTTTCGGGATCCATAGCCGGCAGGTAGATTTTTTTTCTCCGGATCAGCTTCTTAAGCAGGGCGCGGGTCTCGACCTCGGGTTTCACACCGTAGTATAGGGCCACATGCGCTGCATGCGCAAAGCAAGGCTCCCGCAGCAGTTTCCTCCCAATGCGAGCGTTTTTGCTCCTTCGTGCAGCGCCGGGAATCCTTTGTCGTTTGATCCTGAGGACCGATCGAAGGGTCTTTTTTTTGTCCATGTGCCACTGGCGTTTCAAGCCGAAAAGCGATCGCGGGCCTAGAGGGAGGAAGCGGGCTTCTCTTTTTCGAGACGCTCCCGCTCTTCCCGGATCCTTCTTTCCTGATCGTCTAAGGAGCTTTGGAGCGCGAAGAGCCTTTCTTTTTGGCGGTTCACCTCTTGAAAAAATTTTCGCCTCGCGATCGCGAACGCTTCCTTCTGCCGCTCGAGTTCTTCATGGGTCGTCACAGACATTGCCGCTTCTTCGTTCGCGACCGCCGCCATGGGGGCCCCTTGGACCGAAACCAGCTCTTTCACTGCCACGGTCGTTCCCCGGACCGCGAGCGATCCCGCTTCTTCATGAGGCTTCTGTTCAGGAACCGAAAGGTCCCCGAGCTTGTCCGCGACCGGGCTCAGAGGATCTTCTCCTTTTTTGTCCGCCTGGAGCTTGGAAAAAAGCTCTTCCTTGAGCGCCTCCAGCTGGTCCTCTTTCTCACGGATCATCCGGATCTGCTGCTCCCGGACCGCTTCCCATTCGGCTTTCATCGCGTTGAGCTGTTCCGCTGTGATCCCGGAAGCACCCTCTTCGGCGGCCGTCCCCCCGGCGGAGCGATCGATGTCCTGCGCGGAGACGCGCGAAAAAAACAGGCCAACCCCCAGCACCAACGCCCAAAATACTTTTCCGGTAAAACTATTTCTCGTTTTCACTTTGGCCTTCTTCTTCGCCTTGTTATAATGACCGCGTCTTGCCGTGATACCGGGTTGTTGGGTGCCCCCATAGCTCAATTGGATAGAGCATCTCCTTCCTAAGGAGAGGGTTGCATGTTCGATTCATGCTGGGGGCATTCCTTTCTCCCGAAGAAAGGGAAAGGGCGGTCTTACCTCGCCGGTCCTTTGGCTCAGGAGTATGAGATCAGCGAAAAAACGTTGCCCTTGAGTTTATCTCGCCCCTTAAAAAAACCGAGCTCAATAACGAACAAGGTCTTCACGACCCGGGCACCCAAACTCCCCACAAGTTTTTCCGCCGCCGCCGCCGTCCCCCCGGTCGCCAGGAGGTCATCGACGATCACGACCTTCTGCCCCCGTTTGACCGCGTCCTCATGGATCTCGAGAACCTCCCGTCCGTATTCCAAAGTGCAAGCAACGCGCCGCGTTCTCCAGGGAAGTTTCCCCTTTTTGCGGACCGGCACGAAGCCGCGGCCAAGCCTGGCCGCGAGCGCTGCCCCGAAAATAAATCCCCGAGATTCGATCCCGACCACAAGATCCACTTTTTGGCCTTTCAGCGCCGCGGCGAACCGGGCAATGATCTCGCGGAAGGCCCCGGGATCTTTGAGGAGCGGGGTGATATCCCGGAAAAGAACGCCTTTTTGGGGAAAATCGGGGATGTCGCGCACCTTGGACCGCAATGACCTTAAACTCATCGGACTAGCCTCCTCAAACGATGTGTGTGGGGATCCGGGCCGCCAGCGTCCTTTACTGGGGCAGATAATTCTCCAATCGGTCGCCTTCCAGGACGAGCTGGGCGCGGATCTTCTTCAAAGCCGCCATTTCGATCTGACGGATGCGCTCGCGGGTCACCCCCAGGAACTGGGCGACCTCTTCAAGCGTGTGCGGGCTGTGTTGTTCTAAACCGAAGCGGCGGTATAGGATCTCTTTTTCGCGTTCTTCCAGAATATCCAGCATTTTCAAAATGCGCTCGTTCTTGAGGGCCTCCCCGACCAATACGTCGGGATTCCGGTTGGCATCGTCCTCGATCAGGTCGATCAACTCCGCCGTCCCGTCGAGACTGACCGGCGTGTTCAAAGAGCTCGGCCGGTTGACGATATTCTCGATCTCTTTGACCTTCGCGACCGGGATCTCCAGGACTTTCGCGATCTCGCGCCGCGTCGGCATGCGATTCAAACGCTGCATCAGGGCGTCACGCACCCGCCGCCATTTGGCGATGATATCGTACATGTAAACGGGAATGCGGATGGTTTTCCCTTGATTCGAAAGGGAACGCATGACCGCCTGTTTGATCCACCACGAAGCATAGGTGGAAAAACGGTAACCCCGCGCGGGGTCGAATTTTTCAACGGCACGCATTAATCCGATATTGCCCTCCGCCACCAGGTCTGAAAATGAAAGCCCCATGTGGGCGTAGCGCTTGGACAGTGCGATCACGAGCCGCAGGTTGGACCGGATCATACGGTGCCGCGCTTCTTCGCCTTGAGAACCTCCAGCCTGGACTTTTTCCGCGAGGGAGATCTCTTCTTCTGGCGTGAGCAAGGGGATGTGTTCGATCTGGTCAAGGTAGATCCGCATGGGCGTGCGGTCCAGGGTCTGGTCATCGTTCTCGCTGACCTCTTCCTCGCCCTCGGTATCCCGTTCCCTTTTGCGGCGATCGGACGGCGCCTCCAAAACCGCTTCATGCTTGATGATCTCTTCGGCCTCTTTTTGGAAGAGCTTTTCGCGCTGAAGAAGGACCTCGGTTTCGTCTTTTTTCCCCGTTATCCTTCCGGAAGGCTTTTTCTTCATTGCCGGGGTCTTCGCATGCGAGGAACCAAGACGGGAACGTTCGGCACGTCCCCGTCCTTTTCCGGAAGATCTCGGCCTCGCTTTGGAAGCAAGCCTTTTCTTCTTTTTCGACCTTTGCCCCGCCATAGGACCTGTTTTATTTTTTCTGGCGCAATACCGCCTGAGCCGCCGCGAGCCTCGCGATGGGAACCCGATACGGGGAACAACTCACGTAGTTCATCCCGACCTTATGGCAAAAGTAAACGGATGACGGATCCCCCCCATGCTCACCGCAAATACCCACCTTGAGATCTTTCCTCGTTTTACGGCCTTTTTCGACCCCCAGTTGAATCAAAGAGCCGACCCCTTCCTCGTCGATCGTTTGAAAAACGTCCTTCTCAAAGATCCCCTGATCAAGGTAAGCCCCCATGAACGAGCCCGAATCATCGCGCGAAAACCCGAGCGTCATCTGGGTCAGGTCATTGGTCCCGAACGAGAAGAATTCCGCAACTTCGGCGATGCGATCCGCCGTCAATGCGGCCCGAGGCACTTCGATCATGGTCCCGATCATGTATTCGACCTTGGTCCCTTTTTCCACGAAAACCTTGTTGATGGTCTCGACCGAAAGGTCCTTCAAGATCGCCAGTTCCTTCTTCGTCCCGACGAGCGGGATCATGATCTCCGGCACGACTTTAATACCCTTTTTCTTCAGGTTACAAGCCGCTTCGATGATCGCACGGACCTGCATGGCATAGATCTCAGGGTACGTGATCCCGAGACGGCAGCCTCGGTGGCCCAACATCGGGTTGAACTCGTGAAGCGCTTCCACCTTCTGCTTGATGACCTCGACCGGCACGCTCATGACCTGCGCCATTTCTTTCTGGTTCGCGTCCTCCTGCGGAAGGAATTCATGGAGCGGCGGATCCAGAAGACGGATCGTCACCGGAAAGCCTTTCATGGCCTCAAAGATCCCTTCGAAATCCCCGCGTTGCATCGGCAGGAGCTTCGCCAGGGCCTTCTCGCGGCCGGCCTTGTTGTCGGCAAGGATCATTTCGCGGACCGCAATGATCCGGTCCCCCTCGAAGAACATGTGCTCGGTCCGGCAGAGCCCGATGCCCTCGGCGCCAAAACGGCGCGCAACCTCCGCATCACGCGGGGTATCCCCGTTCGTGCGGACTTGCAGTTTCCGGGTCTCATCGGCCCACTTCATCAGGGTCGCGAAATCGCCGGACAACCGGGACTCGATCGTATTGAGCTTGCCACGGTAGACCTGGCCCAGTGAACCGTCCATGGAGATATACTCGCCCTCTTTGACCTTCACGTTACCGGCCGTAAAGGACTTCGCCGCGTAATCGATCTGGATATCACTGACGCCGGCCACGCAGCATTTGCCCATCCCGCGGGCCACGACGGCCGCGTGCGAGGTCATGCCACCGCGGGAGGTCAAGATCCCCCGAGCGACGTTCATGCCACCAATATCCTCCGGCGACGTTTCGATGCGGACAAGGATCACGGCCTCACCCTTTTTCGCGAGAGCCTCCGCTTCCTCCGCGGTGAACACGACCTTTCCGGTCGCAGCGCCCGGCGATGCCGGCAGGCCTTTGGCGATCATTTCTTTTTTCTGCTTCGGATCGAACGTCGGGTGAAGTAGTTGGTCAAGCTGTTTGGGATCCACCCGTAAAATCGCGTCACTCCGGGTCAGTTTTTTCTCTTTGACAAGTTCAACGGCGATCCGGACGGCCGCTGCTGCCGTGCGCTTACCGTTCCTCGTCTGAAGAATGTAAAGCTTCCCTTCCTGGATCGTAAACTCGATATCCTGCATGTCCCGGTAATGCTTCTCGAGTTTCAATCGCAGATCGTCCAATTGCTTATAAACGGCCGGCCATTTTTTCGCCAGCACATCCAAAGGTTCCGGCGTGCGGATCCCGGCCACCACGTCCTCGCCCTGCGCATTGATGAGATATTCCCCGTAGAATTTATTCTCGCCTGTCGAGGGATTGCGCGTAAAACAGACCCCCGTCCCGGAGGTTTCGCCCATATTTCCGAACACCATCGCCTGAACGTTGACCGCCGTCCCGAGAAGTCCGCGGATCTCGTTGATCTGGCGGTACTTGATGGCCCGGGTGTTGTTCCAGGAATTGAACACGGCGTTGACCGCCTTGGACAGTTGCTCGAAGGGATCCTGCGGGAACTCTTCGCCGGTATGGTCCTGATAGATCTTCTTGTACTGGCGGACCACATCCTTAAGGTCGTTAGCGTTGAGTTCCGTGTCCATTTTCACGCCCGCCTGCTGTTTTTTCTTTTCCAGGGCGTGTTCGAAATCGTCATGCGGCACCTCCATCACAACGTCCCCGAACATCTGGATGAAACGGCGGTAGGAATCCCACGCGAACCGTTCGTTCTCGGTCTTCACGATCAGCCCCTGGACCACTTCGGCGTTCAGCCCGAGGTTCAGCACGGTGTCCATCATCCCCGGCATGGAAACCGCGGCGCCGCTGCGCACGGAAACAAGCAGCGGGTTGTTCCGATCACCGAACTTCAGGCCCATGGATTTTTCGAGTTTCGCGATGTTCTCACGGACCTGCTGCTCCAGACCCGAGGGCCATTTTTTCCCGTTCCGGTAGAAAAGATCACACGTTTCGGTCGTAATGGTGAAACCGGCCGGGACGGGGATCCCGAGATTGGTCATCTCCGCGAGGTTGGCCCCTTTCCCACCCAGAAGCTGCTTCATTTTCGCGTTGCCTTCAGCCTTACCGCTTCCGAAGAAATAAACGAATTTTTGACCTTTGGTCTTGGAGGATTTCGATGATTTTTTGACTGCCGCAGCGATACTCATTTTTAGACTTAACTCCTTTTTTGATTTGATGTTATAAAAATCCTGACTTCAGTTCCCACCTTCCCGTTCTTTAAAAAAACCCGGTTCAGGAACGTGTCCACCCTGGATCTCGGAGGAACCCGCTCGCCAAGGCCCTACCGTGTCCGGCCCTCAGCAGAGGACCGCGCGGGCCGGGGCTCAAGATGAAGGCGCGGATTATATCACGGTTCGTCGATCCTGGATAGTCCCGAAAGGTCCGCAAGTTCCGTTGTATAAAGCCGGTTGATCTTTCCCACGATCGCCATCCGGTTCTCGCGCAACGCCGGGTCCTCCGCGTTGATCAGGACCCGATCGAAGAATTCGTGCAGGGGCTTCGAAAAGATAGCGGCAAAAAGCCGCGTCGCACCCTGATAATCCCTCCGCGCCAGGACCTCGCCGACCTCATGCGCCCGGGCCCGGACCAATTCGAAGATCTTTTTTTCCTGTTCCTCAGTCAAAAGGTCTTCGCGAGGCTCCCCCGGAGCCTTCCCGTAACCCCGGAGCATGTTGGCCGTCCGCTGGATCACTTTAGCCGCTCGGATAAAAGTTTTCGTGTCCTTTTCCGACATTTCGACGAGCGCGTCAAAGCGTTGATAGACACCGGCGAGATCATCAAAATTCGAACGGCATACCCCCTGAAGGATCTCTGAGGGCCAGGTCCCGGGTTTCACGCTGAGTTCGAACGCGACACGTTCTTGCAAAAATCGTGAAAGACGTACTTTTAGGTCGTCCGCACGTGTCAGCCGCTCGCCGTAAAGCCGTATAGCGGCATCGATCATGCCCGACAAAGAAAAGGGAACGGAGAACGCGCGGATGAGTTTTGCGAAGATCCCGCCGGCGCGGCGTAACGCAAAAGGGTCCTGGCTTCCAGTCGGCTCGATCCCCGTTCCGAACGCTCCCGCCAAAAGGTCCAACCGGTCCATAATCCCGAAGAGCGCGCCCAAAAGGCCCATCGAGCGTTTCACTTTCGGGAGATCTTCCCCGAGGTTCTTCGGCAGGTACTGAACCCCGATAGCAGACGCGACAGATTCTTTTTCTTTGCTTTCGAAAGCATATTCGCGACCGACCACGCCCTGCAGGTCCGGCATCTCATACACAAGGTGGGTCACAAGATCGATCTTGGAAAGCGCCGCCACGCGGGCAAGGTCCGCGGCGAGATCCTCGTGCCCCGTCGCGCGCGCGAATTCCTGGGCCATTTTTTCGAGCCGCTCGGTCTTATCCAGCATCGACCCCAGCTTCCCGAGATAAACAAGCTGCGCCAGCACCGGCTTTTTCTTTTCCAACGGCTCTTTCGTATCAAGTTCGTAAAAGTAACGGGCGTCTTTGAGGCGGGAATCCAGGACGTTCTGGTAATCCTCCCGGATCCGCGCGAGGCCGTTCCGTTTTCCGTTCATTACGGCCACGAAATAATTCTTGAGCCGCCCGCCGCCGTCATAACAGGCAAAGACCTTCTGGTTCTTCTTCATGCAGCTTGCCAGAACTTCCGCCGGAAGATCGAGATAGTCCTGGGAAAAGGTCCCTTGGAGAAAATACGGTTCTTCGACAAGTTGGGCGTTCATGCGGACGAGGTCTTCGTCGATCTGTTTCTGGCCGAATGAATCGCGAAGCTTCTTGCGGATCGCCGTTTCACGCGCCGTCAGATCAAGCAGAACGTGTCTTTTCTTGAGCAAGGCGGCATAGATCTTCCAATCCGCTTCGGGGACCGCAAAACCCTGGGGTGCGAGGAACCGGTGTCCGTAACTGCGGTTACCGGACTTCACGCCCGCAAAATCCATGGCGATCTTTTTCTTATCGAGAAGCGCCACAAGCCAGCGGACCGGCCGCGGGAACCGGAATCCCGTCGCCTCCCACCGCATGAACTTAGGGAACGGAAGCGACATGAGGACCTGCTTTAAAAATTCGGGAAGGAGTTGCGCGACCGGGCGGCCCTTTTCTTTTTTCTTCAAAAAGACGAAATGCCCCTTCGGCGTTTCGCGGATCTCGAGGTCCTTGACCTCCGCTTGTTTGCTGCGTAAAAAACCTTGAAGGACCGGAGTGGGATTTCCCGCGGCATCATAACATTTTTCCTTGGAAGGCCCGGAGATCTCAAGTTCACGGTCCTGCTGCAGGGCGGCGATCCCCCGCACAAAGATCGCGATGCGCCGCGGCGTCGCTTCAACCTTGACCTCTTTAAAAGCGATCCGTTCATCCACAAGTTTTTGCCGCAATTGGAGGGCAAGCTGTTCATAGACGACACCGAGCGCCGCGACGGGAAGCTCTTCGGTTCCTAATTCAACGAGTAAATTGGGCATAAATCAGCTCAGATCCTGATCTTTTCAGTTTCTGTCATTCCCGCAAAGGCGGGAATCGATCCTTTTATGGATTCCGGCTCGACTTTCGGCCGTCCCGAACAACATCCATGATATGAAATACAATGAAGTATTATGTTTTTTTTCCCTGAGTTTTCATCAGTGGAAAATTCTGCGCCTTGCGGCTTTCAAGGTACGCTTCCGCACAGCGGCGGGCCAGCGCACGGACACGGGAAATATAGCGTGGCCGTTCGTTCACACTCACCGCGCCGCGGGCATCCAATAGATTAAAAATGTGCGAGGTCTTCAGACAGCAGTCGTAGGCCGGCAGGACCATTCCGTTCTCAAGGAGCCGCGCGGCTTGTTTCTCATAGTCCTCGAAATGACGCCGATAGATCTCCGGATCCGAACCCTCGAAATTGAATTTCGAGAACTCCCGTTCTCCCTGAAGATGCACATCGCCGTACGTGACCTTGGAATTCCACTGAATATCGAAAAGGGAATCTTTTTTCTGGAGGAACATCGCGATGCGTTCCAACCCGTACGTGATCTCGCAAGAAACGGCCTCAAGGTCGATGCCTCCGCATTGCTGGAAATACGTGAACTGCGTGATCTCCAGACTGTCGAGCCACACTTCCCAACCGAGCCCCCACGCCCCGAGCGTCGGCGATTCCCAGTCATCTTCCACAAAACGGATGTCGTGGGAAAGCGGATCGATCCCGACCGCGCGCAGGCTGTTGAGGTAAAGTTCCTGGGAATTCTCCGGCGAGGGTTTCAGGATGACCTGATATTGATAGTAATGCTGCGTGCGGTGAGGATTTTCCCCATAACGGCCGTCCGTCGGGCGGCGGGAAGGTTCCACATAAGCCGCTTTCCAGGGTTCCGGACCGAGCGCTCTGAGAAAGGTATTCGGAGAGAAGGTCCCCGCGCCGACTTCGAGGTCATAGGGCTGCATGACAAGGCAGCCCTCCTTACTCCAGAAATCGTTCAGCTTTTGGATTAACTCTTGGAATGTCAAAAACTTAGGCATTTTCAACCGACCGGGATCATGAGTTCAAAGGGCCCTTCCTAGGGAGCCAAAAGACGCGGCATTCTAGCAAAAAGGCAGTGGCGAATCAAGCAAGGCTAGCTCATAACTCTCGATCGTCAAGCATCGACCAGGAATAGCGCTTTTCTATGTTTTTTCTTGAGATCACATCCTTTGCCGCTAGAAACGATCATTCTAATCCTTTTATCAATTCATCATGTTTTGAGCCGGAAAATGGACCCGCAATGCATGGGCCTGCCCCTTCCCCGAAGGACTTGAGGAGAAGTAAGGCTGCCGGGGAAGATCAGGTCGCCCCAGATGACGGGTCAGAAACCCTATCCGCATTTCGGCAAACCCGTAAGCATGCGACTATAGTCCATAAATCATTTCTTAAATTTCCATTTGCTCTTGTTTATCATTATTGCGCATCCGGACCAAAATTCTTTTCATGGACTCCGGCAACCCCTGACAAAAATGCGATGCCCAAGACGTTTCAACATATCCTTTGTACGGGAAATAGCCGGAAGAATCTACGGTGAGACAGAGGAGTTCTCGGGAGTTCCCCCAAAAGAAAAGCCCGCCCCAGAACGGGACGGGCTTTCTCGTTCCGTCTCGCGACACCGCAAGGCCCTCCCCACTCTTCAGGTGCCCCGCACCCTGTTCCGGCCCCGCGGCGACCGCGAAACGACCCCCTGAGATGACGGGTGTCAGATCGTCACTTGGTTTTTGATCTTTTGGAACTTGGCGCCGCTGATCCCACGAACTTTGGACAGGTCATCGACGCTTTTGAAACCACCGTTCTCTTCCCGGAATTTAATGATCCGGTCGGCCAGCACGGGCCCAACGCCACGGATGGCATCCAGTTCCTCGGCCGTAGCTTTGTTAATATTGATCACCGCCATGGCCGGCTGTTCCTGAAGCTGCAGGGTTGATTTAGGTTGCGGCGCGGCATGCGCCCTTTCGATCGGAAGGATGAATGACCCCCCGACAAGAAGGACCGCCGTGACTAAAACCCCCAAATCCCTTCTAACGCTGTTTCCAAACTGCATGTGACCACCTCCCTTGTTGATGTTGTATGGGAAGCTTACATGAAATATGATATATTGTCAATATTTAATTTATTTAAATTAATATACCTTTATTCATTTCCGTCATATTCCTCTTGACCCTATTTCCCCAATGCCTATAATAAACCCCATGCTCAAGAACCTAGGCCAGCGTATACGGACTTTGCGCAAGGAAAAAGACCTGACTTTAGTGGAGATCTCCCAAAAAACGGGTGTCGCCCAAGCTACCCTTTCTCGCATCGAGACGGGAACCATGATCGGAACGGTGGAATGCCACGAAAAGATCGCCGAGTGTCTTGGGATAGGCCTTGCGGAACTTTATACGGGCATCGACCCCCGCTACGAGCAGGTATCCCATCTTTCCCAAAAAGACACGCGGGCGGTCACGCACCACACCAAAGATGTGACCATGGAGCTCCTCACCCAGGAAAGCTCCAAGAAAAAGATCACCCCGCTCCTGTTGTCGCTCCAAGGGAACGGGACAACGGCAAGGGAATCCCACGAACGCGGTGTCGAGAAATTCGTCTGGGTCCTGGAAGGAACGGTCAAGATCAAGCTCGAAAACCAGGAGTTCGTCTTAAAGCCGCAAGAAACGCTCTATTTTGACGCATCACTTCCCCATCAATTCGCCAATGAAGGGCAAAAGACCGCCAAAGTCTTTATCGCAGTTTCCCCTTCCAAGATCTAGAACCACAACCACTTCCGGGATTACGGACAACGCCTATTTTCTGTCCCAGGGGACTCAGGAAGCGATCACTTCGCCGGAGATCCAATCCAGGTAGGATTTGCTCCCCTTGGTAACGGGGAGGCAAATGATCTCGGGAACTTCATAGGGATGGTATTTCAGGAGGACTTTTTCCACTTTTTTATACCGGGAGACTGTAGTCTTGATGAGGAGAAGGCATTCTTTCGAGGCCTCCTGCTTTCCCTGCCAGCGGTACCGCGATTCCAACCCCGGAAGGATCGAAACGCAGGCCGCGAACCTCCCGGAAACTAAAAGGCCCGCGAGTTCGCGGGCCTTTTTAAGCGATGGAGCGGTGGAAAAAACGCAACAATATTTCACGAACTACTTGCGGTTCAAGGTCGCCACGTAACCGCTTTCGGGGGTACCTAAGGTGACGTGACCCTCGCGTCCCAGCCAACCGAGACTCATGAGCACCAGCTCACGGGGCCGCCGCAATTCCTTGGTCAACTCTTCGACCGTCGCACTCGATTTATCGTCCAGGTAGTGCCAAATCTCACCAGCGACAATTCCGATCTCCATGATCATGGGGGGCTCCTTTTAACACCGGATTTTTATCAAAGCAACGGGCACACTATAGCAAAAAAAAAATCCCATTAAAAGAACTTTATTCCCATCGCCTCAAATAACCCATCAGGACCCATAGGGCAGCAAGGTATTCATATTTTTAATAATTTTTTCAAAAATCTTCCGGTATGGGACCGCGGCTCTCGAGCGATCTCTTCCGGCGCCCCTTGCGCCACGATCGTCCCACCCTCTCTTCCCCCCTCGGGTCCCAGGTCGATCACATAATCCGCCGTCTTGATCACATCCAAGTTATGCTCGATCACGATCACGGTATTTCCCTGAGCCCGGAGGTCAAAAAGCGCGCGGAGCAGGTTCCGTATATCATGGAAATGAAGCCCGGTGGTCGGTTCGTCAAGGAGGTAAAGGGTGCTTCCCGTGGCCCTTTTGATCAATTCCGCCGCGATCTTGATGCGCTGCGCCTCGCCGCCCGAAAGCGTCGTCGAAGACTGGCCCAATTTCACATACCCCAACCCGACGGCTTCCAGAACTTCAAGCCGTTCGCGGATCATGGAAAATTTTTCGAAGAATCCGATCGCTTCACGGACCGAGAGGTCCAGGACTTCCGCGATATTTTTTCCTCGATACCGCACTTCCAGCGTCGGCTCGTTATAGCGCCTGCCGCGACACGTCTCGCAAACCACAAAAAGGTCCGGCATAAAACTCATTTCGAGTTTTTCAAACCCGGCCCCGCGGCAGTTCTCGCACCGGCCCCCTTTGATATTAAAACTGAAACGGGATTGTGAATACCGCCGCAACTTGGAAAGTTCAAGGTCGCCGTAAAGCTTGCGGATGAATCCGAAAATATCCGTGTACGTCGCCGGATTCGAGCGCGGCGTGCGCCCGATCGGCGCTTGGTCGATCTCGATCACCTTATCGATCTGTCCGGCACCTTCCAATCCATCAAAGGCCCCGACTTTGTATTGAGTCTTCCAGATCCGGTTGTGCAATTCTTTGTAAAGGATGTCATGCACCAAAGTGCTTTTGCCGGACCCCGAAACCCCTGTCACGCAGATCAAAAGCCCCAACGGGAACTCGACATTGATATTCTTGAGATTGTGTTCGCGGCAACCCTTCACGATCAATTTCTGAGCTCGACAGGCTTCTTTCCGTTCTTTGGGGATCTCTATCGAAAGCTTTCCGGAGAGATATTGGGCCGTGAGCGATCCGGGAAAGTTCATCAGTCCTTCCGGGTTCCCCTGCGCAACGATCGAACCGCCCTCATGACCCGCACCGGGGCCAAGATCGATCACATGATCCGCACGTCGTATCGTTTCCTCGTCGTGCTCGACCACCAGCACGGTGTTCTTGAGATCCCGGAGCTTCTCGAGCGCGTCCAGCAGTTTCCCGTTATCCCGGGGGTGCAATCCGATGCTGGGTTCATCGAGCACGTACATCACTCCGGTCAACCCGAGGCCGATCTGAGCCGCAAGACGGATCCGCTGGAGTTCTCCCCCGGCCAGCGTCGCGACCGTCCGGTCCAGCGTCAGATACCCCAGACCGATATTAAGGAGAAAAGACAAACGCTCCCGCACTTCCCGGAGAATGGGTTCCGCAATGACCTTTTGCGTGTCGTAAAATTCCAAGGCCTGAAAGAACGGGACCGCCTCTTCGATCGGCAGGGCGGTGACTTCCGCGATATTTTTACCGCCGACCTGCACGCCAAGGCTTTCCTTGCGGAGCCTTTTGCCGGCGCACTCCTTGCATTCTTCTTCGCGCAAAAATTTCCGGATCTTACCGCGCACCTCCTCGGAATTCGTCTCATGGAAAAGCCGCTCCCACTCTTCCACAAGCCCCGAAATGTCCCCGTCCCCCAGGAAAAGCACTTCCCGCGCTTCCTCGGGCCATTCCCGGTAAGGCGTGTCCCATTCAAAATTGTATTTGGCCGTCAGGTCGTGCAGAAGATCTTCGAAAAAATATTTATTAAACGAAAAAAAGACATTTTTATTCAGGGCCTGCATCAGAGGCTTTTCGGGTGCAGTGATCAGGCTCTTTGCAAAGATCTGAGAAAGCTTCCCCAATCCCTTGCAACTCGGACAAGCCCCGTAGGGACTGTTGAACGAGAACATGTTGGGCGTCAGGTCCGCAAGGCTGATCTGGCATTCCGGACAATTTTTGGTCGTCGAAAAAAAACGGGCTTCCCCGGAACCCTCGGCCTCTTTGTCCAGGATCGCAACGTGCCCTTTGGCCAGATCCAGGGCACATCCCAAAGAATCCCTGAATCGCTTGTCCCCGGCATCCCCTTCGACGCTCAGTTCATCGACCACGATCTCAATATCGTGCCGCACAGACTTCCGGAGCTTCATTTCCGGCTTCAAAAGCTTCACCGTCCCGTCGATGCGCGCCCGGTCAAAGCCTTTTTTGAGCGAGTCTTGAAAAAGTTTCTGGAACTCACCCTTCCGGCCCCGCACGAGCGGCGCCAAAATGCGTACTTCTTTGCCCCTAAAGTTATTGAGAACGTCGGCAAAAATTTCCTCCCGTTTTTGCCCTCGCAACGGCCGCGCGCAAGAGGGACAATGCGCGATCCCGACCTTGGCAAAAAGGAGCCGCAAATAATCGTAAATTTCGGTAACGGTTGCCACCGTGGAGCGCGGATTATGCGTCACAGACCGCTGTTCGATCGCGATGGCCGGAGAAAGCCCGGACAGATGATCCACGTCGGGTTTTTTGAGTTTTTCGAGGAATTGTTTCGCGTACGAGGACAGACTTTCCAGATATCGCCGCTGGCCTTCGGCGTAGATGGTAT
>JAHQRI010000008.1 GCA_019052695.1 Candidatus Omnitrophota bacterium
TGGTCCCTGAAAAAGTCGCGCGCCATCGCAAGATAAGCCTTCGCTTTCGCGACCGCGACGGCGACGATACGGTCCGTCACCTGCCGGGCGGTCTCGATCACCCCGCGGACCGAAGCGCCTTCCCCGAGCCAAGAAGCAAGCGATGGCGTCTCCCGTTCCGACGGAAGGGGCTCGACCGCGTCTTTCCGGACTTCGGAGCGTTTGTCCGTAATGGATCCTTCTTCCGGGGAGCGCCCCAGCACTTCGACGGATCGATCAAAAATTTCGACCAGCTCCTCATCCGCCGGGAAACCCGGCCCAAGGGCCTCAAGGCCCGACCGGATCTCCCTCGAGATCTCAGCGGTCTTCAACGCATTCGATCCTTCGGAGATCCCCAGCATGAAAAAACGGCCCGTTGCGGTATGAGTGAAAAGCACATAATGCCGGTAGTTCGCCTCTTCCTTACTGTTGAGGACCTCGTCCCTTAACGCGACATCGGTCTTCACCCTATTGAAGAGCTCGACCGTCTTTGCATCCAGACGGTCCGGGGACTGTCGCTTCGCTCTTGCCGCCATGATCTCCTCGATTAGTTCCTTGGCTTCCGCGGAGGAACGGAAATACATGAATCCGGTCTTACGAGGGGCCCCTTCGAGCCCGCGGGGGTCCCGCAGCCCCGCCTCCGTTTGGGAGAGCACGACCTCGATGTTCTCATCCTCAAAATAGCTGACCGAGTCGGAGTCCCGGATGATATCGCTGTCCTCTTGCCCGCCCGCTTCATGGTTGACGATCACGCGGTAGACCCTGCGCGTCAACGATTCCGGAGCTCCCGCGGCGTCCAAAAGCTCTAAGGCGATCCTCGCCGAAGCCATGCTGTGCGCCTTTTTGTAGCGGTCGTAATAATGCGCTTTCCCCAGAACTCGCTCGTAGTCTTTCTTCTTGATCTCACGGTCGGGAAAGGCTCGGTCGATGTCATGAAGCAGCCCCGCAAGCCGCAAAGCCGCGGGAGCTTTTTTCCCATACCGTCTTTCATAGATCCGTCCCGCGTACTGCATGACGCTGAACAGATGGGGGTCGAGCCCCGGAAGCGCCTTTTTCCCGTATTCCGTCCCCCGGAGCCCATCCAGCTTTTCCCGGACGGCCTTTTCAACCCGGGTCACAAAAACCTCTTCCTGAGGATCATAGTCACCAAAAAGATCCTCCTCAGGGCCTACTTCGAACATGGGATTGATTCCCACTTCCGCCGAAAGGGATAAGGCCGGGAACTCTTTTTGTATGAAGGTTTCCGTCCGTGCTTCCGAGCGGGCCGTAACAGAACCCACGTAAAAATGCCACAGGTTCTCCGCCAGCCGCGACTGCTCCTGGGAGTCAAAGGTCCGCGCGGGGGCGTTCTGCCAGTAGCGCCACCGGGTCTTCGGGTCGAGCAGCGGTGCCACGATCACGTTCCGCACGAGTTCGATCCTGCGCTTGTCCCCGAGGTCAAGCAATGCCGGAGTTCCGGACACCTTCGGTAATTCCGAGGCCTCAACCAGGAACTCCATGACGCCCCGGAACCTGCGGCCCATTTTCTTGAGGATCGCCTCTTGGGCCGCGCTCCGGGCCTGATCCAGCTTCGCGGCCGCGAGTTTCCAATGCGTGTGGGTCTTCGCGACCCGTTGCCGGGTCCTGACCATGTGATCGAAAGCGTCCTGGTAGGGTTTCACGGCACGCGCTACGAGCCGATCGTCGGCGATCGACTGCACAAAGGAGGTGACCCGTGCTTCCGAACGTCGCGAAACGAAACGGCCTTGCGGATCGAAACGGCTCTCAACGCGGATCGTCACGGAATCGTTCACGGCTCCCCCAAGCACGGTGACCCAAAGGTCCGTTCCGGGGACCTGGACTGGCGTCCCCTTGTCCATCCAGACGGTATCCGTGTTCCGTGAATCGGGTTTCGCAACCCGCATCGAAAGCCCTTCGATCTCAGGGCCTTCATCCAGCATGACTTCCCGCATCCGCTCCCGGAAGGAACGGTTTCGGCGTGCTTGGCTTCCCGAAAAATAAAGCCGTAAACCGTCCGGGGTCATGTAATAGTTCTGTGCCGACGCGACCGACCGCGCATCGATGGGGACCGTGACCGGCTCACGCATTTCTGAGCGCCCGGATTCCCGGATCGACCTGATGATGACCGGGACGATAACCTTTTTCTTATCTTCCCACGAAAGACGCTTTCCCTGACCGGGATATTCGATGAGGATCTGTCCCTCTTTCAGGGCAAAACCAAAGATCCCGCTGTCCAACTGACGGATGAAGTCACGCAACGGATGCGCCGCATTCCACAGGTTCCTTATATTGTTAGGGTCGCGGGACCATCCGCGCCATCGCGCAAACGCCTCGTTGAGCACCTCTTCCACAAATCCGTTCAACGAAACCGTGTCCGGTCGCGAAACGACATAATGCCGCACCGCAGCTGCCAGGGCTTCCGTAATCCCATAGCTGTCCCTTCTGTCCCCGTCCGCGGTGATCCCCCCCAAGATGTCGCGGACCAAGGCCGTCGCTTCCGGGATTTCCATGTCCGGTAATTTCGCTAACGCGTCCTCGACCCCTGCCCTCATCCGTTCCGCGGCCACAATGAGTTCTTCCTTTTCCTTGCGAACCTCGGAACGCCCGGGCAGGTACACCGTCGCAGAACGCGGGGCTTCCCCCTTTTTCAAGTGCGCGCCCGTCAGCTCGACCGCTCCGAATCCGACATCCTCGCCCATAGTTTCGTAAAAGGCGTCGGCAAGAGAGTCAAGCTTCACTTCCTCAAGTCCGAAATGAAAGAACACGGTTGCGTCCATCGATTCGTCCCAGAAAAGCAGGCCTTTAAATTGAGCTTTCTCGGGCTTCGCGGGGTCCCGCATCAGAACGGCAAGACCGGAATGAAGGCCGGGCAAGTACACGCCGGCGGGGGCGCGCAGGTATTTTTGAAAAGCCTGGATCAACCGGATGGCGTAAGCCTCCCCCTGCAAGATCTCGAGCGGGGTCGTCATCCATGCATAGTCGGTACCGCTTTTCCCGGGCCTGCCGATGGGTCTTTGCTGATCGTAATCGACCACGATGTCAAAACTTCCGCCCCGCCAGGGACCGCTTTCGTCATCCCACCGTGCTTCTGAACGTGTCGGAAGACCCTGATAGGTTCCGTTTTCCCAACCGGAAGATCTGAGGTCGACAGGAAGCTCGCGACCCTCAAAACTTTTTAGAAGCCTGGTGATCCCGCTCCGGACACGGCGATCGGAATGATCCGAAGAAAGTCGCCGGAGCGGCTCAACAGAGCTGGCATCCCGGTAAGCGGCCAACACCTCGGCGGCATTCAGAAGAAATTCGGGATCGGCGGCCTTCGACAGGGATCGATTCAATGACGAAACGACTTCAGGACGGTTCCATGCGATCAAAATGGCTTTCACAGCTTCACGCAGATACCCGTTCCGTTGACCCAAAGTGTTCATAAGCGGTTCAAGGCTCATCGCGAGCGGATACTGCGCGACGGCCTGCGCGGCGCTCAGACTGCCACGCTTCAGTTCTCTGATCAAATGTCCGAAAGCGCGCTCGTCTTTGATCTCCCCAAGCGTCTTGAGGATCCCTTCGTAAAAAGCGACCGACTCTATCGGCGAAACCTTGAGAAATTTATCCAGCGCTTGAAGAAGAACAGGGACAGCCCGCGAACCCATTTTGATCAGCGTTTGCTGCGCCCGCTGACGAGTCCTGGCGCCGTCGCTGCCAAGCATTCTCACGTGCCAGCGGACCGGAGCCAAAACACGCGCCGCCGCAACCAACACCAGAACAGCCCCGGCCAAACCGATCCCCCACATCGCGAAAGGATCCTCCCGAACCATCGTCATGAATTCCTCCCCCAATAGCGTAAGGTCTTCAAAAGCGACGGCGGCCGGTACAAACCACGCGGGCAAAACACTTCTTTTCAAATAACCCTCACGATCCATTGACCTCGCCTCCGAGCGACCAGGCCCTGGTTCTGCAAGCTGTCCGGTAATGTTATATTGGGAAAGCTCCGGATCCTCAGATAACCTGTGAAGCGTCCTCTGAGCGGCAACTTTGAGCGATTCTGCTTGAGGAAACCGCGCTAAGTCCAGGTCCGCGTAGCCCTGAAGAATTTTAAAAATATGGTTATAAAAGCGAGTCCGATCTTCCGGATGCACGGGATTACTCACCGACGGCAGAGGGCTTCGAGGGTTCCCCGCCTCTACAAAGTAAGGGATAAAATAATCTAAGGTTTTGTCGAAGGTTTTATTGATAAAGTTGATTTGTTTTTCAGATGCTGCCGCTCCGGTCTCGAAAAGCCCCATCAGATCGCTCAAGTTCATGATGCGGTCACTCAATTTGATCTGCTGGATGCCTCGAATAAAAGCGTCATTAAAAGTCCCCGGGGGAACGTGTTCCCCTATGAAATATTTGTACGTGTCCACAAGTTGCGTCAGGTACTGAATCTCCGCCGCAATCTTCGCCTCTTCCTCGCTCGCGAATGTACGGGGAAAGGGAATGTCCTCGCTATTCGTATTACGGTGGTACTTGAAACTCCAGCCGGACTGCCCATCGGGGCCCCGGATTTCCTTCACCGTGTATTTGGTCAAGATCCTCACGCCAAACCGCACCAGGTGATCGATATTGATCTTGGCCGGAGTATAGAAATCTTCTTGGTCTTCACGGGTGTCATGAAGCAGGCCGATCTTCAGGAGCGTCAAGAGCAGTGCCGGATCCACGATCGTTGGCCCAAAGATTTCCAGAAAAAACCGCGTCACGTCCAGCGGATGAACAAAATACGGAAGCCCGCCTCCTTTCCTCATCTGGGTCCTGTGCGCCGTTTTACCCATTCTGAACATCCCAAGAAGATCTGCTACATCCATTTCAGTCAGTACCATCCCCCTCCGCGACCAGAGTTTATTCATGAACGATCCGAATTTCTCCCAAAGCAACCCTTCTTTGCGGGATTCCTCTTCTGTCATCTCCATGGAGGAATTTGTAAATACTTCCGCAATTTTCGCTTTCAACGCGGATCCGTTTGTGAATTCCCCCGAAGGGCTACCCAAGCGGAACGTGATGTCTGGAGCAATCGTTCCGTCGAGCATGCGTTGTTTGTGAAGGACAAGACGGATTTCATTGATCTCGGATTCCATGGGTTCCTGAACAACAGCGTGGGCCTCAACCCACTGCCGCAGCCCCTGAGCTTCCTCATGGGTAAGATCCGAAAGAACATCAGCGTCCACATGGCCCAAAGTCACGGACACTTTGCGAGGTTCTCCGGGCTCTTGAACCTTCCGTTTCAACACCACTTTTGACTCGAAAAACGCCTTTTGAAGAAGACTGAGGCTGTCTCCCTCCACTTCTCCGACTAGGATTAGATTCCCCTCCTTTCCATCACTAAATTTGACCTCGTTGAAGCGGATCTTATAACCGCTTCCGGCTCGAATAGCTTGAAGCACTTTGTCGAAATCTACCTGAGACAAATTCTCTCCCTCTTGGGGCCGGATCATCGCCCCGACCAACGCATGGGAAAAAGCGGTGTTGATCCTGAATTTCCCGTTCGTCACAGCGAGAAGTTCCTGCATCCATTGGTTAAGAACCGTACCGGCAGTTCCGGCCAGGGGATGTCCCATCACAAACGTGGCCCCGTAATGGACCTCCTTATTTTTTTCCGTCAACTCCTCGACCTTCGGAAGATCAAACCCTAAAAGAGCTGCATTTTGCTCCTTGGTTCGCGCCTCAGAACGGGAAGGCTTAAAATTGAGCTGACGAACGGAAAACAACCAAGCCGCTGCTCCTTTGTGACCCGCCAATAAAGAAACAGCAACCACATCAGGATTCTCAGCATCAAATTTATCTAGAGAAATGCCTCCGAAACGATTCGCCAACGGTTCTCCATTTCCACCAGGCTGGCCTTGGTCGTCCGTGGATATGAAAGACTTGCCTTCCAACAATTCTTCAAATTTAAGAACCGATAGATTTTTATCAGCATCTTTTGACTTGATCTCGAAACTCTCGCCGGACCATTTAAGATCAATCTCGATGTTGCGCTCACTAAAAAATGAGGCGATGCGTTTTTTTAAAGTTTCTAAAAACACCGTGTCCCGCGCTGTTTCTCTCGGACGAGGAAGTTGGAGTGTAATTGAGCGGAATTTAAAAATAATCGAGGCTTCGTCGCTATAATCAATCCCGAACTTTTCCCGAGCATACGGACGCAAAAGACCAAGCATGGTTTCCTCGAAAACTCCACGATCTGCCGCATTCTCCAAGGAAGGTTTGACGCCATAATCATAAACGATCTTCGGATCCCCGACATTAAAGCCATAAGTCGAGTCCTCCGGAAAAACATCCAAATATTTTAAAGGCGACTGATCCGAGCCGAGTTCCCGGCGAATCTGCTCGACAACCTCTTTCATGTCCCTTGCGCCGGCAAACTGCCGCCCTTCTTCATTGAATTTTCTGAAGCGGGAATCAATTTCATACGCACGGGAAGAGACCAGACCTATACGGATACCTTGTCTTAATTTCGCTGCAATTTCCCGAATAATTTCGGCAGGGACAATGCGGTCATCATCGGTGAGAGAATAATCGATATCCGTCAATATTCCGCCCCACTCCTGTGTTTTCAGTCTTTCAAACCTTGCGTGATGCTCAAACCCATTGATAACTTGAGACTTTAATGCGTCGCCGTTCGCAAACTGAGATTTAACCCCCAACTTAAAAGCCACATCAGGAGTGGCCATGCCTTCGAGCGTGCGCTGATTGTAAAGAACAAGACGAACTTCATCGATCTTCGACTCCATAGACTCTTGAATAACGGCGTGGGCCTCAACCCATTGTTTTAACCCTTGAGCTTCTTCATCCGTAAGTTCTGCAAGAACCTTGGCGTTCACCTGACCCAAAGTGACGAACACCTTCACGGGTTTTCCGGGCTCTTGGGCTTTATATTTCAACGGCAATCCGGACTCCGAAAAGGCCTTTTGAAGCGGACTGAGCCCTTCCCCTTCGACTTCTCCGACCAAAACGAGATTTCCTTCTTTGCCGTCGCTGAATTTGACCTCGTTGAAGCGGATCTTATAACTGCTTCCGGCCTCGAGGGATTGAAGCACCTTGTCGAAATCCACCGAGGACAAATTCTCTCCCCGGATCGGTTGATCCTGGGAACGCGCAAGAGCCCCGACCGTCGCGTGGGAGAAAGACGCGTTGATCTTGAATTTCCCATGCGTGATATCAAGGAGCTCCTGCTGCCATTTCTCCAGAACCTCGCCGGCGGTACCGCCCAGAGGATGTCCCATCACAAACGTGGCCCCGTAATTCACCTTCGCATTCTTTTCCGTCAATTCCTCGACCTTGGAAAGGTCAAAACCCAAAAGGGCGGCGTTCTGTTCCTTCGCTCGCAGCTCGGAGCGCGCGACCACCACTGCGGAAAAACCCGCCCCGTAAGCGCCGGCGGGGGCGAGCGTCATCCCGTTCCCGAACCTGATCATGCTGTCCTTCCCGTTCCCCCACAGGAAAATATCCTTGGCCTGATAATGATCACGGAGTTTTTCGGCCAGTGCCTTGAGCGTGGTCCCCGCGTAATGCGTCTCTCCCGGTACGACTCCGGCGATCAATTGCCCGTCTTGCGTCAATCCGAAGAAACTATGCGGGTGCGTCCCCGCGAAGAAGCGGATGTGAAGCGTGTTCGCGTCGACAAAGTAGTCTCCAAGGTCAAGAGCCGCAGGATCCGTCTTCTGGCCCGTCACATTCCTGTAACCCCAAGCCGCAAAAACAGCATCGCGTTCTTCCGGCGTGATATGGAACTTGGTGAGCGGCACGAGATCCAGAGCGATTGGTTTGCCCTCAAGCGCCTGACGGACCTTGATCTTTTCGGGATCGGTATAAAGCTCTCCGACGTGATCGCTGAAACCCGGATGGATCTGGTCCCATCCCCTCACGAACATCGGAAAGCGGATGAGATGGCGGAGGTCATCGGTTTGGATCGCCGCCTGGCCGAGATTTTCCTTAAAGTCCGCGAGGATCGGCTGGCCGTAAATGCCGTAACGGATCTCTCCGGAAACATCTTCGCCCTGCTCGTTAAAGATCCCGTGGACGTCCGGTTCCGCGGCGCTCTTCGTGAATTTCAGCGGCATCACTTTTGTTTCACCCGATCGCGTCACGACCAGCATGCGGTAGGTACGGCCCGCGCCGAGGCTGTCCCCGCGATAGTGATAGACCTTCCCGTCCGTGATCCCGACGAACCAGTCGTTGGCCCCAAGATTGCCGTTCGGAAGCACGGCGGCGACCGACATCCCCCCGCTCTCCGTTTGAAAAGCCTCCGGGGTTTTCTGTGCAAAACCCCACTGCCCCGGCCGCACGTTCGGGTCCCCGGTCCAGAGGATCTGGTTAGAAACACGGCGAAAATCAATTTTGCTTTGACGGAACATCGGTCCGAGAGGCGACGCTTCGAATGCGGCTTCTGAGACCGGAAATTTGATCAGGTGATCCGTAAGATCATACGTCTGGACCATCGGCTCATATTCCCGGAAGAGCGCGTACCGAGCGACCTTCCGCAGGGCCTCATTGATCGCCCGTGACGCGTCGCCATGTTCGAGGACCGATTTGCCCTGGGCCGCGTTCGCCGGAATACTGGTGACTTGCTTCAGAAGTTCAGCCAGGAATTGCCGCAGCCCTTCCGGATCCCGCTGGAAAAAAAACATCACATCCCTAAGGGATATTTTTTTCCATGAAAAATATTCTTTTACTTTCGGATGGGTCGAAGGCGTTGCTTTGGCCCGACGTGAGTTCCAATAAGAAAGAAGCGTCTTTACGGCCGCTTCCACATCCGCCGGCAATAACTCCCGCGCTTCCGAGCGTACTGCTCGGGTCGTCTGTTTTAAAGCAGCAAGGACCGCGTCTCGCCGTGCGGAGGGCAGACTTACTTGACGCATGATCTCCTGATATTTTTCAGGCGTGATCGCCTCCACGTACGCTTTCGGGTAGGCCACAAGCCCGCCGACGAATTGCCCGGTCAGGTACCGGCCGCCAAAATGCTTTTGTTCGACCTGATGGAGGGTCGCCGGATCACTTCCCCGCAGGACAAAAATGACTTTCCCTGCCTCCAGAAAAACCTGGTGGGGGATCTTTTCCTTCAATAGCTCCTGCGCAGTCAATGCCATCACCCGCGCGAGCCCTTCATCATCCTCACCGGTATAAACGATCGTTGAAGCCCCGTAACCCGCGAGTTCCTGGGCATCAAAACCACTGACCTTGAATCCCGATCGTTTTAGAGGAACTCCAAAGATCGGCATCTCATCAAGCAAATGATCGTGCAACCGGGGAAGTTTTCCGATCCCCCAGCCGTTCACGTATCCTTTCAGGCCGCTGCGACGGTGGAACCTGAGCAGCGTCAGGTTCGCTTCGGTATCCGTCATCACAAGATGCGTCGGACGGTCCAGGACGAGGAACGACTCGCCCTGTAACTGCGCATCGCCGGCGACGAGTACCCGTCCTATTTCCCCGTCGATGTCGACTTTGAACAAAACCTGGGAAGTCGCCGGATAATCCCCGAAAATAAATCCCGGCCTTGCGGGGGCCTGCCCCCCCGGCGGATTGGGATCCATGTCCGTCTCCGGCGCGTGACGATCGACCGTGTTATAAATGCCTTTGAAGAGAAAACCGTCCCGGGTCCACTCGCGGACCGGGTTATGGATGAAGTTCTTCCCGGGGATCCGATTGTGCCGCCAGCGTACGTATTCCCACCGGAACGCAAGCCGTTCTTTTACAAGCGAAAGATCTTGCATGACTTCGACAACTTGAGCGGCTTCTTCGATACGCGCGTTGATCGTACTTAGCTTTAAGGTTAGGGCATCGGCCGCTCGTTTGACTTCATCGGGGACCTTGACGGAGATCGTGTAGCCTTTTTCAGCGTAATTTTCCGGATTATCGTCCCTTAGATTCTTGATCTCCCCTAAAGCGTACCCGAGGTCCGCCAGGACATCTTCGTCGCTCTGGCCGGAAGGGCTCTGCCGATAAGGCGCATAACTGATAAGACGGACGCCCGAAGCATCAAAGGCCTCCGGCGTTCCCTCGTACTGCCGGACAAAACTCAAACCGGCCCGCCTCTGAAGCAGCGGGTTCTGCATCAGGAGCACAACATCTGGCTTAAGGCCCTCCTCATCAAGGAGTTTCTTCGAGTTGATAATATTCTTGCCGGTATCGGTCGATTGGTCCTCAGCGTAGTCCACATTGACGCCTAGCTCTTTCAACACCTTTTTGTAATAGACCGCCTCCGCCATGCGATCGCCGTACTCATCATAAAAAACGCCTGGCTTGCTTCCATACTTTCCGCTGGTCAAAACCTTGATCTTCATCTTGGGATACTGCCGCTGAAGGCTTTTGATGACTTCCGCGGCCTCGCGGGCGGTGTGCTCATCCCAAGTGCCAAAAATCATCGCGAGGTTATCCGAATCCTTCATCCTTTCAGCCAATGCGTTGCTAGAGGCCACGGGGGACCATCGCCCCCCCGCCTGATATTCCTCCCGAACTGCAAGCCAATCTTCAACGACCGTCAGGTCTTTCTCGATCGCCGCCCGTTCGTCCGGCGTCAGGAGCGTGATCCCGGAGCGCGGCATCTCAACTGCGGCGGGATCTTTTTGCCGGGTCTCGGAGCGAGGTTGAATGTCATATTGATTCTGAAGTTCCCGGATCCGCGCGGACAATGCGATCCATTCGGGATTCACTTCTTTCGGCAAGCTCAGAACGCGCCTCGGGTCCCGGACATATTGAGGCGTCTGAGCAAGTAACCTTTGCAGGACCGGGAGAACCCGCGGGTCGTCGTAATGAAGGATCCGTTCTTTCCAGCGTTTTTCCGCGGCCGCAGCTTTCCCGGCCAATGCCAAGGCAGGAATGAGTCCTGAAATAAACCCAAAAACAGCGCCAACGACCGTCGCAAAATACAATCCCAACATTGTGCCTGCTATTACAAAAACGTAAAAACCGGCATTCGCGACGCCCGCGAGAAGCTTCGGAGGGCCCCGCAAATCTTTCAAGAGCATTCTTTCCTGCCCACCCCTGACTTCGGATCGGGGCAAAGAAATGAGGCGACTCCTAAGATCATCCGACATTCGGGTCAGAATTCCACTTTTCAAATCATTCTCTGACCGCAATTTTTCATGCAACAGATCCCACCGGGTGAGAAGTTCCGCGTTTTGAGAAACGACTTCTTGGATAATTCCCGGACGGCTCATGATCTCTTTGCTTCGTTTGTAGAACTCGCTTTGACGGTCCTGGGAATCCACAAAAAGACGGAATAGAATTTCGAACTTTACGGGGTCACTAATATTTGAATTCCCGCGAATGGCGTTCAAGACCTCTTCCAAGTCTGACGGTTCGGTCGAAGTATCCGGCTTCGAAAAATCAACGACCCGATTTTCGGGCGGCTGGATCGCGAAATGATAAGTCCATTGGGTTTTCACGATCGAGAGAAAATCACGCAGCGGCTCCCACCCGAGAACGCGGGTCGCTAGATCATGTCCAGCGCGCAGGATCGGCGGATCCCCTTCGCGGCGGGGCGCTTGAACTGCCGGGACCGGACGTCCGGCAACGCTCTCGACCGTCTCTACGGCCTCCTTCACGGAGGTCCCTTTGCCGGTACCGAGATTCATGATCTGGCTTTCGCCGCCGGCATAAAGATGCGCGAGCATCCTTAAATGAGCATTGGCGAGGTCTTGAATATGAATGTAATCACGGATCGGCGTTTTGTCCGGAGTCTCTGTGTAATCCCAGCCAAAGAGGCTGACAGATCTCATCACGCCCAGCGCGGCGAACATGACCAGAGGAAGAAGATGTGTTTCGGGCCGATGGTCCTCACCGTGCCATTTTCCGTTCCATTTAAGGGCCCCGGCGGCATTGAAGAACCGAAGGGCGCCGAACCGGATCCCCTTCCGGCCGTAATCCGCCATCAGTTTCTCCATCATGAGTTTGGTCTCGCCGTAAGGGTTCTGCGGATCCGGATAAACTTCCTCCGTCAAAACGTCGTCGCCTTTGAGTCCCTTGCCGCTGTAAACCCCCGCGCTTGAAGCGAACGCGAGGCTCTGGATCCCGTTGGCCGCCATCGCGTCTAGAACGTTCGTGGTCCCGACCACATTATTCCGGAAGAACAGCGCCGGTTTATGGACCGAGACGCCGGCTTCGATGTAGGCCGCCAAATGAACCACAGCGTCCGCGCCTTTCATGGCATTACGAAGCGCTTCAGGGTCACGGATATCGCCCTTGATGAACCGGATATTGGGATTCTCGGGAAGTTCGTTCCTGTTTATTTCTTCGTTATCGAACACAATCACCTTGGAACCCGCATCCAGAAGATCGCGGATCACGGCCCCGGCGATATAGCCTTTCCCTCCGGTCACAAAAACCGTTTTGCCTTCATGAATCTTAGGATCGATCCCCTCCGGCACCATTTCGATCCGCCGGACCTCGGAACGGGCATTCTTATCCGTTTCGTATTGACCGAGCGCGCCCAAATGAACACCTTTTTCGACAGATCTATCACGCAATTCCGAACGTCCTTGCGAGGCCTTGCGTTGGACAAGTTCTTCAAATGAAACGGTCGTGACCGGCTTGTCCCCGGCCAAATCCTTGATTTCATCCCAAGTCAGCGCAAGCCGCTGTGTCGTCGCGCGGGACGGCGCATAATAGGTGAGGCCTTTCCGTTCTCCCGCGAGGATCCCGACTCCTTCTTTCATCGCGATAGCATTCTTGACCGTCTCCCCCGGAACGCGGATCAGAAGGAATTTTCGATCAGGAAATGACCGGACAAGATCGGGATACAGGGGTGTCTTCCAACCTTCATCTTCATATAAAACCACTGAAAGATCCGCTGCCTTGTCAAGATCCTTTTCGAACTCGGCGGCGTTTTTCTTCACTCGAACGCTCGTTTCTTCGTCAACATCCTTTTGAAAAAAATGGGTCAGCCGGACATCTTGTGATTTTGAAAGGATCGCCGCGCAATCACGGATCCCCTCGGTCGCCAGAACTTCCTGAGAATCAGCGGGCACGTGATCCGACGCACCTTCGCCTACCGCGAATATCATGCGCCCGCCCGCAAAGATCCGTTTTGTCCCCTGATAGATACTGTACGAGTCGTAATCCCTCAGCATCTCCTCATAAGCTTCCAGCGCCACATCAATGGCGTCCTTATCCCGCATTTCCGAGCGAAGCGAATTTCGAACGATCTCGGGGGTAAGCGCGTCCCCCTTCACCGCCAGTTCCCGAACTTTCTCTTCAACGACCTCGGGATCGGGGTAGTAATCCACGGTGATCGCTTTAGTGTATTGAAGGTCAAGGCCCTGCACCTGTCCGTTCGTCGCTCCTTCTATGATTGTGTCACCCTGAATTTTGGGAACCTTTTTGAGCCAATCCTTTAAAAGAGACGCGCCTTCCTTCCTCGAAATTCCCGACTTTTCTATAAGTCGCCCGAGCCCCACCACGGCGTTCGACAATCTTTCCGCGCCGTCAGGAACCAAACCGGGTTGGACCTCACGGGTATTCGACCACTGCTCACCACTTCCGCCATATTCGGTCCGGTGAGATTCGCTGGCTATAGAGGAATAGAACATTCGTCTGTAGTTGCCCATGGCAAGGTCCGCCACGAACTGCAAAAGCAGAAGCACTCCCACACCCAGAAAAAAACCGCCCGTCCCACACATAAGACCAAGGAAAAACCTGCCTATCCAATGGCGAAGTTCACTGGCCCCATTCGGGAGGACCAATCCGGGTGTAAAAACCATCCCCAAAATGAAGCCTAATACTGACGCACCGCCAACGATCCACGCCATCACCCTCAGAGGAACCTCCCGCGGGCCCAGCAAATAATCTTCGGGGAGTGAGGGACGAACTTCCGAACGCGGCGCGGGAAGAGGCGGAACACCGGCTTTGAAAAGGACCGCGTGATCGGGCGCTGTGATCGTATACTCGATCCCGGCAGGCACTAAAATGCTTCGCCCCTGAGAAAGCTCAAAAGTCCTTCCCTTGCAGGCGAGCACCGCCCTTCCTTCGGTCACGACCAATATTTCCGCGGAATGGCTCGGGGACCGCCAATATCGCTGTGAATTTTTGAAGGGCACCTCGATCCGGCTAAGCGCAAATTCTGTGACATCCTCCCCGCGCAGGGAGGTGAGAAACTCCCGCTCCGTCGAAAGGCGGTCTCGCGGGTACAAATGCAAGGTTTCCGGCTCCCGCCCTGTATAATCCACGACTTCCAACAGCTCATCAATATCGATTCGCTTAACCGTCAGACCGGCGCGGATCACGTTATCCGAATTCGCCATAATTTCCATCGTCGTCCCTTCCAGATAAGCGTGAGGCACCCCCGCCGCCTGATAGGTCCCCTGGCCCGGGTCGAGACGGAGAATATTAAAAAAGAAGATCGTAAAAAGCCCGCGGTCCCACGTTTCGCCGCCCAGGTTAAAATTCTCAAGCGCCTTCAAAAACCAATAGTCGGGTTTATTTTTATTTTCTCGGTCAGGTGATTGCGTCATCCGGCTGTGGAGATCCGTCATAAAGTTCTTCAGCTCAGCTTCCGTCAAACGGTCCGGTTTCATCACGTAGCCAAAAAGGTCCCGCCAAACCTCCCGCCGTTTGCCTTCGTCAAATCTGGCCTCCCTGATCCGGTCAAGAATGTTCCCGATATGGTGCCGGAATTCCGGGGTGGCGGCCAATTTTTCAAACGCGGAATTTTCCCGAAAGAGCTTATCGATCTCCCGAAGCGGGCGAAAACTATGCAGCATCCAGAAATCCGTCAACGCAACATGCGCCTCCGGCTTATGGTTCTCATCCTTATAAAGCGGATCCTGAGGCTCTTCACCGTTCGCGCGCTCCCGCGTATAGCCGGCCTTCGCCCTCTCCCGGGTAGTATGAACCTGCGGCGACAACATCTGCCCGGCATCTAGAATTTTTAGAAGGTAGGGCACTTTTCCGTCGTGAGCTTTCGCATAAGCGGAACCCAAAAGCGCCTGCGGCGCCTCCGCTTGAAGCTCCGTCAGGTCAACTTCCCCACCTCCGAGCAGAACCCGTGATGGGGCTTTAGGGTGCGAGCCGTACCACGCCTCGGCATACGGCTTGCCGTCCCGGGGAATACCCAGCAGATCCGGGATAAATTCTCTGCCGCCCCATGCATAGTTCTGGATCGCCGGTGTCAGCATCAAGGGCGTCGGATCTTTTACCCACGCCTCGATCGCTTGGACAACTTCTTCCCGTGCCTCGGAGCGGGGTGATGTAGCACTTATAAACCTTGAATAAAACGCGGCGTGGGCAGCTACAAGGTTATTTTTATTGAATCGCTGCTTGATGTAAGCGGCCGCTTGATGGCCGACCGTCTCCCGCAATCCCGGCATATCCTTGAGCTTTTGAAGAGAAAACGCCAGAGCACGGCTGTCCCCTTGAGCGAAAACAAAACCCGTCTCCCCGTTCACGAGGGTCTCCGGAAGGCCTCCCACATTGCTCACAATGACCGGTTTACCCATCGCCTGCGCTTCGATTGACACCAGACCAAAGGTCTCTTCACCCGCAACATCACCGGGTCCGGACTTCAGGCTGGGCATCACAACGATATCGCACGCCGCGTACCAGTGCCGCATTTCCTCCTTATCCAATGAGTCCGTAAAGACCAGGTTGACCGGACTCGTCCCGCCTTGGGCCATTTGTGTGAGCTCCTCCTGATACGCGCGGTTTTGTTCACTTAAAGGACCCGCGATGACCAGGGTAACCCGCTGACCGTTCCTGAGCCGCAGCGACCGCGCCGCGCGGACCGCGACATCGAATCCTTTTGACGGGATCAAGCGCCCGCCCATAAAGATCACGAAATCGCGGGAGATCCCGTGCTTTTGGCGGAGATCCCGAACCGTCGCTCCCGAAACTTTTTCAGGATCCCAAAAATCAAGGTTCGCGACCGGATGGACCACTTGCGCATTTTCGATCCCGTAATCCCGGGCAAAGGCGCTTTGGACGAACCGGCTGGGAACGGCGATAGCGTCAGCGTTTTTCAAAATCTCGACCGTCCCGGGATTTTTTCCGGGATTTTCACGCATATCGGTCCCCAATAGCTTCCAGGGTCCGCCGTGATAGGTCTGGATCACCGGGATCCCGTTTTCGTTGGCAAAAGTGTTGAACGCATTTCCTGTCGCATGAAACGGAGAATGGCTGATGATCAGATCAACCGGCGCTTCCGACTGGATCGCCTTCAGCGCGGCCAAAATATCTTTCCCCGCCGCGGGGTCAGATTCAACGCCATCGATCCGGTGATAAAGGATCCGGCTTTCATTACTAAACGCCTGATCCTCTACGGGCTTATCATTTAAAACGCGATCGAACACGATCACGTGGATCTTGAGCCCTGGATTGCCCTCCGCCAACGCGGGCATCAGCCCTTCCAGGTAAGTGCGTACCCCGTTCGTCGTAAAATACGACGGTGCATAAATCACGACATTCTTGTCCGCAAGAACCGTCTCTCGACCTGAAGTCCGCGCCTCCGAGCGGACGGCGGATGAGATGAAATAATTGGTGGCGAAATGAACGGACTTTTTATCGGGAGAAACGCTGATCTTAAATTTTTTCAGAAGTCCATCCGCGTATTCCTGGGATTTCCCGTCCAAGGTCAGGTCATCGAAAGTGAGTTTTTCATCCTCGATAAGTTTTTCAATACCGACAGCGGCCGCCTTGGCGTCCTTGAAGGGCGTCTCCCAGCGAAAATAAGAGGTCGTATTCCCTTCCCGTAACGCCACTTGACTCATCAGGTAGTGGATGTAAACCACGCCCTTCGCCGTCATCTCCTGGGCGATATAGATCCCGTAATCCATCCATTTATTGATCTTGTTCAGATAGAGCCAAAACTGGTCGCGCTGAGCGGCAGGCATCTCCTGATCGATCAATCTCTTGGCTTCGGCGAGTTTCTTCTCATTGACATCCAACCGGCCGTCCGAACAGAACCGCTCCAGACGCACTTCCCCGTAGTGGGTCTCAAGCCACGCGAATTTTTCCGGATCCGCAGCATCGATATAAAAACTGGCCTTTCGATTCGTCAAATAACGCCCGTTGACCTCAAGCTCGAATAGAGAACGGACTTCGCCTGCCTGGAATAGTGTAGCGATCGCGCTTGCGACCGGACGAAGTTCTTCCGGAAGCAAGCTCAACCTCTCGGTCACATACTCGGGGGTCCGCTCGCCCATCGTCATGACACCAAGATTTAAATGGTTGCCCACGAGCCACAGAACTAAAAGCCGGACTCGCTCGGAGACCCGCAGGCGGTCGAGGATCGGTTGAACGGCCAGTGCTCCGATAGGTTCATGCGAGGGCGCTTGGATCAGGACCCCGATATCATGGAAAAGATTGTAAAGCCGGAGGGCCATCCGGTTCTCGTCATCCGTGAAATACTGTTGTCCGAGCTTTACGTAAGCATCCCAAACCGGAGGTTCGAGCTTTTCTCCCTGATACGGAACTCCGGCAACGTCGGCATAAAAACGGGTCTGATCATTTCCCATGAGCTCGTCGGTTTTCTGAGAGATCAGCTTCGAATGCCCCCAAATGGTCATCTTCCCGCCGTAACGGGATTTCTGATCCAACCTTTCGATGAACGGAAATGCCTTTCGCAGCATAGCCTCGGCGGGAGCATCGGCTTCCGTAAATTCTCCGATCGGAGTTTTTAAGGCGTCAAAAACGGTCTCCGCTGCTTCGGCATCGACCTGCTCTGCCAGCTCTTTTCCCAATTGTTCCGCGGCGGCCACGCTCTCCGGGTTCCCGATCAGCGTCTTGGCTTCCTCAATGACCCGCTGTGCCGGTTCGGCAAGCAGCCTCTGTATTTCGGAGCGGTTCCATTCCGACTCGAGGTCGGTCAGAGCGCCGGTCAAAGACTCTTGATTAAATGGCTTTTCAAGAACACGGACGAGAGGTTTTGTTTCCGCCCATTTAAAAGTCGCTTGTTCGTATCGCTTTTCCTTTTCAAATTCGGCCCGCGGATTCAGAAAAACGACAGGCAGACGGTCAACCGACATGGCCTTCAATGCCCGGTTGACCCAGATGCGTCCGAATTTGTTCGGGCCTTGCCACCCCAGCGCCACATCCGTCACGATGGCGTCTGGAATGTACCCGCGGTGTATCTCACTCAGCGCCTCGTCGCCCGATCCGAAGATCCGGACCGTGAACCCGGCGTCCACCAGGTAACGTGGCACCACCCGGTCCCGGCTCACTAACAGGACCTTTTCGATCGTCTTCTCCGCGGGCGGTTGTGTGACAGCTTTTTCCTCCCGGGTTTCAGAACGGGATGCAATGCGGATCTTGTTCGATAGGACGCTATAATCAATGACCGCGTCCGGAGAGTCGTCAAAGAAATCGGGCGTTCCCCTAACAGCCCTCCTTCCCTCCCAGTGGGAGCTCAAGACAGCCGCGAGAGACCTTCGGGCCCCGTTAATAGCCCCGCCGCGCCAATTCGCCCAGCCGTTGTCTTCTGCCATCCGGATACGTCGGTTCGGATCGAACACCTGCAAGGGCCCGGAAAAACGCGGCACAAAGATCAACCCCTGGAACAAGGGGTGGGAAAAAAGGTCGTCGCTTGTCGAAAGCGCCGCAAAGATCTCATAAACTTGCCCTTTGATTCCCGGCATATCCAAAAGTTCCGCCGCCGTCGTGATCTGCTCCTCTCCAGCTTGCAACGGGATCAATTCCAAGCTGTCACGACCCCCCAGCGGCAGCCGGATGGAAGCTCCCCCGGTACGCAAAAGGGAAAGATCGACCCCGCGCCGGGGCGTCCCCTGCGGGTCCACATGTTCTTCCCGCATTTCCGAACGCTTGGTATCGGACAACGCGGCGTTCTTGCGGACCACAGCCAGCTGATCCAATAATTTTTGGGCATGGTCCCGAACGGCCCGTTCCGGAGACCCCGCCGCCTCCTCCAGCGCCTTTTCAGAGCGATCCCCCCAAGCATTCAGAGCCTCGGCCGCACGCCGGGACGCCGTATGTTTCGTCCCGAAGGGATCTTGCTCGGGAAGACCGAGAAAGTCCGTCAAAAGCGGCGCGATCCTTTTTTCCATCTTCAGTTCCACCCCGATCAAAATGAGTGCGTCCGTCATGTCCCGGGCAGCGGCCGCGGGCATGTCACGCGCCCCCTTCCACCTGCGGGCGGCCGCGAAGACATCCCGGGCGGTATCCCAATATTTCAGGTCTCGGGTGAGTAGCACGGCGGCCTTGCTGGCGAACGCGTAAATGCGGACCTTCGGGTCCAGCATGGATTTAAGGAGCGACACCGGAAGGGGGACGAACTTTTTCATCGCATACTCAAAGACGTGCGGCGGGTTCTTGAGGCGCGCGAGAACTTCCATCGTCTCCAGTGCGTAGCTGCCTTCTTCGCGATGCACGGCTTTGTTGATCGAGTCCACCAAAGCCGTGGCGATCATCCTCTGGACGGCCTCATCCTCCGTATTCCGTTCGGAAACTTTAACGATCAGCCGGACAGCTTCCCTGCGCTCGACCGGATCTTTGGCGCGAAGTTTCCTTAAAAGAAGCGGCAAGGCGTCTTTCTCTTTGCCGGGCTGACCCAGAATAAAGCTTTCGAAAAATCCCGAGTCGCGCATTTCAGAACGCAATGCCGGCTGGAGTTCGACCGGTTCTCCGGAGATCGCGCCGTTGATGGAATCCATCACTTCATCGCCCAAGGATTCCGCTTCCGCGGCGCCGATCACGTCCGTGAATGAATGGAATCCCATCAGCAGGGAGATCCGGCTCATTTGCGACGTTGCGACGTCGCGGGATTTGTCGCCCGGGACTCGTGCCTCGCTGGGGTTCTTCGTTCTTTCGGGTCCCGGGTCCCGGGTCCCGAGGATTGAATGAAGGTAAATTTCCCGGTCGCGCTCCGTGACTTCCGCGATGCGGGGCGTGATCTGCACATAAGAACATGCTTTGGAGGCGGCGAGCTGCTTGAGGCCTTCGGTATGAAAACCGCCGGTCACGATCACCGCGTGTTTTTGTTTCGTCTCACCCATCTTCGCCAGGGCGTTCGCGAACATCTTGTTCTCGCGGACGAGAGCGGTGTCGTAGAAACTGAGAGCGGTATCAACCAAACTTTTCATCTCTGGTGCGACGCCAGCCTGACCGGTAGGCAGGCGCAACGCGCAACGCACAACGCTGTCTTCACGTTGCCCGTTGTCCGTTGACCGTTGCGCGAAATTTAGTTCTTCATATTCGCTTCGAGTCAATTCCAGCGAAAAGAGCCGTTTCAGCAAATAAAGGTTCCGGGCCTCGACAAGGTATTCCTTCTCTTCCGGGGTGCTGGCGAGGGACCGGTAGATCCCGTTCTTGAGCTTCTCGATCTCGTCGCGAAGGCCTTGGGCCTCGAGTTCCTGGCTTAAAATGACGTACTGCGCGTAAAGCGTCCACGCCGGCCAGGCCGTCATCGAGAAATCATGCGGCAATTTCGAGAACGCGGCATCGAACGCGTGACGGAGCGGCGAGTAACCGCTGGACGCGCGCAACGTATCACGGTCAACGCTCAACGATTCTCTTTCTTCCGTTGCGCGTTGCGCGTTGTTCGTTGCGCCTTCGAAAGCACTTCCTTTCTGAAAGAGTTCAATAATTTCCTTCGAAATCTTCTTCTCTGCTAAGTCCTTGAGGAACGCTTCTTTCTCGGCGAGCGCTTTCTCCCGGTCGATCTTCGAGCCGATCGCGCGCAGGCGGTAATAACGGACAAGGTAAGGATAGCGGTCCTGGTAGAAGGCGTCATTAAGATCGGTCTTCAAGTGCTTTTGGGCCGCTTCCCCGAGAACCTTGAGCCAGCCCTCGAGGGAGACCGTGCCCGAGCCGTAGGACTCCTCCTGCCGGATGAGAGCGAGAAGGTCTTTGGAAACTTGGGTCGAGAACCGCTTGTCGATCGAGGCGCGCAGAGAGGCGATGTATTTTTCGGCGGTCCGTTCCTGTTTAATAACTTCGATAAAGGCTTCGCGGTCTTTCTTGTAGGCGTTCAGGTCTTCAATGCCGTAACCCTCAAAGCCGCGCAACGTATCACGGTCAACGCTCAACGCTTTTTTCCCTTCCGTTGCACGTTGCGCGTTGCGCGTTGCGCGATTGATAAGGAAATTTTCAGGCCCCGTCAAATACCCTTCCCGCACGAGCTTGTCCGTGACCTTGCGGTTGAAGTCCGGATGTTTGGGGAAAAGCCGGAAGGTCTCGGGATGAAGTTTGTCGGCGGCACCTTCGAGGAGCATCAGTTTAACCGAGGAGTTCTTTTCGATGTAGCCGAGGAGTTGCTCTATATTTTTCTCGGCGCTGAAATTGGCGTGCGCCGATTGAATATGGATCAGCGCCGGCGCCTTCGGGTCCCCGGCCACCGTGTCCGTCACTTGGCCATATTCGAGGGGAACTTGGAGGATCCGCGAGACCTCTCGCGGTAATTCCGGAACGGACATGCAGGGCGCCGCGAAGGTCTCCGGTGTGACCCCTAAGGTGGTCAAGGTAAAAATGAACGCGACCGCCGCAGCGATCCCTTTCATCATGGGATGACAACGACCCATCACATGCCCTTTCCTATCGTCCGATGCGTTCATGCCGGAGATCCGTTTTTTCATCTTATTTCCTTGGAAAAAACTATTCTGATAAAAGATACCCGGCCATCACAGTTTTTGCAAGTCTATGTGAGTAAATATCTTACGAAAGATTCGGCCGGAAGCATGCTTCGAGGTGTCCTGAACCTCCGGCGCTCCCCCGAGTCCCGGAAAGGGCCGGGTGAGGGATAAAAACGGTTACGCGGACTTCGCGATCGCCTGGGCGGCCTGCATTGCGATGCTGAGGATCTCGGCCACTTGAAGCTGTGTCGCGAATCCCACGGACTTCTTGAAACCGACGACCGCGACGACACCGCCCATCTGACCGACCAAAGCCGCGGCCCTCAGGTCTTCGGCCGTGAACGGAGCATCGTCCCGCTTCAGGACTTGAACGACACTCTTGCTCACACCCCGGACCGGCGGAACGATCCCGATCTCTTTCGCCTCACCGCGGGCAAGGGACGTAATATCGAGGTCCGCGTTCATGACCACCTGGATCCCCGCAATGCCGGAGTTCTTGGCCTGTTCCACGGTCGCGGCATCCGCCACGACAACGGTGACCAGCGCTTTCGGGTTCGCCAAACGGACCGCGTTGATCAACGCGGCATCGAACGGCACCAGGACCCGGGTCTGATCGGCAAAAGCCGGGACACTCTCGACATCAAAAGCATTCATGACGGCCCGGATGACAGCCTGCTCCGCCTGCAGCGCCTCGACCGAAAGGACCTCGGTCCCTACGGTAATCTCTAATTTTTGTTCTTGCACGGATTGCAAAGCATCGAGCGCCGCTTGCATCGCAGCTTCGGCATCAGGAACCACAACTTCCTCCGCCCTGACTTCCGACCGCACGGCTTCGGTCTCACGGATGGCTCGCGCCTTCACTTCGATGATCGCATCCTCCCTCAAAGCACTATCGGGAGTCTCGTACGCTTGCAAAAGTGCCTCGAAAAGTTCCGGGGAGGCCGTTTCAGTTCGCAGGGCCTCCGCCAACCGTTTTTCGGTCACGTCCTTCTCATCGACATAAAATTGCCCCGCAAGCTCCGCGAAAGCGACGCGCCCCGGAAAGAGCGAGTCTCGGACGCGTGACCGCGGAAAAACATAGACACTTTCGCGACGCGCCACCACGTTATACGGGACGTCAGCAGCTTTAAGCACCTTAAGATAGTCCCCCGCCGCGGCAGCCAACGCCTTTCGGTCCTGCCCGGAGAAGATCAATGCCCCGGCCGGATAGTCCGTGAACCGTTCAACGGTCACGCCGTTGCGGTCCTCGGCGGCTTTCGTGCGTCCGGCCCATTCGATCGCGAACGGTTCCGGCGCGTTAACGAACGCCTGAAAGTGGAGCTGGCGAACGGAGGCCCCGGCCCGGATGCTGTTGAACCCGAGAAGTGATTCCTCGCCAAGTTCTTCCGAGATCGTGAGCATGAGGTGCAAGGCTGAAGGCGTCATCGATTGCAGGTATTGCTCGCTCACTTTCGGGAAAAAGAGGACGTGGTCCGGCCGCAAGGGATTTGCGTTCCGGTTGACGTTCACTTCGATTTGGCTGTCCCCGTTGAGACCTTCGAAGGTTTCCACAAACAGGTTTTGTGCCCCGGGGATGCGAGCGTAGCCGATCATCTCATCGTCCGGAACATCGATCGGCCTCACATCGACGGTCGGCTTCGCGCTGCCGCTCTCACGAGCGGCACGACCCGGGTTTTCACTATTGACAAATTTGAGGTCCCCGAAGACGGGCTTGAAATTTAATTCCGTGATAGGATAACGATCCCGCGCCTCAGCATCAATTGCGCCCGCGCCGGCCCACCGCCCTGCATCAAGCCGTTCTTGGATACGATCCGTCAGGACACGGGCCTCGGAACGCACGGGCCCGGCATCTTGGCGCTGTAGGGCCTTGGCCTCAGTCTTCATCGACTTGATCTTGTCCTGCATCGGCGCAGACAGCCACGTGTGCAAGCGCAGGTCAAAACTGTCAAGGAGGTCGAGAAGCGACCGCTGTTTCGAAGCGTCCGAAGCGGCCTCTCTCAGGACCAGCCGGAACCCCGCGTTGTCCTGATCCAGGTATTGGGACCGGATCGCCGCCGCATTGTGAGCCCCTTCAGGGACGTCGACCGCAAGGATCCAACCAGCCATGTTATTCGCATGGTTGCCCGCCCAGTTTCCATTCTTTTGCGCCCTGGTGGCAATAGCCGTTAGGGCCTCTTGCCGCATGGCAAGCAAAGCGTCGCTCCAGGTTGCGTCATCGGCCGCTTTGGCCTGCGCCTCGCGGATCAGATCACGGATGCTAAAGTTCAAGTTCCCCGTCAACTCAAGATCCGTCGCCGGAGCTTGATCCACCACAGACCAATACTGACGATGTAACTGCTTGAAATCCTGCAAGGCCCGTTCCGCAGACGGCCGCTCGCGCGCTTCGGAGCGGAGCGATGGCTTTTTTACTTCAGGGCCATCCGTCTTGACGTCCGCAGCTTTTGAGGACGCCGCGGGCTGCTGCGTCGCGGATGAAGGCGTTGGCTGTGAAGGACCGGAACCTGCTGGCGGCCCCGCGGGAGGCCTCGGAGCCGAGGCGCCCGCCCGCGGTTTTCCTTTAGCGGATATAACCAGATGCACGATCATGAGTAAAATGCCTATCGCCGAGAGGACCACCATGCCCCCCACGATAAATGTTTGCACCCACATCACGTAGGGGGAAAGCCCGGGCAGGACGCCCATAAAAATGCCGATCGCGCCTTCCACGATCCCTCCGATCGCCGCGGTAAACGGGGCGTGGGTCATCCATTCCATGATCATGGCAAACGCCTGGTGGGCAACCGTCAACGAAGCTTGATAAAGACCCACCCCCACCGCAAGGAAAATACTCCCAAGCACCATACTGATGGCCTGGGCCTTGGTCTTTCCGTTCACGTAGATCTCTTTGCCGAAGATCTTGTATGTGCTCGTCTGCCAAACATACCCTCCCACGAATTGCCCCATAGGACCGAAGACCCAGGGAAACGTCAACGGAAGCGTCAGGATGACAAGGGAAACGGGCACATTGATCGCGAGGAACGGCATCAGGAGACCGACCACCCCGAGGAACAGGAACGGGACAAACAAGAAATTCCTAAGCCGCACAAAATCCACAAGCACGTAAGCGTTCCGGGGATAATAGGCCTCACGCCCCATTTGTTGGGCCGCCTTTTCCTCTGCTTTGATCAATGCCTTGACACGACCCCGGGCATGCAGCCCGACGACCCAAATGGCCTTCGTGCGTTTCCACAGGCTCGCCTTTTTGAAAGCCGCGACGGCATCCGGGCCCTTCGCGTTGGGCCCAAGCCCAAGCATCCCTTTGACCAAGCCAAGAAGGAAATCAGGCTCTTTGGTCGCAACGTTCTCAAAAGCCTTGTCGATGCGGGTGATCGAATCTTTGTCCGTTAAAACGTTCCATAAGAGCAGCGCGCCAAAGGCCAACCCGGCCACCACAGAACCCACCATGACCAGCCCGACACTCACCACGGCCAAAGCCTTTGCGAGCGGCAGCATGGCCAAGAGCACCATGCCGAAGATAATACCCCGCCGCGCGTTGGGCTGTGCCACGTACTCAAGCACCGAAGGCGTCTCGACCGCGCCCAAAGCGGGCAAAGCGGGCGGCGCCTGGCGGTCCCTTTCGAACACTTCCATGCTGACCGGGTGCCCCCAGAAAAAGTCGCCGAAGTTCAGCACGCGGGCCATGTATTTCAACGTGGAAAAGACCTTTTCAGCGCACCACATCAGCACATCCTTAACGAACCACACATGCATCAGCACCCAATGCCAGGCCATCAGGAGAGGGGCATACCACATCCCTTCCCTCAGGAGCCGCACGTCCTTTCTCCAGTTCGCCAGGGTATGACCGATGGAATCGGCAAATGCGCCCCACATGAACGCTAACACCAACACGCTCAAGACCACGACCATCTGCAAGACCGCGAGCTGGGTCGCCGTCAATATGAAAAGGGCCGGGAAAAAGACGATGATCCAGGACAGGATCAGTGATTTGAGCCACTGTTTGTTCGCCTGCATGCCCTCACGCGGGAAGATATTGAAAAAGTCGGAGGGTTTGGTCAACGCGAACGTCCCCGCCTCAAGGAGCCAGTCCGTGGGCCGGTCGTTGGCCTTGGTGGATTTATCGACCTGCGCGTCTTCTTTTTTCAGGTTCTCCTGCGTGTCGTCAATGATGCCGGGCACTTTATCGGCCCTGACGACCAGGGCGGAATTCATGCCCTGCAGAAGGACCGGATGCGTTCTCATGTGTTCGAACATCCCGTTGAAATAATCAACGCTGACGGTGTCCAGAAATTCATTCCCGAACGGGATCGGCTCGTAAAATTTAAAAAGATGGAGGGTCCCCGCCCGGTGCAGGATCATGCGCAGTTCCGCGAACCTTGTCGCGCCGAAGATCCGGACGATCCCGAAAACCCACCAGCCGAAGAGATACCACCCCAGGGGGATCTCCATCCCTTTGCCCAGGTTCCAGATCCGGTACCAGTCCCGTTTCCATCCTTCGGGCATGGCGTAATATCGCCGGATCTTATCGATATTCCGGCGTACATAATCGTGGATCACGTAATTGTCCGACGGACTGCTTGTCACGATCTCGTCCTCGCCGTTCATCTTGGCGATGATCCCGTTCACCACATCAAAGAAATTCTCCGCGAACTCGCTCACCCCGTCCTGGTCAAGCTCTGATTGGTCCTCGCGGTTCCGGATCCCCTGCGGGTACGTCGCTTGCAAGAAGGCTCGGGGAGCCATCACTCCTATCAGACCTTTAAGTGCCGGATCCTTCATCGTTTCGTTCAACGCCTGAATCAACTGGGCCTCCGTGACCGCCGCGAGGGGGACCGCGGTGTCCGCGGGAAGGCCCCGAATCGTTCGTAACTTACTCATCATGATATCGTTGACCGCTTGCTTGTTCGGATCGGTCAATTCATTTTTGAGGACCGATCCGTCACCCGCAAGGTCCCGGACTCCCGACGCAAAACGCCCTGATTGTTTTCCCTCCTTGATCGCCCGCTTGATCGCCCCGATAATGAAACCCGAGAGGATCACGGTCCGCGTGTAATAAGCCCCCCACGGCAGGCCCTCGGAAGGCCGTGCCATCTCTCCGGCCCAGCGGGTCTTCAAGGTGTACTTCCCGAAGAACCGTTCATACCCGCTCACCGCCGCGTTGTACTTGATCGTCGTGAAACCGGAATGGTGCGCAAAACGGCGCTGGACCCAATCCATCGACGTGCCGTCCTCCGTGTGGTAACCCGTATCCATCTGGCAACCGCCTACGTCAGGGCGATCCGCCAGCGCCTGGGACACCGTGAGCAGCGACCCGTTGCTGACGTAATTGCCCCCGTCAACGGTCGTGGAGTGGATCACGCGTGGTTTCAGTTCCCCCGTGACCGGGTCCTGCCGGGGATAATACTGCCCCAGAAGTTGTTCGTCCTCGCGGGCCTCGTCAAGCGGGACGACCATTCGGTCAATCTCCAGCGGGAAACCATCTTTTTCATCTAACCACTCGTTCAGGTCGCTTGTGGGCATTTGAATTACTCCCGCAAAAAAAGGCTGGTCGGCACTCGGGAGGAAAAACCTGAGATCGCCGCTTCGTGCGCCGCCGTGGTCAGCAAGCCAACGTTCGATCACCGCATTGGTCATCCCGATCAGGATCCTGCGGCCAAGGACTTTGAACGTGAGGACATAATTCTTACCGTTCGCGGAAACCTCCCCCATGTGACCGCCTTTGCTGCCCGCCCGGTTCCTGACAAAACCATCCTCCCCGTACATCGTCACCGCACCCCACTTCAGAACGTTGGGAAACGGTTTCCGTTGCCCCGGTTCCAAGGTGATCTGCAGCCTTTCACGAATGTCCGGAACGATCAGCGCGTAGACCTCCAAGCGCCTTCGTAATTCGCGCACATAATCCTCGACGGGCACCCCGTTCACCTTGGCCCCCTGGAGCTTGGCCGCGTACGCCTGTTGAAGCTCCTCAACCTTTTTCTGATGGTCCTCCGAGGTTATTTTCTTCTCCGCTAATTTTTTATCCAGCGCCTCGATCCCCTTCTTAAGGGCCGCACGTGCGTTCATGTAGGCCGTGATCGAGTTCCCGTTGATCCCGAGCACGAACCGGGCCTGTTTGAAATTGTTCTGAATCAAGCTTTCCGCGAACGAGAACACGGTTTCATCCATCACGGAGGGACCCGAATCGTGCAAAGTCACCCCCTTCACGACGACCGTTTCGCCCTCGGCAAAATAGGGTTTCCCGTCCGGCGTCGTAATGTAATCGTTCCCGTCCTTGATCCGCTTGACGACATCGTTCGCCCGGATCTCCTCGATCAGATTCCTGATCTCATCGAGGTTCCCCTCCCCGGGTTTTCTGTTTTTCAGGACCTCGCTGAATTTTTTCCCGGAGGCCTTCTCGTCGGGAGAGAGTTGTAGCCATTTCCGGAGCACACGCACTTGTATGATGACCTTACTTGCGGACTTCTCGTCAAAATCTTGGTCGAACCGCGGCGCCATCTGCGGGGTCACGGTCCCGCCATCGACCTTCGGTTCGGCGGAGGTTTCCGGACCTTCCGCGGTCCGCCCATCCGTTGTTTTCTCCGTGGCTGCGACCGCCGGCTTGGACGCTTTATCTTTCATGCTCACTTCGATCAAGCCGGACTGGGGATCCGCCTTCTTCGACATGAGGATCACGAGCAGCCCCCACATGCCCGCCATGACCAGAAATCCGGGCTGGAGAAGGATCGCCGCCCACAGGGTCGCGGCAACGCCGGCAAGCGCCATCATGGGGGCCCAGCTCATCGTAACGGCGGAAGCAAGTAGCGCCACAAGCAGGATGTTGCCCACCATGACCCCGATCGATTTCAGCGTCGAGCTGATGATCGAAAGTCCGACATAACTCAGGTTCTTGTAGAGCCATCCGTAGATCTTCAGGAAGATCCATGTGAAAAGGATCGGAGCGGCAAAGGCCGCCGTGATCCCCAAATAAGGCGTCAAAGACGCAGCGAGCCAAAGCACCAGGACCATCCGGAAGGAAAAAATGAGCGCTGTCTGGAGGTCCAGTCTGAACCTTGAGATGCGCTGATGCTTGTCCCAGGCCTTTTCTTCCGCCTGGAGTTTTGCGATCGTTTCGGGAGGCACCGCGGCCTGTCTTTGGGCTTCCGCTTCAAGCTCTGCGATCCGTTTCTCCTGAGCGGTAATTTCCTGTTCAATGTCCCGAGTGCTCCGTGCTTCCGACCTTTGTTGCGCCTGCGCTTCTCGAAGTTGCGCTTCTTCAAGCTCGGCCCGAAGCCGGGTCAGGGACTCACGCGCGTCGTTCAGCGACGCCTCGATCTGAGCCGGCTTTTCGACGGCATCCTTCGCCCGGTCCATTCCATATTTGGCGACACGGCGTTTCGTCCTAAAAACCGAGAAAATGAGGAATAGAATGCCCGCGGCGGCCGCGTAGATCGAAACCCCGAAAAGAGGGGCTTGCATGTCTAAAAACTTTTGCGGCACCAATTGTTTGACGAGTTCACGCCACCGTTCTTTTCCGGCCGCTCGTTCCGGGCTTAAAAGGTCGGACAGGAGGCCCTTTTCCGCATCCGAAGGAGAAAGCCGGTCCACCAGCTCCATGTTCACGCGCCGCTCCGCGCTCGCGATCGCGGCATTGACCAAATTGTCAGCCCGCCACAGGTCGCGCGGCTCTTCGTTCCCGAAGAACATCTCGAACAGGCCAAGCTGCTGGTTGTGATGCGGGTTCTGCGTGTCGGCGATCAGGGCAAGCAAGTACGGAGAGACCGCCGAAACCTGCGTCTTGTCGATCTCGAGATAGCCGTCAAAAAGGCCTCGCGCTCGTTGATCGATCGTTTGCTGGTAGTTGGTCTCGATCCTGGCAAGGAATACCGCGACGTCCACGGGCAAGAGGTCGCCCCGTTTGAGCAAGAATTCGATCCGCCGCTTCACGGCCTCCTTCGCGTAGGCATCCCCGTCAATGGTTTGGGTCAAACGGAAGGCATCGACCTCGAGCTTCGTTTTTTCTTCCGTGCCGTCGATCTTAACTTCCGTGATGACCTTCTCAACCTTTGTTTGCTGGCCTTTACCC
>JAHQRI010000105.1 GCA_019052695.1 Candidatus Omnitrophota bacterium
CCCCATGGACATTGCTGTGGCCATCCGTGCAGCCAACGGAGCGCCGCTGGCGGTTGTTGTTATGACGTTGGATGCGAATGAATACCTTCTTCCCATGATCGCATTTTGGCCCGGACCCTCGAAAAAAGGCGAAGCTTATTTAGTGCGAAGAGATCATGACAGGGTTGTTTTGTTGAGTGCCCAAGAGGGTAAAAAAAATACAGCGCCTAAATCTCATGCGTGGCTTACCGAAAAGGATCGATTGTCAGTGCAAGCCGTAACGGGCAGAGTTGGGTTAGCCCACGGGCGCGATCATCGCGGGGTCGCGGTGTTGGCAGATCTCCGTCCGGTTCCCGGGACCGGTTGGTATCTTGTTACCAAAGAAGAGGTGTCGAATATCGCTGACGAGGTCCGTCTTCGGGCTTTCACGGCTATATTCGTTGTCTTGACGCTGACCGTTCTCGCCGCAGGCGGGATGTTCGAATGGCACCGGTATCGGGTAGCGAAACAGCGCGAGGTCTCTGAGAGCCTTTTGCGAGACTCCGAAGTCCGATATAGGCGGCTCTTTGAGACGGCGCAAGACGGGATCCTGATTCTTGACGCGGAAACTGGCGTGATCGTGGACGTGAACCCCGTTTTGATCGGAATGCTGTGTTATCCCCCGGAGCGCTTCTTGGGCAAAAGGGTCTGGGATGTCGGGCTGTTCCGGGGCGCTTTTGAAGGCGAAGATGCTTTTTCCGAATTAAAAAGGAACAAGATGATCCGTTTCGAATACCTGCCACTGGAAGCGGCGGACGGACGGAAAGTCAGTGCGGAGGTGATTGGAATCGTTTACCAGGTCGACCACCATGAAGTGGCCCAACTCAATATCCGCGATATGACGCAGCGGAAGGAGGCCGAGGCTAAGGTCGACCGATTGGAACGCCAATATGCGAGGATGGTCGAGAACGCAAAAGATGCGATCCTTTCGATCAAAAAGGATGGCAGCTTTGTTTTTGCGAATCCCGCGTTTTGTTCGATGGTGGATTATTCCCCCGATGAACTCCGAGACTACAATATTCTCGATGCGTACGTCGATGAATCGCGACAGGAGAGAGAGGAACGGATGGCGCGTCTTGCACGGGGCGAAACGCTCCGTTTTGAACGGCCCATGAAGCGGAAGGGTGGGGGCCTTATTTTCGTCGAGGTCACGGCATGGAATGACCAAAATGGGAATATACAAGCATTCCTTCGGGACGTCACTGAACGCAGAAGAACCGAAGAAGCGCTGCGAAAAAGCGAGGAGCGGTTCCGCCGATTCGCGATGGCCTCAGGCTACGGGTTTGCGATGGGGCATTTGGACGGCCAGCTGATCTTTGCCAATGCCGCCACCCTCCGGATCGTGGACGAAGAACGGTTGGAGGATTTTACCCGTAAATCATTCTATCAATACTATACGCCCGAGGATGCCACACGGCTGAAGACCGAGATCCTGCCGCTTGTGCTCGAGCGGGAACGGTGGGAGGGGGAGATCCCGCTTCTTTCCGCCAAGGGAAAGCCTGTGATGACGGAACAAAATATCTTCCTCATTCGTGACGAACAGGGGGCGCCCCGGATGGTCGGGAATATCATCACGGATATCACGGAACGCAAGCGGATGGAAAAAGAATTAGCGCGGGCGAGGGAAGCGCAGTTCCGCGCGCTCCTTGAGACGCTGCCCGCGAAGGTGTTCCTCAAGGACCGGAAGTCGGTATACATCACCTGCAATCAAAATTATGCCGCAGACCTCAGGGCTCGGTCGGAGGAGGTCGCCGGGAAGACCGATTTCGATTTTTTTCCTGAACCGCTTGCGGAAAAGTATAGAAAAGATGACCAGAGGATCATGAGATCGGGGGCAACGGAAATCGTTGAAGAGGAATATCATCCGACCGGAGACGATCCTGGAGGCTCGAAAGTTTCCTGGGTCCAAACTGTCAAGGCACCGATCTTTGATAAAGATGGCAAGGTGACCGGAGTTTTCGGTTTCTTTTGGGACATCACAGAAAGGAAAAAACTGGAGATAGAGAAACAACAGGTCCTGGAGATGAAAACGACTTCAGAAATAAAATCCAAATTCGCCTCCTTGGTCTCTCATGAGATCAGGAGCCCCATGGCGACCATCAAGGGGGCTTTGGGGATCGTCCTCGAGGGCGTGATCGGCGAGATCAATTCGGAACAGCGTGACGTCCTGGAAACGGCCAAAAAGAATGTCGACCGACTGGGTCGCTTGATCAACAATGTCCTGGACTTCCAAAAATTGAATTCGGGAAGAATGGAATTTGACATGCGGGAAAATGACATAACTGAAGTTATGACAGAGGTTTGCGAGAGCATGAGGGTCTTGTCGACGCAAAAGGACGTATTGGATTTTCGGGTTGATCTCGAGAAGGGACTTTTGAAGTTCAAGTTCGATCGTGACCGGATCATTCAGGTGCTGGTGAATTTGGTAAGTAATGCGATTGCGATTACCCCGGCGGGTCACGTGATCATGAGCGCCCGGAAAGAAGACGGGCGTGTGCATGTCCGGGTGAAGGACACGGGACCCGGCATGAAGTCCGAAGATCTCGAGAGGATTTTTCAGCCTTTCGAACAGGTCGCGACCGGGGCAGGCTCCAAAAAAGAAGGTACCGGACTGGGCTTGGCGATCTCAAGAGAGATCGTTCTAGCGCATCATGGGGAGATTTGGGCCGAGTCCCAGGTTGGTGCGGGAACGACCTTCCACTTTACTCTACCTCTCGGATGAGAGGGTGCTAAGAGGCCCGGGGATTCTTTTGAGAGTGTTCCGAGGCGGTGTTCCCGATCATGAGACGGCCGTGGAACTTGATGGAACGCTGGGGGCCTAAGAGGGTCCATGGGGGTTGCTGAGCGCTGTATTGCAAAACCCGTCCTTGGAGTGTGCTGTCCGAATTTAAGATCTGTGCGGTGAGTCCCGGCCTGGGTTCCAAGGCAGAGAAAAAAACGGGAGGGAAAGAATCGCTTGCTTGATCAACGCCTATAAAATCCGTGTCCGCCGACCTGAGACTCACGGTGGTCGGCCAGTTCCCTTGTTGCTCTGTTGAAAAATCCGATGGGAAATCGCCCGACCCGCGTGAAGTGACCCAGCGGCGGTAAACATCCGAGAGCATGATACTGAATTGTTCCCATCGAATGTTCACGGGAAGGAGCGAGTGGATCCTGACCGTCCACTCGAGGCGGTCGTCTTGCAAGACGAATTCCCAGTCCTGAACAGGGTCCGCGAACGAACCGGAAGCCCTGGCGATTATGCGATCTCTATCCCGGGAATTGACCTTCCAGCGGCAGAGCCGCGAGTCGGTCCATCTGCCTCCCGATTGGATCAAGGTATACAATGAAAGCTCTTTGGTGATCTCCTGTCCTTGATAAGAGATCTTCCAAAGGCCGTCGGCAAGGGTTAAGCGTATACGGGAGTTGTCCAGAATCGCGTCAAAGTCGCTTTGATGAACGCGTACTTTTCTATTGCCATCCTGTAAACTCTTCCGCATCTTGTAAAGATAGGCGCGGCTCATGTCGGGCATGACGAAAATATCTATGAGCTGGTAGAGGCCTCTTATGGGCTCAAGTAACGCCAGGGTCTCGATCCGGTCGTGTAACAGGTAAAAAGACGGCCGAGGTGGCGGTGGTTGGTGTTTGAAGTAACTGACCCTGGAGAGCGGCCAAGGCTTTGACGCAAGGGACAAAAGGCAGTCTAAAGAGACTATGTTGGTCAGGGTGTGATTTTCCCCGATGCGGATGCCAGCATCGCGAATGTAATTGTCCGCATCGAGCGGCATGGCTCCGATTGTGGGCAGCGACACGGGGGATTCCTCCGAGATACGCCGGATGAGAGTATCCACGTGATAGTTCTTTTGGACCGGAGTGTAACGGGTGCCGCGAAGAAGGGGGGTGCGCTTATGAGGGGACATAAATGAGAACTGAATATATTGAAAAAAAGCGAAGCATAATAAAACAGTCACAGCGATGCGTCGCGGTACGGCCCGCGGGATGGACAATAGTCCGAACGATGTGATGAGCGCCGCCGCGGGTAAAGAAGGCATTGTGTAGTAGTGGAGCTTGTTGGGGAACAGCGATAAGACGACGTACGGGACCATAAACCAAATCAGAGCAAAGAGGAGTGGCGGCGCGAGAAGTTTTTTAGATCTCGTCAGCATCGTGAGGACGCATACCCCCCCCAAGAACCATGACATTTGGTCTCGGACCAACACCTTCAGATAGAAAATCAAAGACGCAAAAAAGGAAAACGACGAGGCGGGATCTCGTTGATATTTGACCAAAGCTGTCATGATATGAAATTTGCTGTTCCAGTTTTCCGCGTACCAATAGAACAAAACAGCCATCCCTAATGTTGCAAGCAAACCAATATTCAGAAACTGCCTGCGTTTTCCTTGTGAATCAGCAAGGGCTCGGGCGTTTAGAAATGAGTAGAGCGCGGGCCCAACCCAAAAAATGATAAAGCTCTGCTTGGTGAGCATACCGCAACCGACAGCCAGGGCCGCTAAGACGCTCCAGGACGTATGCCTGAATCCATCGGAGCGAAGAACGAGCCATAAGGACAAGGTGACCATGGCTATTAACGGGATCTCTAGCATGAACATGCGGCTAAGCTGAAAGAACATCGGGCATAGTGCCAAAATGAAGGCGGCAAGCACGCCTAACCTTCTGTCCCCCAGTTTAATGCCGATGCCGTACAGGGATAAAAAGGCGATTCCTAAGAAGAAAATATTGTTCATGACAAAGAAGGCGATCCCGGATACCCCGAGCAGTCGGGAAATCAACGCCGCGAGAAACGGGAAGAGCGGAGGATAAACAAAATCAACCGTCAAGATCAGATCCCAGCGAAAGGGGAAGGATACAAAAAGGAAAGTGTATTTCAAAGCGGAGAGGAGATGCATGGCCTCATCGTCGACCGGAGGGCGCTGGTTCATGCTCAGCCAGAGGTAATTTGACAGGGCCGTGGCGGCAATGAGCGCGATCAAGTAGAAGATCGGAAGATTTTTCTTAGAAAATCGAAGATCCATGTCCTTTTGCGGCACCGTTTTCTTTTTTGCGACGGAACGACGATTGCGAAAATTTTGATGTTACTTTTTGTCTAACAAAACTTAAACGAATCCCTGATCCCCGAAGCCGGCGCTACGGTCTGTTCTGGGCCCCATTTTTTTCGATGACGATGCGGCCTTTGAAATTAACCGTTCTCCAGGGCCACAAAAATAGTTCAGGAGTGTGTTTGACGGAATATTGCATGATACGGCCGCGGAAGTTGTCATCGGAATTAACGATCTGTCCCCGCCACCCGGCCTCGGGAGCCACTGCATAAAACGTGACCGCGGGTAAATGGTTGTCCGATTGTTCGACGCCGATAAATTCGGACCCGGTCGCCGCGAAGTCTGCTATTGTGGGCCAGTCCCCGTTAGGTAAGGCGTAAAAATCTTGCGGAAAGTTCCCGGCCTCGAACGGAGTTCTCCAGTGTTTGTAGCGATCCGATAACATGATGCTGGCCTGCTGCCACTCCAATTTCGCGAAGAAGGGTGCTGATAATTTGACGGCCCATTCAACGGAATTATCCTTCAAGACGAACTCCCATTCCTGCGCCGGTTGGAAAAGGGAGTTTGTAGCCCGCGCCACGACCCGGTCTCTTCCCAAAAAAAGGACTTTCCAACGACCGAGGTGGGAATCGACCCATTTGCCGGATGCCTTGACGATCGTATAAATCGAGAACTCTTTTGTGATTTCCCGGCCGCTGAAGAAGAGCTTCCAGGAGCTGTCGGCGAGGGTGAGCCGCAGAGGCCCCTGTCGCAGGTCCGCTTGATGATTTCCATGGTGGATGATCGGTTTCCTTGTGTCCGGGGAATAAGGGGCATTGAGTTTATAGAGAAAAGCGTGGCTTGTATCCGGCATTACGAATATATCCGACAGCTGGTATGAAACCTCGAACGAAGAAGGAAAACCTATTTGTTCGATCGTGTTGTAAAGGACAAGAAAATGCGGCTTCGGTGAGGGGTCCTTTTTTTTAAGCTTATCAAGATCCTCGAAGGACCACAGCTTTGACTCTAGAGAGGCGACTGTGTT
>JAHQRI010000009.1 GCA_019052695.1 Candidatus Omnitrophota bacterium
ACTTTACTCTTTACGCCGGCTATCTCATCCTCAAGAGCGAGCTCGACCCGAAAGGTTTATTCCGCGAGATCCAGGTCCTTTTCGCCCGATTGCTCGATCAGTTAGCACAGAGCTCCCGTGAAAAACGGTTGTTGGAGCTTTGCCGCGACGAAGAATTGGTCCGCAAGCTCCTCAACCTTGAGCTGACCCGCCAGGACTGGAAAGAAGTCCTCGAGAAGAAAGAGTCCCTGTCCATGGATGCCCTTGTCGGACGTCTCAAGGAAATCGGGATCGAAGTGAGCGAGGAATTCGGCATCCCGCTGACCTCTTTCGAAATGCGGCCCGTGAATCCCGTGTTCCGGGACGCCGTCCACCAGGCGCAGAAGGCAGCGTACGCGTTCTATGACGCAGCGCGCCGGCGTGAAGATGTGTTTTATGAAAAGATCTCAACGGTGATGCGGGAGAGGTCTCTGGACAAAGCGATCGTGATCACGGGGGGGTTCCACACGGACGGGATGACGGACCTGTTCCGGGAGCACGAGGTGAATTATGGCGTTTTGACCCCCCGGCTTATGGAAAGATCCGACGAGCAACTTTACCGAACGGTCATGTTGCAGAACAAGGCTAGTCTTTTTGAGCTGTCTTACCTGGAGGCCGCGCTTCGCTCGATGCCGCCGGGGGCTTATGCGACTCAAGTCGGGGAAGAAGAGTTTATGAACAGCCTATCCGCCCTTATCACGGCGATCGGCCATGTCGGGGGAGTCGGAACAAGTCAAGCGATCGAAATTTTCAATCAATCGAAATTTGCAGAGGACGCGGGGATCCGGATCGAGCCCACAAGTGCGCGTCTTAATGACAAGGGGCGCCCAGTCTATGAAGTGACCCCCCGTCGATTCGGTGTTTCGAAGACAGGTCCGGTCGGCAGGTCGGAGATGCGCGTCACCCCCACCACAGCGGCTTTGGGGGCGATCATGGTGACGACGCCCATGCTTGCCGCGGTTTCGCAGAGCGCGGCTCAAAATGCCCCGCAAAATAACCCAGCCATCCATGTTTCACCCTATGCGTCCTCGACAATTGCAAGAACGGATACGCTTACCATTATTACCCGGAAAGAATTTCAGAAAGGGCTGTACAAGGACAAAGTCCCGGCCGAGTTCTTGGCGGACACGACAGCCTACAGGGCCCTCGAGGACGCGTTCAAGTCCAGATCGACCAAAGCCGTTCAGGTTACCCGTTCGACCGAAGTGACCCCGGGGGAGACGATCCCGGGAGGCGTCGTGTTCACCCCGGTCGATCCGATGACGGCCATTATTAATTATTTCAAGTTCGTGAGTCATGAGGATATCGGTGTATTGTCCCAGCTGATCGGCAATCAGAGACCGGGGGCTTGGGTCCGGGACGTCTATAATTTGAATCCGAATAATTACACGATCGAGGGCATTGAGGCCTTCGTGCGAAGCCACCCCGAAATTTTGGAACGGTTCATGCCGGCCGACATGGAAACGATCACGGACCTCGCGTCCGAATTATCGGAACTGGAAATTGAGAGGATCCTCATCGCCGGATTCGCCGATGTGCTTCCGGGAACGACCGACGAGAAGCTCAGGGCCGCTTTCGAAGAGATCGCCCGCGCGAATGGGACGACCCCGGAAGAGGTGCGGGCTATTTATAATGACCATCTGAACCGTGTCCTGATCAGTCAGCTAAGGGCCGTTATATTCGCTGAATTTTTGCGGGGGCTTCCTGGCTTCGAGAATTTTACCTATGTCATGGAAGGGCTTGGCACGGAAGGCGCGACTCAGGATGAAACAGCATCCGAGGAAGAACGCGGGGTTGACCGGAGGGTCGAAGTGGTGGTCGAGCTCGCGCCCGAGGCGGAGGAACTGCCGCCGACCCAGTCGCCCGAGATCGTGGAAACCAGTTACAACATTGGTATTCTTGAGAGGTACCGGAGAGAGGCCTTGCCTTGGTATTTGCAGATCGGCGGGGAATACGGGACGTTTTCGACGGGCCCGGGCGCGAGGAACGTGCTCATCGGGCTCAATGAGTTCCATCAGTTTTACAAAGGATCGGGGAAAGATTTCAAAAAGACGTTCCCGAATTACGATAAGTACTCGGATTTCTTCACGAACGATTGGAATGCCGGGGGGCTTTTGTCGAAACCTAAGACTCCGGGACAGGAGGGGTTGCAAAATAATTTGAACAAATTCGGAGTAGACACGCTCGGCGGCAGCGGTCTTCAGGGGCTTGTCTGGCGTCTTAACGCACCCCGCGGAAAGTTTACGCAGGGAGGCGGCTTGACCCGCTACACTCGGGCCATCACCGCACCCGGGATCAGGCAGCCGCAGGTCACGGACAAGAAAGGAATTCCCCAAAAGGTGAAGATCGGCGCGAAGGGAGGGGAGGACCTTGGTGCCAAGGAAAATATTTCCGGAGGCATTGAAGTTGGGATCGGCGACGTAAAGATCAATGCCGGTCTGAATTACGGGGCGCAATATAACACCGCGTACGGCTACCGGGGTGTCTTGAATCTCGATGCGAGCGGAGTGAACACGAATGACGCGCAGGTGATGTTCATGAACGAAGTGATCGAGTCCACGCGCCAGTTCCTCTATGATTTCCATCTGGACAATTACTGGAACGCCATGGACGGGTCGTGGGAGAACCATCCCGCGGGTTTTTTCAACGGACCCTATAACGCGAACTTTAAAGGCGGCGTCGGCGGTTTTGGCAACATTCAAAAAGGGGCTGTCGGCAGCCTCGAATTTACGGCTCCCGACGGTGCCAGGATCCGGGTGACCATTGACCGGGAATTCGCGGCGGGGGGCAGGGGTCAAATGGATTTGAATGTTTACGGTACCGGCCGTAATTTCGTGGATATCGTGAAAGTGGAGTACGTGGATGCCCTGGGCTGGAACGGCAGGACAGCCCGTGACTGGTGGGGGACGATGGACTACAGTGCGCTCGGGCCGCTCAAGGCTTCGTCGTCGATGGGTTACGGGGACCTTGATAACGCGAAAATGCTTTCTCTGGACATCCCCGGAGGTCTTTCCGCGACATTTGCTATTTACGGCAACACCACGGAAGGGGCCTTCAATCAGGTCGATCTTGTCGCGAGGCTTCTGGGACAGTTCGTTCATGACAATCTCGGGAAGAAATTCCATGGGGACGTCAACGTAAGCGGGAACGCGATATGGGACGGCCAAGGGATCGCCTTTGATAAGGGCTACAACTTTGACCGGGGGAGCTGGACGAACGCGAACACCTACGAAAGAGTGCCGAACTATTGGTCCCAACGGCAAGCGGGAACGATGGTCCAGTTGCGCTATCCCTTTATGGTGGAGGAAGGGAACCTAAGTTTTGGGGTGACGCCGTATTTGCAGGGCAGTATGGAGCACTTCTGGAAGCCCGATAGCGCGTTCAAATTGACGGTCTATGGAGGGCGGAATTTCGATCTGGGTTACGGCGGGGCCGGGCGCGTGACCTATGACGGCAATCTTCTGACCGCTTCCGGGGCGGTGTACGCGGGCGGGCAGAACGGGCGTTGGGGTTTGACGGGGGCGAACGTTGTTTTGGGCTTTAATATCATCCCGGGCGTCGGTATCGAGGGTCTCGATGAAGCTTTCATGAACGTTCACGGCTCGACGTTCAGCAAGGCGGATGCGGTTCGCGCGGCGCAGGACATGTTCCGGGGGCTCCAGGGGCGGTATTACGGGTTCCTGACGCTTTCGGCCATGACCCAAGACATGCAGGGATTGACGTTGATGAACGAGCTGATGGGCGTGCTGCCGGATTACGCCACGGGATACCTACAGCTTGGAAAAAGTTTTAATAACGGGAGGAATATCTACCTGGATGTGGAAGGGATCTCCCAATTCATGAGGCACGCGAACAGCCTCATGATGCGTTACGGGATGGGCTACAACGCGCCCCACTGGAGCTTTAACGTTGGCTTGGGCAGGGATTGGAGCACGGCATTCGGGTTGACGATCAAATTCGGAAAGGCGGGGCCTTCTACAAGGAGCCCGGGCCGTTCGGAGGTGAGGCAAGCGATCACTGAATCGCTGACGTCAGAGGAAATGAGCGCGGTGAAGGAAATGGCGCTTGGACCTGATCTCGGCAAACTAGCCAACGCGGAAAAGAAGGGATTTTCGTCTCGGGATGTCGTGAACCTTGTGAGCGCAGGTTTCTGGGCACTGGGCTCGGGGCTCGGTGCCGTGTTGGAGGCCGTCAAGGGGCTTGTGTCGCTCGCCGTGCGCTCGGTCAGGGATCAGTTCAAAGCGTTACGGCCGGACGCGGTCATGCCGATGACCGATCTTCCCGGTTTTGTGGTGGATGTGTTGGATGAGTCGCCTACGGCGTCTAAGATCAACGCGATCAGAGCGGTCCTTACGGGGAACAGCAACCAGCACCACGGGATCCTTCTCTCCGTGGCGGAGGGGATGTCCTTGCAAGCCGTAAAGGCATCTTTACGCGAAGCGATCGGTTCTGTCTCGCCGGAGATCCGGCGGCGCATTCACGTTGATGTGTTCAGGGCGGGGAACGCGCTTGTCTTAAAAGACAAGATCCAGTCCCTATCCGCTCCCGTTCTCAAAGGACAGGCGTTCCGGACGGCGGGGACGGCCGCGGCGATGGAGACTTACGTGGTCACGGCGACTTCCGGTGTATGCGTGCAACTTGAGGATTTCCGTGATGTGCTGCCCGCGGCTTTGGTCGAGAGGCCGTCGAACGTCACCACGATGGACGGTGAGGCTTTGGATACGGCCGGAACGGTGATGACCACGGCATTTGCGCAGGAGCTTCTCAAGGGAGAGACCCTGAGCGAAAAGACGAATCAAGCGATCCAAAGATCGGGCCGAAGGTACCAGTTCAATATGGAAGGCCTCCGGGCGCTGGTTTCGAAGATCTTGTCCGAGATCCAAGGCCTGCTCAGCATCCAGGCTTCCGCTTAATCTTCAAGCCATTTCTCTTATATTCAACCGAGACGATCAAGTGATGCTTGCGTTCATTTAACCCCCTGGGGTCGGATGGGCGGGAGTGTACAGGGGTCGGAAATTCCGATAGAATGCCTCCCTTATGAACCCCGTTAGATCTATTGCTAGAGATAACGGGAGCGTTTTTTGGGGGGTAGGTTTTAAGGGGTATTTCAGAAATGATTATCCGGGAGATCTAACGGGGTGAAAATTCGCAAACAAGAGACGCTCAGTTTTGGGGCCGGGCTTTTTTACTCGGTGATCATGTGGGCCGGGGTCTTGGCCCTGACCGTCTTTTTCTCGACGCTGGACGTTTTAATTGTGCTCCCGCTTTCGCTTCTTTTCGATAAAGGTTCCCGTCGTCTGGTTCACGGGATATCGGTGCTCTGGGCCCGAGGGATTATCCGGTGGAACCCACTGTGGCGTTTGGGGGTGGTCGGGGAGCAGAACATTCAACCCGGGAAAAACTATCTTGTGGTCTCCAATCATCAAAGTCTTCTGGACATTCTCGCGGTAACCGCGGCATTGCCTCTTAATTTCAAATTCCTGGCCAAAAAGGAGCTTTTTTTTGTGCCGTTCATGGGATGGGCGATGGCCTGCGCTGGTTACGTTCCGGTGGACCGCGCAAGCCACGAAAGCGGGCGCAAGGCCGTGCGCCGGATCGTGGAACTTTTGGGCAAAGGTCTGAGCGTCCTTCTTTTTCCGGAGGGGACCCGCAGCCCGGATGGCAAGATCCACGCGTTCAAGATGGGGGCTTTTAAAATTGCCCGGGAGAATGACGTCGAACTGCTTCCCATCGTGGTGGACGGGACCGGGACGGCGCTACCGAAAAAAAGTTTTTTCCTGCGCAAACGCAGTACATTCGTCGTGTCGATCGGGCGCCCCGTTTCGCTCCGGGATCTTAGTGACCATTCTTTGGAAGAAGCCAAAGAGAAGATCCGGCATGAGATGATCGGAAGGCTTGAAAAAATGAGGCACGTAAAAAACTGAAAGCGTCGCGCAACGCGCAAAGTTCAACGCGCAACGATAATGGTATGGTATTTCGTTGACCGTTGCGCCAGGCGAAGAGATTTGAGGGAGTTAAAAATCTAAGGGGTTCAGCGGTGAAAATCTTAACATTAAATACCTGGCAAGAACGCGGGCCGTGGCGTGAACGTTGGGAGCTGATCTTCAAAGGGCTGCGCGAATACGGCGTGGACATCGTCGGGTTCCAGGAAGTCTTCAATATGGATTGGGCCGCCGAGGTCCGGAAGAGGTCCGGATATCCTTACCTTGCCGTGAGCGGTCAACACTCCGGACTGATCTTTCTCTCCAAGTTCAAACTGGTCGAACAGATATGCCATATCATGCACACGCAGTCGCCGACCGAGGACTATTTGCGGTATGCCTTTTATGTGCGGGTGGACGCGGGTAAGGAACCTATCGCGCTTTTTAACACGCATCTTTCCTGGCGGGCCGATGAACATGATATCCGAATGAAACAGACCCAAGAACTCGTCGCATTTGTAAGATCGAAGGCCGGCGACTTGTCGTGCGCGATCACGGGCGATTTCAACACGGCGCCGCATACGATGCCGATCGGGTTCCTGCGCGAAACAGAGCGCTGGGTCGACACGTTCGCGGAAGCGAACCCGGGGAAGCCCGGCCTCACTTGGGATTACCGCAATCCTTACGCGCTCGCGGAGAAGGAAAAAATGGCGGAACGACGGATCGATTATATTTTTATCCGGGAGAAAACCGGGGCCTTTTCCAAGATCCGTTCCTCAAAGGTCGTTTTTGATCAGCCTTCCGCGGACGGGATCTTCCCGTCGGACCATTTCGGAGTTTTAACGGAATTTTAGAGAACAGGGGCAGGGGATAAGGGGCATGGAAGACTCTCCGGGAAATTTAACGAAAGCTGCGGAATACCAACGGATCCGCCGGCGACTCACGCTTTTTCATTTATTCCTGACGCCGGCGCTGCTTGTGATCCTTCTCTCGAGCGGGCTGACGTTCGGGATGCGGGCGAATGCCGTCGCGTTGACAGGTGGGAACGACTGGGGAACGGTCGCCCTCTATTTCTTCCTCTTCTCGCTTTACTTCCTGATCTTCGACCTGCCGCTCGCGTATTATTCCGGATTTGTGCTTGAACACCGTTTCAGCCTCTCGAACCAGACTTTCGGGCAATGGGCCGTCGAGTTCCTGAAAAAAGCGATCTTGTCATTTGTGTTATCGCTCGTTCTCATCGAATTCTTGTATTTCATTATTCGGAAAAGCCCCTCGCACTGGTGGCTTTGGGCTTGGGGCGGTTACGCGTTCGTCAGTTATATCCTGGGGAAGGTTTTTCCGGTCCTCATCGTGCCTCTTTTTTACAAGTACGGGAAAATGGAAGACACGGCACTTGAGACGAAGGTCCTTGCGCTCGCCGCGCGGTTCCAGATGCCGGCAAAGAACGTCTATTCCTTAAACCTGAGCAAAACGACCCGCAAGGCCAATGCCGCATTTATGGGGATCGGAAAAACAAAACGGATCGTTCTGAGCGACACGCTGATCGAAAATTTCACGCATCCCGAGGTTGAGGTCGTGGTGGTGCATGAGCTGGGACATTACAAGAACCATGATGTTTGGCGCCTTCTGGGGTTTGGGCTGATGGCGTCGCTTATCGCTTTCGCGGTCGGTTTTTGGGGGATCGACCTGCTGTCGCGTCCGTTGAACCTGGATTCTGCCGCGAATGTGGCCGGGCTGCCGCTTTTGTTCCTGATCTTTTATGCTGTGAATTTGATCCTGATGCCGCTGATGAACGGCTACGCGCGCCGGCGGGAGAACGCGGCTGATCGTTTCGCGCTCGCGGCCTGCGACAATCCGCATGTTTTTATTTCGTGCATGCGAAAGTTGGGGGAGCAGAATTTGGCGGATTTCGATCCGCCAGCCTGGTACGAATGGTTTTTTTACGACCATCCCTCGATCGGCAAACGGATCAAAAAAGCGGAAGCGTATAAAAACCCTTAATGCGATGATTTTTTTGTCATCCCAACGAAGGCGGGGAGCTAAAGGATCGAGGTCCTATAAAAATATTCGGGAAGGGCATTCAAACTCAAAGGACAGTATGAAAAAGATTTTCTATGGGTTAACGGTTTGTTCGGTTTTGTGTGCCGGCGCACTCTGTGTGGCCGCGCCCCCGGACGAAAACCGAGACGCGGAGTCCGTCGAGCGCCTGCAACGGATCGAGATCCAGAAATTTTATCGCAACCTGAGCGGCAAAGCACCCATGCTGCCGATGGCCATCTCGTTCTACAACGATGCGGTCAAGTTCTTCGAAAAGAACGAGTACGAACTGGCCAAGCAGGCGGCGCAGGAATCCCTCAGTCTGGAGTCGCGGAACCCGCTGGCGCTTGAACTTTTGGGGGAGATCGCGAACCTCCAGCAGGACCATCACGATGCCGAGGAGTATTTCAAGAAAAGTTTTTCGCTGAACCCTTCACCGCGTCTGCGTAAGAAGATCGAAAAATTACAGCAGGAACGCGTGATCGAGAAAGACCTTGGGACTTACGGCGAGGAGCATTTCATCATTAAGTACCGGAAAGGGGATGAAGGATACGAAGGTTCCGAGCTTCAACAGCTTTTGCGGGAAGGTTATCGTCAGATCTCCCAGGACATGGGGTACTATTTCAATCATAAGATCGTCGTGTTGTTTTATGACCGCGACCAGTTCCATGACGCGACGGGCCAATCCGGTTGGGTCGGGGGCCTCTATGACGGCAAGATCCGGCTTCCGTCCTATCAGGGGAATGAGATCAACATTGACCTCCGTGCGGCCCTTATCCATGAAATGACCCACGCATTCGTTGCCGCGATGAGCGGGATGCGTGCCCCCGCCTGGCTCCATGAAGGGCTCGCGCAGTACGAGGAGAACAAAATTCGCCCGATCGACCTCCGGGTGTTCAACGTGACGGCGAAAAAGGGTGCTCTGATCCCCCTCGAGCAGCTTTTTTCGGTGAAGGCGCCCGCCGAGGCAGAGGATCCCCTGGAGGCAGTGCGTTTTTATCAGCAGTCTTTTAAGTTCGTCGACTACCTGATCGGACGCTATCAGATGTACCGGGTCAAGACGCTTCTCGAAAAATTCAAGGAGGGTAAAAACGCGGAGGAGGCGCTTGCGGAGGTTTTGGGACGCACGCCGAAACATTTGGAGGCTGAATGGCTCGATACGCTTTCCGGGTCCTGAGCGTTTCGAAGATCTCAAAGCGGATGCCGTGGAACTACCGGTACCGGCTGGAAGATGCCTTCCTCAAGGTCTCCGTGCAACGTGCGGGGGTCTTGACGCCGCTTATCGTGACGGGCGGAGCGAGGCCCGCTCTCATCGCCGGACACCGCCGTTTCATTGCGGCCCGCGCGAACGGCTCGCGAGAGGTCCCCGTCTTTTTGGCCGGCTCGATCGAACCGCGGGACGCGTTCATCCTGAATTTGGTCTCGAACTGGCGGCAGTCCTGCTCCGTAATGGACCGTGTCCTGGCTATAGCCTTGGCGGAGCGACTTGGGTTCAGCGAGGAGGAGCTCCGGGAATTTGTCATGCCACTTTTAGGGCTGACGGGGGACCTCGCGGTCCTTGAGCTTTATCGGAAGGCCCGGCTTTTTCCCCGGTCGTTGAGCGATCTTTTCGAGGACGGTGCGATCCCGTTCCGCGGGGCACTCCCCTTAAGCCGTTTGTCACTGGCGGATCAGGCGTATTTTGCCGATGAAGCCGTTCGGGGCGTGAAATTCACGAGTTCCCAGGTCTTACAGGCGGCGGAGTGGCTTGTTGACGTTGTCAAAGTTACCGGAAAGGACCTTGGGTCGATATTTCGGGAACATCGGCTCATGGAAGGGTTGGAACGCCCCGGGATGGATTTGAGGACCAAGGCGGACAAGCTTTTTGGCCGGATCAAGTGGATACGTTTTCCCGCTTATGAGGATCATCTCAAAACTTTTGAGGACCGCAGCGGCCTTATCGTTCGCGGGGCCAAAAATCTCAGCATTCGTCCGGCCGATGGGTTCGAAGAGCGAGGTTTTGATATCCAAGCCCGGGTCAGGACGCCGGAAGATTTGGATCTTTTGCTCGACAAACTTCTGAAAGAGCGTTCAGCGCTTAACTCGTTGTTTGAATTTATGTTGTGATTGCTATAGAATACATTCTCTTTGATCATCCGATGAAAAAATCACTAACAGTTGTCCTATTCGTTCTCAGCATTCTTGCACCGGGTCTTCTTCTTGCCGAAGAAGTCGGCGTGACCGCTACCGTCCACAAACAGTCGGTGACGGTGGGGGAGGAAGTCCGTCTGAGCATCCGGGTTACGGGGCAGACGACGAACCTTCAGGCGCCCCGGCTTCCCAAGCTTGACGGTGTGGATGCCTTTTATACGGGCCGGGCCTCCCACATTACGTTCGTGAACGGGGTTTCGGCGTCCAACGTCGAATTTAGTTATACCTTGATCCCCCAAAAGCCCGGCACATACCAATTGGCGGCGATCGAGGTCGCCGTCGGACAGCAAGTTTTCCGCACGAACCCGATCGCTATTGAGGTGACGGGAGCACCGCTTAGGCCCGCAAGCCAGGTCCCCGCGACGGTCTCTCCGTCGACCCTGCCGGCCTCTTTACCCCCTGCGACGGCGCAGGAATCCGATCCTGTCGTTTCTCCGGGGGGGGACAAGAACATTTTTGTCCAGGCCTGGATCGACCGGAAAAGCGTGTATCAGAATGAACAGCTGGTCCTGACCTATTCGCTTTATACCCGTTACGATACCCGGTATGAAGGATTTGACAAGGAGGCCGAGACGAGCGGGTTCTGGATCGAGGAGTTCCCCATGGAACGGGAGATCGAGCGCGAAACGGTGACGGTAGGGGGGAGGCGCTATGTAAAGGCGGACGTTAAAAAACTCGCCCTTTTCCCGACGGCGCCCGGGAATTAGACGATCCGGCCCGGGAGCCTCAAGGTTTCGGTCCGCGAAGAACCCCAGGGCAGCGCTTTTGACGAATTCTTTAGCGACAGTTTTTTCAGCGGGGGAGCTTTTTTTGCGCGGCGTCAGAATCGATTATTGAATCCGCCGCCGATCCAGCTGACCGTCAAACCTTTGCCAGAAAAAGGAAAGCCGGATAGTTTCCAGGGCGCGGTCGGCTCGTTCCGCCTGACGGCAAACCTGGACAAGGACCGGGTGAAACAGAACGAACCGGTCACGTTGAAGGCCGTTATCGAGGGCGAGGGGAACATTGAGACCATCAACCGGCCGAAGCTTCCCCCCTTGACCGGATTCAAGACCTATGACGCGGACGCGAGCTCTAAACTTTTTAAGACCGGGAACGTGATCGGCGGAACCAAGAGCTTTGAGGTCGTCTTTATCCCCAAAGACGAAGGGAACGCGTTCATTCCCCCTCTGGAGTTCAGTTATTTCGACCCGCGGCAGGAGAAGTACGTCACGCTGCGAACGCCGAATTTCCCGATCACGGTCGAACATTCCGACCAATCCTTCGAAATGCCCGCGGCACTGTCGGGGAACGAGATGTTCAAGAAAAAGGTAACGCTTGAGGGCAAGGACATTCATTATATCCAGGAGCGTGTTTCCGGGTCCACCGCGCTGATCGACACGATCTACCGCGTGGTGGCGTGGGCCGATTTTTTTCTCGCTTTGGTATTCTTGGGACTCTGGCTCAAAGACCGTCGGGAACGGGTCTATTCCAGGGACGAAGGGTTACGCCGGCGTAAAAGGGCCCGGGCCACGGCCGCCGCGTATATGAAAAAACTGAAAAAACGGGCCTCGTCGTCCCGGGCCGAGGACGTCGGGATTTTCTTCGAAGAACTGGAACACGCCATGACGCAGTATATCGCGGACAAGTGGAACCTCTCGGCGTACGGGGTCACCCGGCAAGATCTGGAAGCGGTCCTGACGGAGCATTTCGGGGCCGATGATGCCCATTTGAAAGACGTGTTATCGCTTTATCACCTTTGCGACGAATCGCGGTTCGGGAAGGGAAGTATCCCTCAGGCTTCTAAAAAAGTTGGGCTGAGGATCTTTCAGGAAACGGTCAACCGTATCGAGAGGATGAAATGAGGCGACGGTTTTTGGGGTTGATCTTTGGGCTCGTGGTGGCATCGTGTGCGGCGGTCCCCGCTCGGGCGCAGGAGAACGCGGCCTTTCAGGAAGCCAATCACAGTTATCGGACGGGGGATTACGCAAAGGCCGCGAGCCTTTATGGGGACCTGATAACAAAAGAACCGCGTGTCGCGGCGTATTATTACAACCTGGGGAATGCTCGCGTAAGGCTCGGACAATTGAGCGCGGCCATTCTCAACTACGAAAAGGCGTTGCTTCTCACCCCTCGCGATCAGGACATCCGGCGCAACCTCAGCCACGCGAGGGACCTTCTCGAATACCGCGTCGAGGACGGGCGGAATTGGTACCTGAAGACCGTGGATGCATCCTTGCGTTACATCACGCAGCAGGAGGCCCTGTTTGCGGTGCTGATCGTGACCCTTGTTTTTTTGCTGAGCGGGATTTTTTGTTTTTTGCGGGGCGGGGGAGTTTTTTGGGACGGATGGCGGAAAGCCCTTGCGCTGCTGCTGGTGTTGACCGGCTTGGTCGCCTTCGGGAAGCATGTGCAGCAGGACATGATCCGTGACGCGATCGTGACCCAAAAGGAATGTGAGGCCCGTTACGGCCCGTCCGAACACGACCAGGTGGCCTTCCGCATGGGGGAAGGGATCAAGCTGTTCGTGGTGGACCGTCGGGAGGACTGGAGCCGGGTGCTTTTGACGAACGGGGAAAGCGGATGGGTCAAAGAGGCGGATATCGCCGAGGTCAAAATATGAGCCAGAGACGATCTTCCGGCAAAAAAAAATTACCGGACGCTTCGGGACATTTTGGCCCTTACGGCGGGAGGTACGTTCCCGAAACCCTCATGAAGGCGTGTGTGGAACTGACCCGGGCCTACCGTCAATTAAGACGCGAAAAAAAGTTCCGCGAGGAACTCCGTTATTATCTGGAAAATTATGCGGGGCGTCCGACCGCGCTTTATGAAGCCGCGAACCTCACGGCGCATTTCGGCCGAGGGCGCATTTTTTTAAAAAGGGAGGACCTACTTCATACCGGCGCCCACAAGATCAATAACACGTTGGCCCAGGGGTTGTTGGCCAAGAGGCTCGGGAAAAAACGGATCGTCGCGGAGACGGGTGCCGGACAGCACGGTGTGGCCGCGGCGACTGCGGCGCGTGTTTTCGGCCTTCAATGCGTGGTGTACATGGGAGTGGTGGACATCGAGCGGCAGGCGCTGAACGTCTACAAAATGAAACTTCTCGGCGCGGAGGTCCGGCCGGTGTATTCCGGGTCCCAGACGCTAAAGGACGCGACGAACGAAGCGATCCGTGATTGGGTGGCCCATGTTGAGGATACCCACTACCTGATGGGTTCCGTTGCCGGGCCCCACCCCTATCCCCTGATGGTGCGGGATTTCCAGTCGGTGATCGGGAAGGAAACCCGTGTCCAGGTGCTCAGGGCTGCCCATCAACTTCCGAACTACCTGATCGCCTGCGTCGGCGGCGGGAGCAATTCGATCGGTTTTTTCTATGATTTTTTGCGGGACCCGAAGGTCCGCATGATCGGTGTGGAAGCGGCGGGGGAGGGGGTCGCGAGCGGCCATCACGCGGCGACCATGATGAAGGGGCGTACCGGCATCCTTCACGGCATGAAAAGCTATTTATTGCAGGACAAGGACGGTCAGGTGCAACTCGCGCATTCGGTTTCGGCCGGATTGGATTATCCTTCGGTGGGCCCCGAACATTCTTATCTGAAGGATTCTGGACGCGTGCGTTATGAAGCTGCGACGGACCGTGAGGCGCTGCGGGCGTTCGGGTTGTTGACCCGCTGCGAAGGGATCATGCCGGCGCTCGAGTCCGCGCACGCTTTGGCTTATCTGCCGAAGCTGATGCCGAGAACACGAGGAACGGATGTGATCGTTGTTTGCCTTTCGGGCCGCGGGGATAAGGATATCGCCACCGTTCAAAAATATTGGAAGGTCTGAAATGGGGACGATCAATTTTCTCGACCGGAAGATCCGCGCGGCGAAAACGGGACGGCACAAACTTTTTTGTGTTTTTCTGACCTGCGGATTTCCAAGTACGGCCGCGACCGAACGACTCATCCTTGCTTCGGAAAAATCGGGCGTCGATATCATCGAGCTCGGTTTCCCGTTCTCGGACCCGTTGGCCGACGGACCGACGATCCAATACTCATCGGAAAGGGCCTTGAAGCACGGACTTTCGATCGCTGACGCCTTTGCGCTCGTGCGCCGGGTCCGGCGGAAGGGGTGTCGTGTCCCCATCGTGTTCTTCGGTTACCTCAATCCTGTTTACGCGTACGGGATAAAAACGTTCGCTCATGACGCGCGGGAGGCGGGTTTGGACGGGTTGATCATCCCCGACCTTCCTCCCGGGGAAGAACCGGAGTTCGAGAAGCACTGCAGGCAAAGCGCGCTTCGCCTGGTCCTTCTCGTCGCGCCCACGACGACCGGTGAGCGGTCCAAAGAACTTGTCCGCCGTTCGCAAGGATTCGTGTATTATGTCTCACTCCGCGGCGTGACAGGGGCTCGGGCGGCGATCCCGGGGGACCTTCGGGAGCATTTGAAGAAGCTCAAACGGATGACCGCCAAGCCGGTCCTGGTCGGATTCGGAGTTTCGACGCCGGAGCAGGCTCGCGCCATTGCGCAGATGAGTGACGGTGTGATCGTCGGGAGCGCGGTGATCGAACGATTGAAACGCGGCCTCGTCCCGGCCGAGCGGTTCATCGGGGCCATGGCACGGGCCGTTCACGGGCGATGAACGCGGCGCTTCTGGGACTTGATCTCGGCGAAAAGAGGGTGGGCGTCGCGATCGTGCCGGCGGGGACCTCCCTGGCGTTCCCCCTTAAGACGATCCTGAGGCAGGGGCGCGAGAAGTTTGCGGCCGAGGTCCAGGCGCTTGTTCATGCTCATAAGGTTGAAAAGATCGTGATCGGTTTTCCCCGAACGCTCAAAGGGGCGATCGGCCCCGCGGCACAAAAAGTGGCGGATGATACGGAGTGGCTTAAGACGAAATGGAGCGCGCCGGTGGTCTTTTGGGACGAGTGGCTGTCGACCAAAGAGGCCGAGCGGGTTCTGCTTGAGGCCGATGTGAGCCGCTCAAAGCGCAAAGAGGTGATCGATCAGTTGGCCGCACAGCGTGTCCTCCAGAGCTATGTGGATAGCCAGCGGAAACAAGGAACCGCGTTTTAAGGGGCGGGCATTCGTGTCGCGGTGAAGCCCCCTAACCAAAATTAAAAAAGGAAGGAGACCGGAGTTCGCGGTCTTCGATTTCTATGACAGATTATCAAGTTACCGAGTTTGAGAACGGTTTGCGCCTTTTGACGGTCCCGATGGCCAAACGAGATTCGTCGGGGGTGGCGATCTGGGTAAAAACCGGCGGCCGGTATGAACCGCGAAGGCTTTCCGGTGTTTCCCATTTTTTGGAACACATGCTGTTCAAGGGAACGCGCAAGCGCGACACCCGGCAGATCAAAGAAGAGATCGAGGGCGTGGGAGGCGTCTTGAACGCTTTCACCGGGGAAGAAGCGACGTGCTATTTCGCCAAGATCCTCAGGCGGCATTACGACCGGGCGCTTGACGTGCTTTCCGACATGGTGATGAACGCGACGATCCCGCATGTGGAGCTGGTCAAAGAAAGGACCGTGATCTTGGAGGAGATCAAAATGTACCGGGATCTTCCTTCCCATCACGTTCAGGATCTCTTGGGGGAATTGCTTTGGCCCCGGCAGCCCTTGGGGAGAACGCTCTCAGGGACGCCGGAGGCGGTTTCGCGGATGACGCGGGCGGATGTTCTGGGTTACAAGAAAGATTATTATCACCACAGCAACATCCTGGTCTCCGTCTCCGGTGAGATCGTGCACGAGGAGGTATGCGCCCGGATCCAAGCCATGTTCCCGGGCGCGAAAGCCCGAGCTAAGTCGCGGTTCGTACGGGCGGAGAACGCACAGACGAAACCTCGGACGAATTTTTACGAGAAAAATACCGAGCAAACTCACCTGGTGGTGGGGCTCCATGCGTTGCCGCGTCTTCACCCGGACCGTTACAAACTCGGCCTTCTTCACATCGTGCTGGGCGCCAATATGTCGAGCCGCCTCTTTGAAGAAGTGCGGGAGAAACGGGGTCTCGCCTACGAGATCAAATCCAGTATTGCCGCCTATCAGGATGCGGGAGCCTTCACGATCTCCGCCGGGGTTGAAACAAAAAAGACCGGTCAGGCCGTTCGCGTGATCTTAAAAGAGCTGGCGAAGGTCCGCAGGACCCTCGTCCGGCCCGGCGAATTAAGGCGCGCCAAGGATTATTTTATGAGCCAAGTTTACATGGGAGTGGAGGACACCCTGGACCACCTTTTGTGGGCGGGAGAGCGGTTCCTTTGTTCCGGAGAGCTTCCGGACAAGGAAAAGATCCGCCGGGAGGTGGAGGCGGTCACGGCGGAAGACATCCGGGAGGTTTCGCGTCGGATCTTCGCGACGCGCGGTCTTAATCTCGCGTTGATCGGGCCGGTCCCGCCGCGGATGCAGAAAGAGATCACCTGCGGTCTTGTGATCGAAGGCTCTTAAGGAGGCCTCGTGAAAAAAATCTTGCTTGCGCCCAGTATCCTTTCTGCGGACTTTAGCCGTCTTGCCGAGGAGATCCGCGAAGTCGAAAAGGCGGGCGCCGATTGGCTTCACGTGGACGTTATGGACGGACGTTTTGTGCCCAACCTGACGATCGGCCCTCTGGTGGTCAAGGCCGTCCGCAAGGTCACGGGCATGCCGCTGGACGTTCACTTGATGATCGAAGAGCCCGTGCGCTACATCGCCGAATTTAAAATGGCTGGGGCGGATTGGATCACGGTCCACTTTGAAGCGGAAAAAGAAGTGCGAAAAACGTTGCGGGAGATACGGCACCTCGGAGCAAAGGCCGGTATCTCGCTGCGGCCCAAGACACCGGTTGAGGAGCTTTATCCGCTTTTGGACGACCTGGATCTGGTGCTCGTGATGTCGGTTGAGCCCGGGTTCGCCGGACAAGCGTTCATGCCCGAGACGATGGATAAGGTCCGGCGGCTGAGGGCTCATTTTCCGAAACTGATCTCCGTGGACGGAGGCATCGACCCACGGACTGCACCCCATGCTCTGGAGGCGGGCGCGGATGTCTTGGTCGCGGGGAGCGCCATTTTTGGGAAGAAGGATCGCGGCCAGGCGATCGCGGAATTCCGCGAGTTGACCCGGCGTTTTTCCTGAAGCATCCCGTTCAAAAATCAAAAGATTCAACCGGTCACGTGTTGCGCTTATGTTTTCTCGTGTTTGCTTGATCAATCAAATTCAGACAGGACTGCTTTTCTAACGGGATGGACCCCAAGAAGATCCGCAACTTTTCCATTATTGCGCACATCGATCACGGGAAATCCACGCTGGCCGACCGTCTCCTGCTCCATACAGGTGCGATCAGTAAGCGCGAATTCCGCGAGCAGATCCTTGACGACATGGACCTTGAGCGAGAGCGCGGGATCACGATCAAGGCACGCGCTGTCCGCATCCGGTATCAGGACTATTGGCTTAACCTGATCGATACGCCGGGACACATTGATTTCACCTATGAGGTCTCAAAGAGCCTTGCGGCGTGCGAGGGGGTTTTACTGCTCGTCGATGCCGGTCAGGGGATCCAGGCCCAGACCGTTACCAACCTTTACCTGGCGATGGAACGCAATTTGGCGATCGTGCCGATCGTCACCAAGGTCGATCTTCCGACCGCGGAGCCTGAGCGGGTACGGGACGAGGTCAAGGATTTTCTCGGTGTCGAGGCCCGGGACATTCTTTTTTCCAGTGCCAAGACGGGCGAGGGGACGGAGGAGATCCTTCGAGCGATCATTGAACGCATCCCGCCCCCGAAGGGAGATCCCGAAAAACCCCTCAAGGCGCTGATCTTTGACTCCAAGTTCGATAGCTATCAAGGCGTCATCGCGTATTTCCGTGTTTTCGACGGGACCTTGCATTCGCAGGACCAGGTGCTCATGATGCAGACCCGGACCCCTCACGAGATCGACCAGATCGGAATCTTCAACCCGAACCCCGAACCGGTCACCGAACTGAGCGTGGGAGCCGTCGGTTACCTGAACGCCAACATCAAGGAGATCGCGGGCGTGAAGATCGGCGACACCTTGACGCTGGCCACCAACCCCGCGGCCGAACCGTTGCCCGGGTACCAAAACGTCAAGCCGATGGTTTTCTGCGGTCTGTATCCGATCCAGGCGAAGGATTTCACCGCGTTGCGCGACGCCCTTGCGAAACTCCGCCTGAACGATTCGTCCTTTGTATACGAACCGGAGTCGTCCGCATCGCTCGGCTACGGTTATCGTTGCGGGTTCCTGGGGCTGCTGCACATGGACATCATCAAGGAGCGCCTCGAACGGGAATTCAATCTGGAGTTGATCATCACGGCGCCGAGCGTGGTCTACAAGATCCTTACGACCAAAGGGGAGATCCTTGAGCTTGATAATCCCACCAAGCTACCCCCGCCGCAGCAGATCGAGATCATGGAAGAGCCGTACATCCGCGCGCATGTCATGGTCCCGTCGACGGCGCTGGGGGTGATCATGCAGCTGTGCCAGGACCGAAGAGGTACCTACAAGAGTACGGAATACCTGGACGCGACGCGGGCGATCCTGACCTATGAGATCCCCCTTTCCGAGGTCGTGATGGATTTCTATGATAAGATCAAGTCGCTCACGGCGGGCTACGGGTCGCTCAATTATGAGTTCATCGGGCATAAGCCGTCCGAGTTGGTCAAGATGGACATCCTGATCAACGGGGAGCCGGTGGACGCCCTCGCGATCATTACTTGGAGGGAAAAGGCGTATCCGCGGGGCAAGGCCTTGGTCGAGAAACTCAAAGAAGTCATCCCGCGACAGATGTTCGAGGTCGTGATCCAGGCGGCGATCGGCTCCAAGATCATCGCCCGCGACTCGATCAGCGCGATCAAAAAGAACGTGACCGCCAAATGCTACGGCGGGGACATCACGCGAAAGCGTAAATTATGGGAACGTCAAAAGGAGGGGAAGAAGCGCATGAAGAAGATCGGGCGTGTCGACCTGCCGCAGGAAGCGTTCATCAGCATTTTGAAGGTGGAGTGACGTGGAGACGGATTATTTCGCGCTGATCCAACGCTACCTCTGGGTGCCTCCGGCGCTCTTGGTCCTCGTCTTCATCTTCCGCGACCGGATCGCTGCCAATTTGCGGCAGGCGCGGAGCGAGCCGAAACGGTGGCTTTGGGCAAAGTGGAAGAATTGGGGCGAGCCGCTTCTGATCGCGGCGCTGCTCGCGATCTTCATCCGCACCTTCATTTTCGGCCCTTACAAGATCCCGACGGGTTCCATGAAGCCTACGTTCATGGAACATGACAAGATCTTCGTTGACAAGCTTAGTTATCGTTTTCGCCCGCCGGAGCGGGGGGATATCATCGTGTTCAAATACCCGCTGGACCGCAAGAAGGACTTTGTGAAACGGCTGGTGGGCTTACCCGGGGACACCGTGGAGATCCGTAATGGGGTCATCCTCGTGAACGGAAATCCGATGACCGAGCCGCCTTTCGGGGTCCACACCTATTACAACACCGAGGATTGGGACTACGGGAAGTCCGGACAGGTCGTTCGGGTCCCTTCGGACCATTTTTTTGCATTGGGGGACAACTCCGCCCACTCGGCGGACAGCCGCCAATGGGGATTTGTCCCCAAAAAAGACCTGATCGGTAAGGCCTTTATGATCTGGTGGCCTCCTCGCCGGATCCAACTTGCCCGCTGAACGTATTCTCCCCGCGATTGACTCGCCGGGGGCCATCCCTTGACGGATCTTTTTCGGGGCGTGTGGGCGTGCCCCGCGAGAACGTTCCCGAGTCCCTCGCCCGCGTGTTTTTGTGATCATTTTTTCGAAAAAAATCCCAAAAGCATTAAATTTTAACTGGGGATTGCCGTAAATTGACCTGCGGAGGTAAATCCCCATGCAGTCGGAATTATTTGATCTGTCGATCCCAAAGGCGCAGGAGTCGGTGGCGCCGTTGAAGCCCACTTTTATTGAGCGGACATCCATTGTTTTGCGGCTTGACCAAGCGATCGGACTCGCGCTTCTGCTTCTTGTGTTTTGCGTACTGGCCTACTGCTGGGGCGTCGAACAAGGCCGGCGCTGGACCGGTGAGGCGCGTCCAGCGAGATCCGTGGCAAGCGAAGACGCCGTGCCGGCGGATGTGCCGCAGGTGGTCGCGGAACTGCCGGTCGTTCCAGTCACGTCTGTGCCCGGGCCTGTGGCTCAGGTCAAGCCCGCCGTTTCTTCGCCCGAATTCCCCAAACCAGAAGTCGCTGTGCCCAAGCCGGACGGAAAATACACGATCCAATACATCACTTACGTGACCCAGTCTGCGGCCGACCGTGAGGTCCAGCGCATCAAAAAACTGGGTCACTCCGCGTTCGTGATCCCCAGCGGCAAGTTTTTTCAAGTCTGCATCGAGGCGTTCCAGACCCGGCAGGAGGCCACCCAGTCCCTCAAACAACTCCGGGCGCAGCGCATGGTCACTCTTGACGCCTACGTCCGGACGATCCCGGCTTGAAATTCGGGAGTGACCCCGAGCGGCTCCGGGGGAGCGGGATGGATGCTGGTCGGCTTTGGGATTGAGAGGGGACCGCAATTTCACGCCGACTCTTAAAATATTTTCAACGCGACACTAGCCAATCTGTGATTCACTCGTTATAATAACGTCCTCCGGCTGCGATACTGCGCGGACGGGTCCATTTCAACTGCAAAGGAGTCGATTGTCTTATGTCTCAGCATCCGAGTTTGCGTTTTGATAGCGTCGGAACCAAACACCGAAATGTCCTCAAACGTTTTGAGCGTGTCAAAAAACTCAAGGAATTGGGCAAATGGGGAGAGGCGAGTTCACCTTATAATCTTCCCAAGGTGAAGTCGCTCAAGATCAAGATGAAAAAAGTCAAAGAGGCGAAGGCCGAAGGCGCCGCTGAGGGAGCAGCCGCTTCCGCGACCGCCGGGGCGCCCGCTGCGGCGGCAAAGGTTGCCGCGAAGCCCGCCGCGAAGTCTGCCGGTGACGCTAAAAAGGCTTAAAGGGGTTTGAATCGATCATGATCACGATCCGAAGGTCCACGCAGGATGACGAGCGGGCAGTCATTGATCTGATCAATTCCATCATGGACAAGGAGTTCCATGACGCGAAGCATGCGTACCCCGTCGAGGACGTTGAATGTATCAGCAAGGCCTACGGCGGGATCGGAGAGGCTTTTTTTGTGGCCTTGGACAACGCGACGCATCGTGTGGTTGGAACGGTGGCGGTCAAAAAAGAGGATGAGAGAACGGCCCTTCTCCGCCGATTGTTCGTTGCCCGGACGCATCGTAACTTGAAGATCGGTAAACGGTTGATCGATCGGGCGCTTGAATTTTGTCGCGAAGTCGGTTATGAAGAGATCGTTTTTAAGACCACCTCTAAAATGGCGGCGGCGATCGACCTTTGCAAAAAAAACGGTTTTGTGCAGCGCGGGCATATTGTCCTGGGGCCGATCGAGCTGGTCAAATTGTCCTTGCCGCTTGCCGCAGCGGATCACATTTCGAAGGGGAAGTCCTGACATGGGTTTGTTTTCAAAAAGGAAGAACGCAAAGGACCCGTCCAGCGCACCGCTCTCCGAATCCGAGATCCACCGAAAATTGTATGGCGAGTTCGGGGCGGGACAAAGCCGGACCATTTTCCGGGACCGCGAGCCCAAAGATAAAGATCAGGACGAGCTCGAGACTAAAGGGACCGGGCCGGCTCCGGACCTTTTTAGCGCACCGTCCGTTTCGGCCAGCGAAACGGGGACGACTGCCCGGTCGAACCGTCCTGTGATCCGGGCTCCCGAGAACATATCCCGGACGACTGCCCTACCTGAGTTTGAAAAAAAGAAATCGGGACAGAGTGACAAGGTTGATGCCCAGACACGCTATCGTCCGGCCATGATTGGGGAAAAGAAGGTGACTTTTTTTGCAACCGCTTTGAGCGCGGTGTGCTGTGGTTTAAAAACTGCTGCCGATCCCAGGCGGGTTGTGTTGCGGAAGATCCTTTATTGGAGCGCGGCTGTGATCGTTGTTTTCTCCCTTTTCTGGGGGGTGAACGCGCTTAATTCTCAGCGGGAAGAAGCCATGAAGACCGGACAGGCCGGCAGTCGCCCGTCTCAGGCGGCGCCCGAGGTCGTTCCCGAAGTTCTGGTCCAGGGCGAGGAAAGACCTGTCGTGATCACGCCGGCGCGGACGCGGCCTCGTCCCGCGGAAAGAGAGGTCGTCGTCACGACCGAACCGCCGGCGTCGCAGGCCCCGGTCGAGCAGGCCCGAGAGGGACAGTACGCGATCCAAATCGTGACGTATCCCGGTCGCACGGATGCAGAGCAGGTCGTGGAGGCATTGAACGAGGAAAGCCTGAAGGCGTTCATTCGGGAAAATAAGAGACCAAGCGGGCGTGTGTTTTACGTGGTCTACATCGGCGGGTATTCGACGGAGGAAGAAGCTCAGTCCGAACTTAAGAAGTTCCTCGCACGGGAGATCGCGCGCCCCTTTCAGGACGCTTTTGTCAGGAAGGTATGATGGCAAATTTTATTTGGGATGGTTTCAATAAGAGGAAATTTCAAAGGGTTCATTTGACCTGCGATGTCGTGGTCCAACCGCAAGGCAAGTCGAAGGCTTACAAGGCCGTCACGGAAGACATCGGGATGGGGGGTGTTTCGGTGATGTTGGAGGACGCGTTGGGCCGATTTGACCGATGCACGATCAGCATTGAATTGAAGGACGGGGAACCGCCGGTCCAGTGTCTGGGACGCAGCGTGTGGGTCATCCCGAGCGGGCAAACGGGATCCACCAAAAAGTCCTTTGATACGGGGATCGAATTCCTGGAGATCGATGATCCCTCGCGGAAGCGGCTACGATCGTTTCTCGAACCTTCGCCCGACAAGGGCTGACCTCTCTTCGGTATGGCGCAGCAACCCTCGTTTGACATCGTCTCCCAGCTTGATCTTCAAGAAGTAGATAACGCCGTCAATCAGGCCAAAAAAGAGCTCCAGACCCGTTACGACTTCAAGGGAAGCAAGAGTACGATCGAACTGTTCAAGGACGAAAAGAAGATCAAACTTGTCGCCGATGATGACCTGAAGCTGCGCAACCTTCACGACATCCTCAAGACCCGCATGACCAGCAGGAAGCTTTCCGTGAAGTCCCTTGAATTCAAAACGCCGGAGAAAGCCTTCGAAGGATGTCTCCGCCAGGAAGTCGGTCTGGTCCAAGGCATCCCGCAGGATAAGGCGAAGGAGATTGTGAAGGCGATCAAGGAACAGGGGTTCAAGGTGCAAGCCGCGATCCAGGGGGAGGAGATCCGCGTATCTTCCAAGAGCAAGGATGAGCTCCAGGCCGTTATCCAGCATCTACGGGGCCTGCCGCTGTCTATCCCGGTCCAATTTGTAAATTTTAGATAAACCTTTATATACCAATGGTTTACAATTATAATCCACCGGCGAATTTAGGCGCTCTCTGCAGGAACGGGCCGCTAAAAAAGCAGCTCCACGCTCTTGTAAATTAATTGACCATGTGTTACTTTTCTTGTAACGAGGTTTGTTTGCCGTTAATTTACCCTATAAAGAAGTCTTCGGAATATTGAACTGTAAAACTGCTGGATCCTACTAAAACTCTTACCGGAAAGCAAAGGAGGCGGGGATGGAGACGGAAAAGCGGAAGTTCAAGCGCTTTGATGCTTACATGAGTGTCAAGTTCACAGGGATAGAAGGCGCGACGCTGAAAGGGAGCGGTCTAAGCCGCGACCTGTGCCGTGAAGGGTTAAAAATAAACTCCGACCAGTCGATCCGTCAAGGGGCCCAGCTAGACTTGGAGATCTTGATCCCGGATGATCCAAAGCCGATCTTCAGTTCCGGCGTGGTGACTTGGACAAGACCGGCGCAAGGGGCCAATCAAGGTTTTGACCACGGCGTCAAGCTGGTGAACATGGACCCCGTCGATAAGTTCCGGGTCCTGGACTACGCTTATAATCACTGGCTTGAGACCAAGGTCAACGACTTTGCCGATCCCGAGCGCAGCCAGGAGTGGTAGGCCCCTTTTTTAGCTCCTTCCGATTTTCACGGCCGGTATGTGCCGGTGCCTTTCGAGCATAAGGTCCCGACATGAGCTGCCTTATGACGCGGGACTCTCGTATTTGTAATGCGGTACCGCTTCTCGCCCCCCCCTGTAAGGTGAAACCCCGGTCCGGCCGATAATATCTGCACCATGAACTTCTTTCCTTTTGGCAGGCGAGCGAAGGCGGAAGCCAAGAACGGCCGTTTACTGGAGCCGATCCCTCTTTTTTCCTCACTGACCCCGGAAGAATTAGCACTGATCGAAGAACAGTCGCGCCTGGTGGGCTTCAAACGCGGCGACATCGTGTATCACGAAGGTGCCGTAGCGGACGCTTTTTACATCATTATTTCCGGCCGGTTCCGCCTCTTCACGCGTGCCCGCGGCGCGGAACCCGAAACCACGCTGCTCTATTTTTACCGCGGTGAGCATTTTGGGGAGACCTCCCTTTTGACGGGGAACGTCCATAGTGCTTCGGTGGAGGCCAAGACCGACGCCGTGGCCCTCAGGATCAGCGCCGAAGGATTCCACAAGTTGCTTCAAGACATCCCCTCGCTTGCGATCCATTTAAGCCGCTCCTTGGGGCGGCACCTGACCCGTGAGGACCTCGGGTACAGCCACCACCGACGGGAAGTTCGCATCGCGGCCTTCTACGGCGTTGCACCGTCCGAAGGTATGGCGCGTTTCCTTGTGGATTTTTTGAATGCCCTCCGGTCCGAGACCCGGGGCAAGATCCTGCTCTTGGATCTTTCCGATGAGCTCAGGTACCGCCTGCCTTATGAATTTCACCAGGGCGGGCCCGGGTTTGACCTTCAGTTGATGGATCCGTCCCACGAAGACGCGGTCCAAAAGGCGATACGCCCGAGCGAGACGAGTTTTGACTATTTGGACTTTGCCAAAAACTACGGTCGAGACACGGAGGAACAAAAATTCGCGACGCTGCTCACCTACCTGACCTATCATTACGATTATTTGATGATCTATCTCCCGGACCGTAACAACCCGGTCGCCGTCAAGGCGCTTAACTATTCGGAGCGGGTGTATCTGTGGGCCGAGAGCAAAACGGACGTCTTTTCCTTTGCCAACCACAAGGTGACGGAGCTTTGCCAGGACTTTGGTTTCAGTAAGAACGAGATCAAGATCATCCTGCCGTTGCAGGAGGGCGGGGACCTTGTTGCCGAAACCCAAGAGCCCGTACCCGAGATCCGTTTGTTCTCGATGCTGCCGTCGCTTCAGTCCCAGCGCTACCGGTATGAAAAGACGCTGACCTTTTTGGCTCGGGAGTGGTCAGAGCGGCTCGTCGGACTGGTCCTCGGGAGCGGCGCGGCTTACGGCTTGTCGCACATCGGGGTGCTCAGGGTCCTCGAGGAAGAAAAGATACCGGTCGATATCATTGCTGGTTCGAGCGTCGGGGCCTTAGTCGGTGCGTTGTGGGCGGCGGGCTATGATTCTCACGCGATCGAGAAGATCGCCAAGTCCGTGGATCGGCGGAACGTGTTCTTCAAATTGCTGGGCCTTCGTGACATTTCGGCCGTTCATCGGGGGTTCTTCAAAGGGAATCAGATCATGAGGTTTTTGGCAACCCACCTGAAGGACCTTTCGTTCAAAGACCTCAAGATCCCCCTCAAGATGGTGGCGACGGACCTCCTGACGTCCGAGGAGGTCGTGCTGGATTCCGGGTCGGTGCTTGACGCCATAAGGTCTTCGATCTCGATCCCGGGATTCCTCAGACCGACGCCCTATAAGGGGAGTTACCTGATCGATGGGGGGATCGTCGACCCGCTGCCGGTCAGGATCCTTTCGGATATGGGCGTTCGCAGGATCATTGCGGTGAACGTGTTGCCGGGCCCTAAAGAGTTGATCGAGCGCAACGAGATCCGCCGGAAGGCCTTTCATCATTCGTTCCAGCAGCAGGGACGCTGGAAACGCATGGTCACCAAGACGCTAGACCGCATGCAGCGTCGGTACACCGCCAATATATTCAACGTGCTGATGAACTCGATCATGTACAGTTCCTTCGAGGTCGCGCGCATGGAGGGGAGCGGCGCGGATGTCTATATCCACGCGGTCGTGCCGGACGCACATTGGATCGAATTTTTTTCCGCGGACAAGTTCATCCGCGAGGGGATGAGGCGGGCAAGAGAGCATTTGGCCGAGGTGCGGCAACTGCTGGCGGAATAGCTTGTGCCGGGAGTTCCAACGTTCAAGTGAAATGGGCCGCGTTCCAAAAGCCGTTGAAGGATCCCGGAATCTGGAACTCCTTTCTTCGGACGAAATTATGGGTTAAGAAAAAGCCGATCGATTTCGATAATTATTGTTATATAATGCACTCCAATCCAGAAGGTTCATGGGGCATAACCAGAAAACCTTTCCGACCGAGGAGATTTGTTCATGCGTCAGTTGGCTTGCGGCCTTTTAGTGGTATCCCTGTGTTGTGCCGGGGTATCGGCTCCTGCAAATGCAGCGGAGCCGGTTGAAGGGACAAAATCGGGGAAAAGGCCCTCGATCAACTCTCGGAAGCTTGCATCGATGACCCCCCAAACGGTCGGGGTCAGGATCGCGAATATGTTCCAGAAGTCCCCGGCCTTGACGACCCAGCCCCGGGTCAAAAACCCTCGCGCCAAGGGCGTAACATCCGCAGTTCCGGTGCCGCCCCCCGCGACGGGCCGGAGAACATCGCCTGTTCCGCCTCCTAAGGCGGGGGACCCGCAGATCCGACAAGAGATCCAGAAGATCCTTGACCTGGACAAGAAGATCAAAAGCCTTCAGGGCAACAAATCGGTTCAGCTCCAGAGGATCCAAGAGCAAGCTCGCATCCACCAAAGGATCCTGGGAGAGCTCGAATCTTCCCGCAAAAACGGGGCGGCCGGAAAGCCCGTCGATAAGGATGCGCTCTTGGCCCAGGAGAAGCTCCGTATCATCCGGGAACAGACCCAGCGTAACGCGCAGACGGTTGACGAGTTTCAACAAAAGACCGGGTCCTCGAACGTCCCCGAGCCCGCGAGGGAAGACGTTCCTACGGCCCGGTAGCCCGGTTCATGGTTCTCAAACGACCCGAGTTCCCACCTGATCACGTCGAAGAGAACGGCAACCTCCTCCAAGTATTCCTCCATCGGGCACGTTTCTTTGGTCCCCGAAAAGCGCTTTTTTACAAAGTCGACGGGGAGTACAAAGGCGCTATCACGTGGAGTGAATGGATGGAAAGGGCCCGGGAAGTCACACTCGCGTTGTATGCCGCGGGTGTCCGCAAAGGCGATCCCGTCGGGATCCTCGCGGGGAATGGTCCGGAGTGGACCTTCGCGGACCTCGGGATCTTGGGCCTTGGCGCCGTAACGGTGCCGATCTACCCGACCGCGTCGATCGAGGATACCCGCCACGTGATCGAGCACGCCCGCTTGAAAGCCCTTTTTGTGGCGACTCCGGAACAATACAATAAGGTCCGGCCGTTCTCAAAGGGGCTGCTGGCCGGCGGGTTGGTCATTTTTTTTCCGGACGAAACCTGCTCGGATTTATCTTTTTCGAATTTCAAGGGGAAAGGCCGGGAGCTGGCGCTCAGCGCTCCGGATCTGTACGACCGATGCGTTCGCGATGTCGGGGCGGATGATCTTGCCACGATCATCTACACGTCCGGAACGACCGGGACCCCCAAGGGCGTGATGCTCACCCACCGTAATTTTATTGCGAACTACCAGGCGGCCTTTCAGTATATCCAGATCAGCGACAAAGACGTTGTGGTGTCCTTTCTGCCGCTCAGCCATGTCTTTGAACGCCTCGCGGGCTATTATTATCAGGCGGCCTACGGGGTTTCGATCTACTATGCCGAGAATTTTACCACGGTCGCGGAGGACATGCTCAAGGCACGGCCGACGCTGGTGGTGGCGGTACCGCGATTCTACGAGAAGATGTACGCCCGTATTCACGAACAGATCCGTAGGGCCTCCGCGCCCAAGAGGCGTTTGGTCGAATGGGCGATCCGGATCGGTACGCGGGTCGCGCAAATGAAGATCCGCGGGCAGCGTGTGCCGCTGGGGCTTTCATGCCTGCACACGATCGCGAAACGGTTGGTCTTTGACCAATTGAAGCGTGCCATGGGGGGACGGCTCCGCTTTATGATCTCGGGCGGGGCCCCGCTGCCCAAAGAACTAGCCCGTTTTTTTTATGCGGCGGACATCCTGATCCTTGAAGGTTATGGTCTTACCGAAACTTCGCCCGTGATCGCCGTGAACGCTCCGGGCGACTTCAAATTCGGAACGGTCGGCAAGGTGATCCCCGGGGTCCGTGTGAAGCTCGCGCCGGACGGGGAAATCCTGACCGCCGGTCCCTGCGTCATGAAGGGGTATTATAAAGATGAGGCCGCGACGGCGGAATGTATCAAGGACGGCTGGTTCCAGACGGGGGACATCGGGTCGTTTGACAACGAGGGTTTCCTTAAGATCACCGACCGAAAGAAGGACATGATCGTTCTCGCGGGCGGGAAGAACGTGGCACCGCAAAATGTCGAGGGTCGCATCCTGAGCGACCCGTTTTTTTTGCAGGCGGTCGTGCTGGGAGATAAAAGACCGTATCTCTGCGCCCTGCTTGTGCCCCAAAAAAACGAAGTCCTGCGTTTTGCCCATGCGGCCGGGCTCACGTCCCTCGCTTATGACGAATTGCTCGGGCACCCGGAATTGGTGGGCTGGGCCCGGAAGCGGCTTGACGTGGCCATGGACGGGCTGGCTTCATATGAAACCGTTAAAGCATTCATTCTGTTACCGAAGGAATTCGACCCCGCCGCCGGCGAAATGACCCCGACACTCAAGATCAAACGCCGCGTGGTCATGAGGGCCTACCAGCAGAAGATCGACGAATTGTACCGCCAAACGGATCACGAATGGTCGAAACAAAAACAGGCGGAAAAGCCACGATAGTATTTCAACGGTGGCCGTTGAAGAAGCGGTTTCCGTGGTGCCAGGGGCCGTCACGGGAAAGCCGGATGTTCCGACGTGCGGGAACGTGATCGAAGGGAGC
>JAHQRI010000010.1 GCA_019052695.1 Candidatus Omnitrophota bacterium
GGAATAGACCGTGCACGCGGCAAAATCACCTTGCCGCAATCGGACGACCTTGCCCTGGTAAAGGTCGATCGCAGGATAGAGGTTCATATCACCACCGGATAAAATTCGCGAGGATCCGCAGGCCCGCGTCCTGACTTTTTTCAGGATGGAACTGGGCAGCAAACAAATGGTCGTTCCCCACCGCAGCCGCAAAGACCTCGCGCCCGTACCGACAGTCGGCCAACGTCACGGCCTGAGAAGACGGCCGGGCATAATAAGAGTGTACAAAATAAAAATATTCCCCTGACTGCGTTTCCCCGAGAACGGGATGCCGCTTCCGGATCCTCAAGTCATTCCAGCCCATGTGCGGCACTTTGACGTTCTTCGAGCGGAACGCGCGGACCGCGCCTTTTAATAGTCCCAACCCCGGCACGCCCGGGGCTTCCTCGCTCTTTTCGAAAAAAAGCTGCAGCCCGAGGCAAACACCCGCGATCTTTGCCCCTCTCCCCGCAAGATCCCGCAGTGGCTCAAGGAACCCCCGGCTGCCGATCTCCTTCATCGCGTCACCGAACGCGCCGACCCCCGGGAGGATGATCTTACGCGCGCGGGCCAGATCCTTGCCGCGGGTACAGATCGCGTAGGAAGCTCCCAATTGTTCGAGGGCCTTGGAAACACTGCGCAAATTCCCCATGCCGTAGTCGATGATCGCGATCATCCGAGCCGGATCTCCTTACTCAATGGCCGTGAGTTACTTGGAAAGGGTGCCCTTGGTCGAGGGGACGCCGCGCACACGCGTGTCCCGGGAGGTCGCCATGTCCAGGGCCTTGGCAAGCCCCTTGAACATACCTTCGATGATGTGGTGGGCGTCCTCGCCGGCCAAAATGCCGAGGTGCATGTTGATGCCCGCGTGCTGGCAGAACGATCGGAGGAAATCCACCGCGTCGGCGAACCCATACTTGGGTTGGCGGGACAGACGAACCCCTTTTTGCTTCGTGACATACAGGGAGGGACGGCCCGAAATGTCCAACGTGACGCGGACCAAGGCCTCGTCCATCGGCACGGCGAACGACCCGTAGCGCCGGATCCCTTTTTTGTCCCCCAACGCCTTGGCGAGCGCTTGCCCCAGCGTGATCCCAAGGTCCTCATTGGTATGATGCAGATCGACCTGGAGGTCCCCCCGCGCCTTGACCCGAAGGTCCCATAGACCATGTTTGGCAAGGAGCGTCAGCATATGATCGAGGAACGGGATCTGGGTATCCACGGCGGAACGCCCCGCTCCCTCCACGACGAGCTTGACCTGAATGTCCGTTTCGGCGGTCTTGCGCCTTAACGCGGCGGTTCTTTTTCTCATGAGGATGTTTCCTTTTCGTGGTCCGCGGGTTTATCGATCAACCGTGCTTCCAAAGAAATTCGGTGGAGAAAAAGTCCCTCCATGTCCGTCAATTTTTGAACATGCTCCTTGGAAGCCGCCAAAGCCTCTTTCGTGTACCGGATCACTTGCGAACTCTTGACAAAAGAAGACGCGCTGAGCGGCGAAAAGTACCGCGCCGTACCGCCGGTCGGCAAAACGTGACTGGGACCCGCGATGTAATCGCCGATCACGGTCGGAGAATACGGCCCGAGAAAAATAGCGCCGGCGTTCCGGATCGCCGGCACGACCTTTTCCGGTTCTTCGGTCATGATCTCAAGGTGTTCGGGGGCGATCTCATTGACGACCTCGCAACCTTCCGCGATCGACCGGACCTGGATGATGTAACCCACGTCCACCCGTTTCCGCATAACCTCGACCAATTTCTTGGAATTCGTCACGAGGTATCCCGTCCCCCCGTGGTGTTCCGTCTGTGCCAGCAGGTCACACGTCACATAATCCGCGTTCGCCGCACCGTCGGCAAGGATCGTCACCTCGCTCGGCCCCGCGACCATATCGATATCGACGAACCCGTAGACCTGTCGTTTTGCTTCGGTCACGTAAGCGTTGCCGGGCCCGACGATCTTGTCGACCTTGGGGACCGTCTTGGTCCCGAACGCCAGGGCGCCGATGGCCTGCGCGCCGCCCATGCGGTAGATCTCGTTCACGCCCAGCAGGTTCGCGACGGCCAGGATGTGCGGGTTGATCTCACCCGTGTCCCGACGCGGCGGCGTCACGAGCACGATCTGTTTGACCCCGGCGACCTTCGCCGGGATGACGCTCATGTAGACCGTTGAAACCAGGGGCGCGGTGCCGGCCGGGATGTAAACACCGACCCGCTCAAGGGGTTCGTAGCGCTTTCCCAAATGGATCCCGTTCGGGCCGTTCAGGTCAAAAGACCGGTTGAGCTCACGCTCATAATACTCGCGCACGTTCTCGGTGATCTGCTTCAGGAGCGGAACGAACTTGACCTGGACCTTCTCAAAAGCGCGGTTGATGTCCCCCTGCGTGACCGCGAACCGCTTGAGAGGCAGATCGATCCCGTCGAATTCCCGGGTGTAGCGGCGCACCGCCGGGTCCCCGTTCTGCCGGACCTCCGCGAGGATGCGGTTCACTTTTTTAAAGATCTGCGGGTCGAAAACGGAGGCGTAATCGCGCTTGACTTTTTTCTGCGCCGTTTTGTCCCAATTAAGAACCTGCATGGCTCAAAAACCCTTTTCCTTAAGATAAGCAATGATAACCTGTTGCGTGGAGCCTGAAACCGCCGCGAACTGCCCTTGATCGCGGCCTCCCCCTTGGATAAAGTCCTTGCGGCCGCCGCCGCTGACCCCGAGGGGTCCCGATAGCCTACCAAAAAGTTCCTTCATGTCCAAGGCAGATTTCGAAAGATCCTTGCTCGTCCCGCCGACGAGGTTGAGCTTGCCCTCCGACGTCGCGGCGACCAGATAGACCAGGCGGTCCCCGATATTCCGTAAAAGGTCGGAAAGGCCACGAAGCTCGTTCACATCCGCCTCTCCCATGTCATGGAGGAGCACACAAACGTTCCCCGTTTTCAGCGCTCCGGCGAGTAAGCGACGGGCGTCCCCCTCACCGATCGCAGCCGCCTTCATTTGGGCTTTTTGCTTTTTCGTGCTTTCCAACAACTTGGCGACCCGCGGTTCAAGGTCGGACGTACCGACCTTGAGCATCGCCGCAAGGCGGGATAGCAGCTCCTGCATGCCTCCGACGTGCCGCAAGACTCCGAGCCCCGTGACCCCTTCGATGCGGCGCACGCCGCTCGCCACGGAAGTCTCGGCCGTGATCAAAAAAGAGCCGATCTGGCCCGTCGCGTCACAATGCGTGCCCCCGCAAAGTTCTTTGCTGATCCCCTCGATCGTGACCATCCGGACCTGGTCCCCATATTTATCCCCGAAAAAGGCGAGGGCTCCTTCCCTTTTGGCGTCCTCGAGTTTTTCAACCTTCTTCACGACCGGGTGGTTCGCCAGGATGCTTTCGTTGACCTGGGCTTCGATCTTCCGGAGTTCTTCCGCAGTAAGACCGCGGCCGAACGCGTAGTCGAAACGGAAACGTTCGGGGGCGACCATCGAGCCCAATTGCCGCACGGACGGGCCCAGCGTGTTACGAAGCGCCGCGTGCAGTAAATGCGTCGCGGTGTGGTTCCTCATGGCCCCCTCGCGAAGTTCGCGATCAACGAAGGCCCGGACCAGTGCCCCGTCGGCGATCGATCCCTCCAGCACCTCGGTGAGATGAAGCCAGTAGCGGTCGAGTTTCTTGGTATCCAATACGCGCAATTTAAATCCACGGCCCTCGATGACCCCCTGGTCGCCCGTTTGACCGCCGCTTTCCGCATAAAACGGCGTCCGGTCCAGGATCACGGTCGCTTTCATACCTTCCCCTTGATGCCAGACGACCGTCGCCGTCGCTTCGAGCGTATCATACCCGAGAAAAACCGAAACCGGAACGCTGGGCGGGATCTTATCGAGCCCCGAACTCGAAAAGATCGCGGTGCTGATCTTACTGCCCTCCTTGGAACGCAACCGCTGCTCCCCCATCAGCCGTTCAAATCCTTCGAGGTCGATCACGATCCCCTCTTGTTCCGAGATCTTCCGCGTCAACTCCTCGGGAAAACCAAACGTGTCATAAAGTTCGAACACGATCGCTGCCGGCAAGGTTTTGCCGTTCTTTTTCCGCAAAGCATCCAAACGTCCACGGAGAAGGCTAAGCCCGTCCTTGAGCGTCCTGAGGAACCGTTCTTCCTCCTGGCACAGTACAGAGCGTACGTTCGCCATGGTCTCCCGGAGCTCCGGATAAGCAGACCCCATGACCTCAACGACGGCCGGGACGGCCTCAGATAGAAAGGGCTTTGACAAATGGGCCTTACCGTGAGGGTCTAAAAGCTCATAGGCCTGCCACACGGCGCGCCGGATAAGCTTGCGGATCACGTAACCCCGCCCCTCGTTCGACGGCACCACACCGTCGGCGATCGAAAAGATGGCAGCGCGCAGGTGATCCGCGATGCAATAAAGGGGCTTCTTGGGGACCTTCAAAGGGTCGAGTCCAAGTGAATCAAAGATCGCCCTCTGGATTGGGATAAAGATGTCGATCTCAAAGTTCGAGGCCTTCCCCTGGAGGACACAAGCAAGGCGTTCCAGTCCCATGCCGGTATCGATGTTCTTGTTCTTGAGCGGGACCAACGCGCCCCCGTCTTGACGGTCGTATTGCGTGAAGACCAAATTCCAGATCTCCGCGTATTTCCCGGATTCGTCCACCGGCGTCCCTTCCTGGGAGGGGTTTTGGTCGAAATAGATCTCCGAGCACGGCCCGCAGGGCCCGTTCGGCCCTTGAGCCGGGGCATTCGCCGGCCAGAAGTTGGTCTTATCCCCGCACTTGGTGATCCAAGCATCCGGCAGACCGACCTGATCCCGCCAGAGGGCATACGCCTCTTCATCCTTTTCGTGCACCGTGACCCGCAGACGGTCTTTGGGGATCCTCAGGGTTACGGTCAAGAACTCCCAAGCCCATAAAATGGCCTCTTTTTTGAAATAATCCCCGAACGAAAAATTACCCAGCATTTCAAAAAAGGAATGGTGAAAGGGCGTGCGGCCGACCTCGTCAAGATCACCCGTGCGGAGGCATTTTTGGGACGTGGCGGCCCTGCGGAGGTCCTTTTTGACGCCGAGGAAATACTCCTTGAACTGGTTCATACCCGCCCCGGTGAAAAGGAGCGACGGGTCATTCTGCGGCACCAGGGAGTCGCTCGCGACGACCGTGTGTCCCTTGGAGCGGAAGAACTCCAAAAAGGCCTTCCGCAGATCGTCGGTCGTGATCGGGTCCTTCATAGCGGGCTCAGATCTCGTCGCCAGGGAACACGTCGCGGTCAAGTTGCGCGAGGACACCCTGAGCGATCCGGAAATCGTATCCTTTCCTGATCAAAAAATCATAAAGCCGTTTCTTGCGTTTCAAAGGCTCAAGCCTCTTCCAGCCGGGCCATTTGAGCCGGGCCTGTTCCAACGCCCGAGCGCCCTCGTCTTCGTCCGTCATCGAACTCAGGAGCTTCTCGCGGACCTGCGCGGAGATTCCGCGACGTTTCAGTTCGAACGCGACCTTGAACCGCCCGGCCCCCGAGGTTTGGGTCAACCGACTGACGAGATCCTTGGCAAAAACGCTGTCATCCAAAACACCTTGGGCGGCCAGATCGTCGAGAACCCGGGTCACGACGGGACCGGGAAATCCTTTCGAAGCTAGCTTCTTCTTGAGCACGTCCCGGCTTTTGGGACTGGCTGCAAGCGAGCGCAAGGTAATGATCACCGCTTGCTGGTACTGACCCGTTCCCTCTTGGGGCGCCATGGTCCTCGTGTCCAAATGAGAGGAAAAACCGCGCTATTCCGATTCGGCGCCGACGGTGACCGCCTCACCGGACGCCACTTTTTCGAGGATCTCCCGTTCGATCGCTTCGATCAACTTCGGATTTTCTTTCAAGAACACCCGCGCGGCGTCCTTCCCTTGGCCCAGTTTTTCGTCCTTATACGCAAGCCACGTCCCTGATTTGTCGATGACCTGGTATTGCGTTCCGAGTTCCACGACATTGGCGGCACGCGAGATCCCTTCCGAGAACAAAATGTCGAATTCCGCTTGCCGGAACGGCGCGGCCACCTTGTTCTTGACGACCTTCACACGCACCCGGTTGCCGATGATCGTATCGCCCCGCTTCAACGACGCGATCCGGCGGATGTCCAACCGCATCGACGCGTAGAATTTGAGGGCCTTGCCGCCCGGCGTCGTCTCCGGGTTCCCGAACATCACGCCGATCTTTTCACGGAGCTGGTTGATAAAAATGATGCAGGTCTTGGACTTGTTGATGATCGCGGTAAGCTTGCGCATCGCCTGCGACATCAGGCGTGCCTGAAGGCCCATCTGAGATTGGCCCATTTCGCCCTCGATCTCGGCACGAGGGACCAGGGCCGCTACCGAATCGACGATGATCAGATCCACTGCGTTCGAACGGACGAGCATCTCTGCGATCTGGAGCGCCTGCTCCCCGGAATCCGGCTGCGAGATCAGAAGGTCATCGACCTTAACGCCGATCTTTTGCGCATATTGAGGGTCAAGCGCGTGCTCGGCGTCGATAAAGGCCGCGACCCCTCCCGAGGCCTGAACCCGGGCCACCACATTGAGGGTCAACGTCGTTTTGCCGCTCGACTCGGGTCCGTAGATCTCCACGATCCGGCCGCGCGGGATCCCTCCGATCCCCGTGGCGATATCCAAGCTGAGCGCACTGGTCGGGATCGCCGCGACGTTCTCGTGGTGGCTGTCCCCGAGCTTCATGATCGACCCCTTGCCGAACTGTTTTTCGATCTGATGAAGGGTCAATTCCAGGGCTTTTTGTTTTTCGTTGATCTTTTTGGGATCTCCGGTGGGGGTCGTTTTTTCGGACTTGTCGGCTTTTTTTCTTTCGCTCATGTTCATCTCCTTGATGAAAACTCGTTTTTTGATTTTATCGGCCAAGCCCTGATCTGTAAAGACAAATTGAGGCGTGACGCGACATAAAAATATTACTTTAGTGCATATATTAGTTTAATATAATGAAATGTCAAGGCCCTTTAAAAGATCTTCTTCTCGGTACCTTGAAAAAGACGCCGGATGTTGGCGCGATGGGTGTAAAAAATGAAAACGACAAGGACCGCGCTCACGGGAAGAAGCACGGGCCTGCCGGCCTGCTCCGGAATAAAAATAAAGACCCAAGCGGGGAAAAAGAAAGCGGCGATCAGCGACGAAATCGAGATGATCCGGGTCAGCGCGAGCGTGCCGCTCCAAATGCCAAAAGCGATCAGCGTCGGAAGCCATGCGAGGCCGAGAAAGACCCCCAAGGAGGTTGCGACCCCCTTCCCTCCCTTGAATCTTAACCAAACCGGGAAGGTATGCCCCAGGATCGCAACGACACCGGTGATGAGCGGCCATACCAGGGATCCTGCCGCTGGCGCTCCGAAAAGTTCAGGAAGACGCACCGCCAGGTATCCTTTGAGGGCGTCCAAAACAAACACGGCGACCCCCCATTTTTTCCCGACGACCCGAAAAACGTTCGTCGCACCAATGTTCTTGCTCCCATGCTCCCGGAGGTCGATCCCTTTGACCTGCCGGGCGACCAAAAGTCCGAACGGGATCGAGCCCAACCCGTAAGCCCCGAGAACGGTTAAGACGATCACCGCGGGGCTCATTCGATGACCTTCAGGCCTTTTGAAATGTAGATCACCCCGGAAATGATCGTAAAGAAAACCGTTAGGTAGGCCACGGGCAGGACCAGAGGCAGTTCGAGCAGGATAAAGCACAGGAGCAGCATCTGGCAGAGGGTGGTCATCTTTCCCCATCGATTCGGCGACACCGCGATCTTAGCGGAAAGAAAATGAAGGGAAAAGAAACCGACCAGCAAAAAAACATCCCTAAAAATGATCGTGATCGTGATCCAGAGTGGCGGCTTGTAAGGCAGCGCGGACACGAAGAAAAGGCCGATAAATCCGCTCAAGAGAAGGACCTTGTCCGCCAAGGGGTCCAAAAGCCTTCCCAATTCTGTCCGCTGCCGGAGATACCGGGCCAGCAAACCGTCCAAGGCGTCGGTGACCGCAGCGAGGGCGAAGATCGCGAGGGCAAAGAAGCGCAGATGTTCCTTCCCCGGACCGTAGGAGATGAGCGCGATGAAAAAAACGGGCGTCAGCAGGATCCGCAGCAGCGTCAGGTAATTAGGAATACTCAAGCGACGACAGGATCGGAGGTTTGGCCGAAAGCGGTGACCGTGGCGTTTCCGCCCGGAAGCGATTCTTCACCCGTGCGGACCTTCACGGAAACGATCTTCGAAACGCCGGGCTCTTCCATCGTGACGCCGTAAAGGGAATCCCCCATGGCGATCGTCTTCCGGTTGTGCGTGATGATAATAAACTGGGAATCGTCCAGGAAAGTGCGCAGGACGGTGAGAAAACGGTCGATGTTCGCCTCGTCGAGAGGCGCGTCGATCTCGTCCAAGAGGCAGAACGGGGACGGCTTGATCTTGAAAAGCGCGAAAAGAAGTGCGACGGCGGTCAGGGCTTTTTCGCCGCCCGACAGCAACGACATGTTCTGCGTCTTCTTTCCCGGAGGCCGCACCACGATATCGATCCCGGACTCCAGCGGATGAGCTTCGTCGATCAAAAAGATCTTCGCTTCCCCGCCGCAGAACAGGATCTGGTAGTATTGTTTAAAGGTCTCCTGGACCTGCGCGAACGTGTCTTCGAACAGCTGTTTGGTCGTTTGATTGATCTTGCGGATCGACTCCATCAGGGAATCCCGCGCGTCCTCCAGGTCCTTTTGCTGCGCCAGCAAGAAATCGTATCGCTGTTTGAGCTCCTGATACTCCTCGATCGCGAGCAGGTTGACGGTCCCGAGCGAATCGACCTTGGCCTGAAGCGCGGCGACCGTCTCTTCCGCCGTTTGGAGCTCCTCGTCCGTAAAGAGATAGTCCTGCGGGTTGAGTTCCGTGAGATTCAGCCGGTACCGTTGAACGAGCCGCTCCCCAACGTTCCGGAGCTGATAATCCAGGTCCATTTGCCGGAGCGAGATCTGGTGCTCCTCGTCCTCCAGGGCCTTCTGGTCCCGCGCCATGTCGTCAAGCGACTGGCGCTGAGCGGCCAGCAACGATTCCTGTTCCTGCTGGTCTTTGCGCAAAAGCTCGAGCTCAACGTCCACGGCATGAAGCCTGTGTTGGTGCTCGGCGGCCAACAGCACGCAGGCAGACTCCTCACCGTCCAGCTCCTTTTCTTTGTTCGTGATCCGCTCTTGCCCCTGTGCCAGGAAAGCCTGCCGGTCGATGTCCTGCTGGGTATGATGTTCCACAAGGCGCAGAGATTCTTGGAGGTGGTGCAGGCTGTGCCGGAACTGGTCGGCCTTCGATTGGGACTGACGGACCTGGTCCTGGAGCGCGGCTTGTTCCGTAAGCTTCTGGGCGACGTCCTGCTCTTTTTGGGATTGAAGTTCTCCGAATTTTTTTTCGTCCTGCTCCCTGCGAATGAGCTCCGATTCGCTCTGTGCCAGCGAACCGCGGGCCTGTTCGATCTCCCCGTTGAGGGCATTCACTTCTGCGGTTGCAAGTTCGACTTCCTTTTGAAGCGCCTGCGCCCTTTCCTCGACACTTTTCTTTTCTGCTTCCAGCGCCTCTTTTTCGATGAGAAATCCGGTCTTTCTCGCCGAAAAACCGTCCGCCTCGGCCCTCAACGCGGCAAGCTCCCGGATCAACTGACCGCTGCGGGACTCTTTTTCCTGTGCGAGGACAACGAGCGTTTCGATCTCCTGACGGATCCGGACGATCTCGGCGTCCCGGGAGAAGAGGAACTGCGTCTGGTTCTGATCATCCCAAAAATAAAGCTGCTTGGACCCCGTCAATACCACCCCGTCCCGGGAGAGGACCGTCCCCGACCCCGCAAGACCGATCAACCGCTCAAGTTCGTTCACGGGAAAAACATCCGTCAGAAAAACGTTCCCAAGGAACGGCAGGACCGCATCTTCGTAACCCGGCTCGACGGTGACAAAACCCGCAAGCGGCCGGAACCCGAGGGCATCGTAGAGTTGGGCCGTTTCATCCGGCAACGGTGCAATGCTCCCCTGCCCCCTCAGAAGGACCCCGGAGGTCAACGAACGGCGGTCACTCAGGCGTTTGACAACGTCCCGGGCCGTGGCGACGTCCCCCGCGATCAAGGACCGGGCAAACTGACCCAATGCGATGTCGACCGCCCACTCCTGGCCGTCCCGGACCGTCACAACCTCCTTTAAGCCCCGGACGAGACCCGGAAATTGCTGCGAAACTTCACTCACAAAATCCTGGAACGATGCGTTGTGGCCCCGGTCCATTTCGGCAAGGGTCTGCATCCGCGATTCTTTTTCGCGCAAAACTAGCCGGGCTTCCTGTCCCTGGGCGTTGAGGACCGCGAGCTCCTCCTCAAGAGAACGGATCCGCTGCTCGATCCCTTCCTGATCCTTCGCGAACCCCGAGAGCCCCTGACCGGCAGATTCAAGGGCCTGAAAACATGCCTGCAATTTCCCCGTCCACGCGTCCAGCTGTTCCTTGAAGCGAAGGGCATTGGCCTGTTCGCGGCGTTTCTGGGACTCCAGATTCTCGCTCAGGGCCCTCAAACGGTTGAATTCGTTCCGGGAATGCGTGGTCGCCTGCGCCGCGTCAAAGAATTCCCGGCGGACGGCCTCAAGGCCGTTCTTTGAATCTTGAACGGAAGTCACGCATTGGTTGAGCTTCTGCGATGCTTCGTCGAAAGCGGCCTGAGCGGCCATCTCTTCGGCCTCCCGGGCCTTGCATTGCTCGGTGATCTCGGCCTTTTTCGCGATCCCCGCTTCGATCGACTGTTTCAGCTGTTCCTGCTCCTGAAGCAGCTGCCCGCGCTGTTGGGCCAGTTCGACCCGCTTGTCCCGGATGAATTGCAGCTTCTGTTCGTTCGATTCGATCTGCGCGAGGGCCTGATAGCGCTCCCCTTCTTTGACATGACATCTCTGGCCGATACCCCGCACGCGGGATTCCTGGTCCTCCACCCCAAGGTGTTGTTCCTGGATCTTCTGGACCAGGGACGCGAGGGCTTCCTTTTTACCCTGAAAACCCAGGGCCAGCTCTTGTTTTTGATGCTCCAGCGTTCGCTGGTCATAGAAAGCGCGTTTGATCTCCAGGGTCTTCAGCCGCTCCAACTCCACCTTGTACCGCTCGGCCCTCTTGGCTTGCCGCTCGGCATACTGGATATTCTTTTGAACTTCCAGCACGATGTCGCGCAGCCGCTTCAGATTGTCCTCGGTCCTTTCCAGTTTGCGGATCGATTCATCCTTTTTGACCTTGTATTTGGCGATCCCCGCGGCCTCCTCAACAAGGAAACGGCGTTCTTCCGGGTCCGCCTTCAGAATGTAGTCGATGCGGCCCTGTTCGATCATCGAATAGGAGGAACTCCCGATCCCCGTATCCAGGATGAGATCTTGGATGTCCTTCAGGCGGCAGAGGGTCTTATTGAGCAGGTATTCGCTTTCACCGGTGCGGTAAAGACGACGCGTTAACGTCACTTCGTTGTATTCGATGGGCATCCCGCGATCGGCGTTATCGATCGTTAGGGAAACTTCGGCGAACGCCAGCGGTTTTCGGACCTCGGTCCCGTTGAAGATCACGTCTTCCATGGTGCTGCCGCGCAAAAGCTTGGCGCTGCGCTCCCCGAGCACCCACCGGATCGCATCGGACACGTTGCTTTTCCCGCAACCGTTGGGACCGACAATGCAAGTGACCCCGTGATCAAAGAGGACCTCGGTCTTGTCCGCGAAGGATTTAAAACCTAAAAGCTCCAGTTTTTTTAAACGCATCCGATGTGCTCACCCGGTATGGATCTTGGTCGCAAGGACGATCCGTTCGTATTTAGATTTTCGACAAAAAGGCAGTTCGTCTGAAGAATGAAAAAGGCGGGATTATTCCCCGAAGGCCTTGATCGCGATGCAGGCATTATGGCCCCCAAAACCCAGCGAGTTCGACAAAGCCACACGAACGCGACAGGCCTGAGCTTCATTCGGAACATAATTCAGATCGCAATCCGGGTCCGGGGTCTTGTAATTGATCGTCGGCGGGACCACCTGGTCCCGGATCGCAAGCACGCAAGCGACCCCCTCGACAGCCCCGGCCGCCCCCAGCAGATGACCGGTCATCGACTTTGTAGAGCTGATCCGGACCTTGCGGGCGACCTCTTCGCCCAAAGCCTTCTTGATCGCAAGGGTCTCGACCTTATCGTTCAAAGGCGTTGAGGTACCGTGAGCGTTGATGTAATCAATTTCTTCCGGACGAAGGTCCCCGTCCTTCATGGCAAGCACCATGCAACGGGCGGCGCCTTCACCGCTCGGGTCGGGCGCCGTAATGTGGCTTGCATCGGAGGTCATGCCATACCCGGCCATTTCGGCGTAGATCTTTGCCCCCCGTTTGCGAGCGTGCTCAAGCTCTTCAAGGATCATGACACCGCAGCCCTCCCCCATGACAAAACCGCTCCGGGTCTTGTCGAAAGGACGGGATGCCGTCTCGGGAGCGTCGTTGTGTGTGCTGAGCGCTCTCATCGCGTCAAATCCGCCGAACCCGAGATTGGTGATACAGGATTCCGTACCGCCGGCGAACATAACATCCGCCTCGTCACGCTGGATGAGTTTGAAGGCGTCCCCGATGGCGTTCGATCCCGTCGCGCACGCGGTAGCGACACAGTTACTCGGACCCTTCAGCCCAAGCGCAATGGAGATCTGCCCCGGCGCCATGTTGACGATGAGCATCGGAATGAGGAACGGCGAGATCCTGTCCGGGCCTTTTTCCATCATGACCCGGTGCTGCTCCTCGATCACGCGAAGCCCGCCGATCCCGGACCCGACCAGGATCCCGATCCGATGGACGTCCAGGTTGGACAGGTCCATTTTCGAATCCTGGAGGGCCATCTTGGCGCTGGCGATACCGAATTGGACGAACCGGTCGGTCTTCTTGACGTCCTTGGCGGATTGATACAAGGTGGGCACAAAACCCTTGACCTCTGCGGCGACCTTGGAATTGAACGGATTCGCATCGATCTGGGTCAGGGGACCCGTCCCGCTGCGTCCTTTCAAAAATCCCTGCCAGGTCTCCTCCGCTGAATTCGCCAACGGGGTGACCATCCCCACTCCGGTAATAACGACACGCCGCATGATTAAATTCTGTCTCTGAGAGATCTTCTGAGAAAGGAAAAACGAACCGGTTACTTCTGGCTCGTTTTTTCTTCGATGTATTTAACGGCGTCCCCGACGGTCTGGATCTTCTCAGCGTCTTCATCCGGGATCTCGGCCCCGAATTCTTCCTCGAACGCCATGACAAGTTCGACCGTATCCAAAGAATCTGCGCCGAGATCATCCACGAAAGAAGCCTCCGGCACAACCTCTTCGGGCTTCACGCCCAACTGCTCGACAATGATTTCGGTGATCTTTTCTTGAACGCCCATCGATTCCTCCTTTAATGATTTTCCCTGATCATCAGATGACCAGGCCGCCATCCACGACGATGGTCTGTCCGGTGACGTACGCTGACGCATCGGATGCTAAAAATACGGCAACATTCGCTACATCTTGAGGCTCTCCAAGACGCCTTAGCCCGATCTGCTCTTTCATCTTCTCCACGAGATCCGGCGGAAGCTTATCGGTCATCTTGGTCTTAATAAAACCCGGCGCGATCGCGTTGGCGCGAATGTTGCGCTTGGCGAGCTCTTTCGCCGTACTCTTGGTCAAGGCGATCAAGCCGCCCTTGGAGGCCGCGTAATTGGCCTGCCCGGCGTTCCCGGCAATGCCGATGATCGAGGCAATATTCACGATCGCACCCGAACGCTGCTTCATCATCGGCCTCGAGCACGCCTTCGTAAACAGGAATGCGCTCTTCAGATTGATCGAAAGAACATCGTCCCAATCCTGCTCGGACATCATGGCGATCAATCCGTCCTTCGTGATGCCCGCGACGTTGACGAGTATATCTACGCGGTCATAGGTGTCAAGCGCAATTTTGACGACTTCATTGACTTCATCCCCATTTGCCACATTGGCTTGCGTCAAAACACAGGAAACGGTTCCGAGGCCCTTGATCATCGCTTCCGTTTCACTCAAAAATTCCTTTTTTAGGTCGGAAAGGACCAGGTGGGCCCCTTCTCGAGCCATGGCGACCGCGATCGCCTGCCCGATCCCCCGGCCCGCTCCGGTCACAAGAGCGACTTTCTCCTTCAATAACATGTTCGATCTCCTTCCAGTTTACAAAGTGACGGGGCCGTACATCATTTCGACCCCTTTGAGGTCCGCCACGGCGCCGAAACAAACGACCTCCAGCGCGGGCTGACATTTTCGAGCCAATCCCTTGAGGACCTTCCCGGGCCCGATCTCCACGTAGGTCGCGATCCCCGTTTGCTGGCACGTGGCCATGGTCTGGACCCAGTGAACAGAGCCCGTCAATTGTTTCGCAAGCGATGTCCTAATCTCCTCAGGATCGGAAACTTTCAGGCCGGTCACATTGGGAATAAAAACACACCGGGGAGTACGGATCACGGTCTCTGCGAGCGCAACCTCAAGACGGGCCCTGGCCTCCCCCATCAGCGCAGAGTGGAACGCCCCGCCGACCTTGAGGACCATCGCCCTTTTGGCACCCTTAGCTTCGGCGATCTGGCAGGCCTTTTCGACCGAGGCGACCGTTCCGGATAGCACGGTTTGCTCCGGCGAATTCAAATTCGCCACGTCACAGCCCGCTTCCCGGGCCACCGCCCGGCAGGATTCGAGATCAAGTCCCATGACCGACGCCATCGTCCCCGGATGATTGCGCGCCGCGTCCTCCATGGCCTCCGCTCGGACCTGGACAAGTTTGAGGGCGTCCTCGAACGAGAGCGCTTCGGCGGCGACAAGCGCCGTAAATTCTCCGAGACTGAGGCCGGCGGTAAGAGCGGGACGGAACGCCGGGAACTTTTCCCGCAACGCGGCCATCGCGGCCACGCTGGTGGCCAAAATGCCCGCTTGCGCGTAGAGCGTCCGCGTCAACTGGGACTCGGGCCCTTCAAAGCAGACGCGACTGATCGGGTAGCCGAGCACAGCATCGGCTTGTTCATAGATCTGCCGTGCGGCCGGGCTTTGATCGAAGAGATCCCTCCCCATCCCGACATATTGCGCGCCTTGCCCCGGGAATAAAAAACCGACGGGCTTTTCCATGATCACCACTTAAGAAGGTTCGCGGCCCAGGTAAGTCCGCCGCCGAAGGCGACTAGGACCACAAAGTCGCCTTTTTTGACCGTACCGCTTTTGACGGCTTCATAAAGTGCGACCGCGGTGGAAGCGCTTGACATATTGCCGTATCGGTCCACGTTGATGAAGATCTTTTCGAGGGGGATTTCCAAACGGTCCGCCACCGCTTTAAGGATCCTGTGATTCGCCTGATGCGGGATAAGACAAGCGATATCGCTGACCTGAAGGTTCTCCCGTTGCAGGACTTCCCGGACGGCCTGTTCCATGGTCCGGACCGCGATCTTAAAAAGCTCCGGCCCTTCCATTTTCAGGTAATGAAGGCCGCTTTTGACCGTTTCTTCACTGGGGGGATGGATCGAACCGCCTCCGGGGATCTGGAGGATCGCGCTTTGACCGCCGTCGGCGCCGAGATACGAGGCCAGAATGCCATGGCCATCCGGGGACCGTGAGATCACCGCGGCGCCCGCACCGTCGCCGAAAAGGACGCACGTGGAGCGGTCTTTCCAATTAATAAATTTAGTGATCGCCTCGGCCCCCGCGACCAGAACGTTGCGATAGATCCCGGATTTAACGAAAGCTTCGGCCACCGCCACCGCATACGGGAAACCGGAACAAGCGGCGGCCAGGTCGAAAGCACCGCATGAGGCACCCAGTTTGGTCTGTAGGTAGCACGCCGTCGACGGAAAAAGCATATCCGGCGAGGCGGTCGCAACGATGATGAGGTCGAGGTCACGCGGCTCAAGGCCGGCATGCCTCAGCGCTTCCTGCGCCGCCGGCAGCGCCAGATCGCTCGAGGCTTGGTCGGGAGCCGCGACGCGGCGCTCACGGATCCCCGTCCGGGTCCGGATCCATTCGTCGGTCGTCTCCACCATTTTTTCGAGATCGGAATTCGTGAGAACCTTCTCCGGCAAGCAGGCACCGAGACCAGTGATCGCCGCGCGGTAACTCGTGGACATAAGCTTCTTCTCCTGGGTCATAAGACGATCAAGGACCGCATCACGATTTGCGATCACCCGACACGTTCGCCGGGGCGGAATGATGGAGGTAAGGCGCGATCGCTTCGATGATCTGCGCGTTGACGCGGGTCGTGACAAGTTCCCCCGCGACGCGGATCGCGTTCCGAATGGCGCGGGCCGATGAGATGCCGTGACTGATGATGACGTTACCGTCTACGCCAAGGAGCGGCGCCCCGCCGGCCTCTTCGTAGTTCGTCTCGTGCCGGATCGAAGAAAACGCCGGCTTTAAAAGCCACGCGGCAAGGGCCGTGAGCGGGTTTTTATGGAGCTCCCGGCTGATCAGGGACACCGTGGTCTCCAAAACGCTCTCGATCATCTTCAGGACCACATTCCCCACGAACCCGTCGCAAATGATGCAGTCGGCTTTGCCGGAAAAAAAATCGCGGCCTTCGATGTTCCCGATAAAATTGAGCGAGGATTCCCGGAGGAGCTTATAGGCTTCCTTGAGGACCTCGGTCCCTTTGGATTCTTCTTCGCCGATGTTGAGCAGCCCGATCGCGGGACGTTTTTTCTTGAGAATGCTCTTCGCGAACACATCCGCCATGATCGCGTACTGGAACATTTCGTAAGCCGACGGGTTGAGATTGGCGCCGACGTCGACCGTGACCGACATACCGTGGAGCGTCGGGGTGCTGATCGCGATGCCGGGACGTTTGATACCGGGCAACATCCCCAGATTCAGGGTGGCCGCGGCGACCATGGCCCCGGTATTGCCCGCTGAGACCGTCGCGGCGACCTCTTTTTTCTGCAAGAGGCTCATGCAAACGCTGATCGAGGAATCCTTTTTCTTCCGGAGGGCCGCCACCGGTGACTCCCCCATTCCGATGACCTCGCTCGCCTCCTGGATCACGATCTTGCCGCCGATGACCTTATGTTTGTGCAGCTCTCGTTTCAAGGCCTCCGTCTGTCCGACCAGAACGATCTCGAGGTATTCGAAATCATTGGCCGCGAGGACCGCACCTTCGACCACCACCTGTGGGGCGTAATCCCCCCCCATGCCGTCCAGGGCGATGCGGATCATGGCGTTATTCACGCTCCTTGGATTTGGTTTTAACCGTCTTGACCAGCTTGCCTTTATAAAAACCACAGGACGCGCAGACGCGGTGCGGCAGGATGAAGGCATTGCATTGCGGGCACTGTGACATGGACCTCGGGACCAAATGATCATGGGCCCGGCGCAAACGCGACCGCGTGTTCGAATGTCTCCGTTTAGGATTTGCCATGCTTTTTCTCCTTCTTCAAATGCTCTCTCTTAATAATGACCGGGGTCGTGTGGAACCCTGCATCCTTACACTTGCACGTCGCCTCGTTGAGATCGATCCCGCACATCGGGCACAGGCCCTTGCAGGCGGGTGTGCAAACGTGGGCGAGCGGGTGCTCCAGGATCAGGAGCTCCCGAACATTTTCGACCGGTTCGACCACATCTTTACCGGCCACATCAAAGATCCAATCAAAATCCAACGACAGCGGTTCGGCCATTTCCTTTAAGCACCGGCCGCACACCCGCTTGATCGCCGTCGTCAAGGTTCCTTGAAAACGCAAGGTCCCCGCACTTTTTTCGACCTGTCCCCCGACAACTACCGGCTCCGTGAACAACATATCGGGGAATTCAACATCGATGGCCTTCGGGTCATACGACCCCCGGACCTCAACGCTGACCCCCTCTTTCAGATCGGCCAGAATGAACTTCATCGTCGGCGAACCCCGCGTTCCTTGTACCGTTCGCGCAACCGGACCGCCACGGGCTTGGGCACGTAGGCCGCCACATCGCCCCCCAGCTTCGCGATCTCCTTGATCAAACGGGACGAGAGGTAAAAATACGACTCGGACGGCATCAAAAAGACCGTGTCGATACCCGGCGCAAGCTTGCGGTTCGTCAGCGCCATTTGGAACTCATAATCAAAATCGGATGTGGCCCGGAGCCCGCGGATAATGGTCGTGATCCCCTTCCGCGCGGCAAAATCGACCGTCAGACCCTGCCACCCCGCCACGTGAACGTGGGGGAATTTTTTCACGGCGTTTTTGAGGAACGCGACGCGTTCGTCCGCCGTGAAGAGGGCCCCTTTAGACGGATTGGACGCCACTACGATCCAAAGCTCGTCAAAAAGCTGCCGCGCCCGCGCCACCAGGTCCAGATGCCCGAACGTTACGGGATCAAAGCTCCCCGGATATATAGCTTTTCGTCTTTTCATTACTTGATTCCAATCGGAACAAAAAAGACAGGCAGGCCTGACCGATGCGCTTGGTCCGGACCCATGTCAGATGCCGCAGACCCGTCGGGTCCAACGGTTCATGCTGGGAGTGTCCCACCACCACCTGCGCGAAAGGCAGAACTATATCAGATGCGTCCAGCCTCATCAATGTCTTTTTGACAAGCCCTTTGTGGAACGGCGGATCCACGAAGATCAGAGAAAAACCGGCCTTCGTTTTTTCTAGTTTTCGGATCGCAAGGGCCGTGTCCGTCTGCAAAAAAGAAGCCTGACCCGCCAACCCGAGGTTCAAAAGGTTCTTTTCGATCGAACGCCGGGCCCACGGGGCCTGATCGACGAACGTCACATCCAAGGCCCCGCGGCTCAGGGCCTCAAGGCCGAGGCTTCCCGACCCCGCGAAAAGGTCGAGAACATGTTTGCCGAAGACAAATGACCCGACGATGTTAAAAAGCGTTTCTTTCGAGCGGTCCGTCATGGGCCGCGTTAACCGGGTCTTGGGAAAATCGATCAACCGTGATTTGAACTTACCGCTGATAATACGCATGGACGCTTAGTTTAATCGCTTTCAGGAATTTGTTCGAGATATTTTTGGACCCAGAAAGGGACCTTCGTCTCTGCCGCGGGATCGAACGACCCCGTCAAGCGCTGCGCCTCGTTGCGCGCAAGCATCAGAAGCTCTTCGTCCAAAACGGGGTGTCCGACACGGAACAACGGCTCCCCCGATTGACGCGTCCCCCAAAGGTCTCCCTGGCCACGGAGTTTGAGGTCCTCCTCCGCGATCTTAAACCCGTCCCAGAGCTTGGTCAGCAGCCGTAACCGCATTTTACCTTCCTCGGTCTTGGGTTCTCCGAAAAGAAAACACGCTGACCGCACCGGGCCTCTTCCTACCCGGCCCCTCAATTGATGGAGCTGCGCGAGGCCGAACCGCTCGGCGTTTTCGATGATCATCAACGTCGCGTTCGGTTGGTCCACGCCTACCTCGATCACGGACGTGGCCACCAAGACATCAATCTCGCGCCGGGCAAAGGACCGCATCACTGTTTCACGCTCGGCGCGGTCCATCTTTCCGTGGACTAGTCCCAATTTGAATGCCGGGAATACTTCTCGCCTCAGCCGATCATACTCTTGCTTGGCCGCGAGAAGATCCGACTTTTCCGTCTCTTCGATCACCGGGAAAACAATGTAAGCCTGTTCTCCCTGTTTAAGGCGGCCCGCGATGTGTTCAAAGACCGCGGGTTGTTTCGTGCGCGTGATCCAATACGTTTCGACAGGCAGCCGGCCCCGGGGCATGTCCTTCATGAGCGAAACGTCCAGGTCCGCGAACACCGTCATCGCGAGGGTCCTCGGGATCGGGGTCGCGGTCATCACCAGCTGGTGCGGGCGCGGATCACGCTGGAGCAGCTGGTTCCTCTGATGGACGCCAAACTTATGTTGCTCATCGGTCACCACCAGCCCTAAGGCGTCAAAACGGACGGCTTCCTGCAAGATCGCGTGGGTCCCCACAACGACCATCGGTTCCCCGCGCTTCAGGAGCGCAAGTAATCGGTCGCGCCGATCGGGTTCCGTGCTTTTCGTCAGAAGCTCGACCTGGACCCGGAGGGGCCCCAGGAATTTGCTGAGGGTCCTGTAATGTTGCTCGGCAAGGATCTCCGTCGGGACCAAAAAAGCGGATTGAAACCCGGCGCGGAAAGCGGAGAAAAAAGCGAACCCGGCGACCACCGTCTTGCCGGAGCCCACGTCCCCTTGCAGCAGCCGGTTCATCGGGACCGTTCGGCCCAGGTCTTCGCCGATATCCCGGATCGCCTGATCCTGCCCCGGCGTCAGCGAGAAAGGCAGGGAGCGTCGAAATTCATCCGAGAGAACGGGATCCCTCTTGATGCCTGCGGCCTTGAGCCGTGTCCGGAGCGCTTTGGCCCTGAGGAAAAGGCGCAGTTCGAACGCGAAGAACTCATCGAAGACGATCCGCCGCCGCGCCCGCTGTTGTTCCTCCAGCGAATCGGGAAGATGCATCTGGCGCACGGCGCGATCGAGAGCGACGAGGTCAAGCGAACGACGCAGCTCTGGCGGCAAAAGGTCCGTGACGTGCTCCGGAAGGTGACGTTCGACCGTTTCCTTAAGAAGCGCACGCAGGGACTTCTGGAAAAGGCCTTCCGTCAGCGGGTAGATCGGCGTGATCCGTCCGGTATGAATGGTTTCGGCATCCAGGTCCTCGACAATCTCAAATTCAGGGTTCGCCATCTGCAGCTGATCCCGGAAGGGCTCTGCCTTGCCGTAAACGATGACGCGCTGCCCCGCCTGAAATTGTTTCCGCAAATACGGCTGGTTGAAGAATACGAGCTTTAACGTCCCCGACGCGTCCCCGATCAAGACTTCGACGAGCGGCATACCGCGGACCGGTTTGAAGCGGATATCGAGAACTTCCCCGCGGCAGGTAACGAACGTGGCGACCGGAAGACGGTCCAGGGTCACAAAATGAGAGCGGTCTTCATAACGACGCGGGAAAAGGTACAGCAGGTCACGAACTGTGCGAATCCCGATCTTCTGGAGAACGAGAGCGCGTTTGGGGCCGATCCCTCTGATGTAGCGGAGGTCGGGAATGCTCGTTCCGGCGTCACCCATGGCGGACCGTCCCATTACACCCTCAGGGTCCGGCGGGGATTCAGGAGTTAGCAGCTTCCTGCGCGGCCGGCGGTGCGGCCTCTGGCGCGGCGGTCGTGGCTGCAGCCGGGTTCGCCGTAACGGCGGTGGCCTCAGTCGCAGCGTTCGCAGCAGACGCGGCGGCCCCTTCCGCCGAGGCAGGGCTCGCAGCCTCAGTCGTTTTGAGCTTCTCGAGGGCCTTTTTGATCTGGTTGACATCCAGTGGGGCCTGGGCCTGAGGGGACCGGAAGAGGGACCGACTCTTGCGGACCTCAAGCACGTTCAGACCAATGCAGGTAAAAAGAAAAAGGATCGCGCAAACGGTTGTGGCCTTGGTCAAAAAGGATGAGGCCTTCGTGCCGAGCAGCGACTGGACATTCCCGCCGCCGAATGAGGATCCCGTAAGTCCCTGCCCCCGGCCGGCTTGGAGCAAGATCACGATGATCAGGACGAAACAGACAAGAATATGGATGGCGATGACCAACGCGTTCATGATTGGATCCCCGCTTCATGGGTTCGTTGCGCTTCAAGGATGATCTGGGCGAAGGTCTCGGCCTTCAGGGACGCCCCGCCGACCAGTGCACCGTCGATATTGGGCTTTTCCATGAGCGCCTGCGTGTTGTCCGGTTTAACGCTTCCGCCGTAAAGGATCGGGATCCGAACACCCGTCTCCTGGCCGTAACGCTCGTTGAGAAGCCGCCGGATGTAAGAATGCATTTGCTCGGCCTGGTCCGGGGTCGCCGTTTTCCCGGTCCCGATAGCCCAGACCGGCTCGTAAGCGATCACGACCTTCGCGACATCCTCTTTTTCGAGCCCGGCGATCGAGTCGTCAAACTGGGTCTTCACAATATCAAAATGTTTTTTGGCCTCCCGCTCGGCCAGCGTCTCCCCCACGCAAACGATCGGGACCAAGCTGTACTTAAGGGCGGTCTTAAGTTTCTCATGGATGAGAATATCGTCCTCTTTGAAGTACTGCCGGCGTTCGGAGTGGCCCAGGATGACGTACCGGCAGCCGAGGTCTTTAAGCATCGTCGGGGAGATCTCCCCCGTGAAAGCGCCCTCCGGTGCCGCGTACATGTTCTGCGCACCCAAGGCGATCGAACTGCCCGTCAGGACCTTCGAAACCTCCGAGAGGGCCGTGAACGGCGGGCAGATGACAATCGAAACGTCGGACACCGTATGAGAGGCGGCCTTGAGGGTTTGCACCAACGCGACAGCCTCCGCGGCCGTCTTGTACATTTTCCAATTTCCCGCGATCAGAGGTTTTTTCTTCATGAGCAGCCGCAACACCCTTTCTTGGTTTCTTTGTCCTGAAGCGCCGCCACACCCGGCAGCACCTTGCCTTCCACAAGTTCGAGCGAAGCCCCGCCCCCGGTCGAGATATGCGACAATTTATCCGCCACACCCGCCTTATTGACGGCCGCGACCGAATCGCCGCCGCCGATCACCGTCACGCAATCGGGAAGTTCCGCGATCGCCTTGGCGATCGCCATCGTCCCGTTCGCGAACTTCGGGAACTCGAATACCCCGACGGGCCCGTTCCAAAAAACGGTTTTGGCGCCTTTCAGGGCCCCTTTGAATTTTTCGATCGTAAGCGGGCCGATATCCATGCCCATCTGGTTCGCGTCGATGTTCCCGCGGGCCACATGTTTCGCATCGGCCTCCGCGGAGAATTCCGTCGTCACGATGTGGTCGATCGGCAGGTAGATGTAGACGTGGGTTTCATAAGCTTTCTGAAGGATCTGACGGGCCGTATCGATCATGTCGTCCTCGATCAACGACGCACCCACCGAAAGCCCCTTCGCTTTTAAAAAAGTATAAGCCATGCCTCCCCCGACGATCAGGCGGTCCACCTTTCCGAGCAGGCTTTCGAGCACCGCGATCTTCGACGACACTTTCGCGCCGCCGATCAGCGCCACAAAGGGCTTCGCCGGATCGTCCACGACCTTTTCCAGAAGATAATCCAGCTCTTTTTCCATTAAAAACCCGGACACAGCGGGAAGGAAGCGCGCCACGGATTCCGTGGAGGCGTGGGCCCGGTGGGCCGAACCGAACGCGTCATTGACGAAAACGTCACCGTACTGGGCAAGCGCCTTTCCCATTTTTTCGCGTTCCGAGGCATCCTTGGAGGTCTCCTCCTTATGAAACCTCGTGTTCTCGAGCATCAGAATGCCTCCGGCCGAGATCGCCCGGACCATCGCCTCGGTCTCCGGCCCCACACACGCGGGCGCCAGCGTCACTTCCTTGCCGAGGAGTTTGGCGAGCCGCGCGGCCACAGGCGCCATCTTGTGTTTTCCTTCGATGTACTTCTTTTCATCGAACGGCTTGCCGTCCCTTTCGGCCTTGTCCTTGGCCTTCTGCATGTCCTTTTTGGGATCGCCGAGATGCGACATCAGAACAAGGCTCCGGGCTCCCTGATCCAACGCATAGCGGATCGTGGGCAGCGCAGCTTTAATGCGGGTATCGTCCTGGACCACCCCGTCCTTCATCGGGACATTGAAGTCCACGCGCATGAGCACGCGTTTCCCTTTCAATCCGATGTCCCGTACCGTTTTCTTTTTCATTGTGCCTCCGGCTCCGCCCGTTCCGTTATTTGGACCCGTCCGCCTTGGCCATATGACGGATCAGATCAACGACGCGGTTCGAATACCCCCATTCGTTGTCATACCAAGATACAAGCTTGAAGAACCGCTTCTCGCCCTTCAGGTTGTTCTGGAGCGTGGCGAGTGAATCATAGATCGACGAGCGCGGGTCGTGGATGAAGTCGGTCGACACGAGCTCTTCGGCCGTGACGCCGAGGATCCCCTTGAGGTACGTCGTCGAGGCCTTTTTCAGCAGGCCGTCGATCTCCTCAATGGAAGTCTCTTTGACCGTGCGCACGGTCAGGTCGACCACCGACACGTCCGGGGTCGAAACACGGAAGGCCATGCCGGTCAATTTCCCCTTGACCGCCGGCAAGCACTCGCCTACCGCCTTCGCCGCACCCGTCGTCGAAGGAATGATGTTGATGGCCGCCGCGCGGCCGCCGCGCCAATCTTTTTTCGACGGACCGTCCACGGTCTTTTGAGTCGCGGTATACGAATGGATCGTCGTCATGAGACCCGTCTCGATCCCGATCCCTTCTTTGAGAAGCACGTGCACGAGCGGTGCGAGGCAATTCGTCGTGCAGGAAGCGTTCGAAACGATGTTGTGTTTGGCGCTGTCGTACTCGTTTTCATTGACACCCATCACGAGCGTTTTGACCTCACCCTTGCCGGGTGCGCTGATGATGACCTTTTTCGCGCCCGCCGTGAGGTGCAGTTTCGCCTTTTCGGAATCGGTGAAAAGGCCGGTGGATTCGATCACATAATCCACGCCGAGCTGCTTCCAAGGGAGCTGGTCCGGGGTCTTCGTGGCCATGACACAACGGGTCTTATGGCCGTTAACGACCAGCGTGTCTTCCTCTGCGAGGGACGGCGAGCTTTTTTCGGTCGTCACCGTGTGTTTGAAACGGCCGTGGACCGAGTCATATTTGATCTGATAGGCAAAATAATCCGCGTCCGTCGAAATATCGACGACCGCGACCACGTCGATCTCCTTGCCAAGCAGCCCCTGATCGCAGATCGCCTGGAACACCAACCGCCCGATACGCCCGAAACCGTTGATACCGACCTTTAACGCCATGTTCTTCCTCCTGGGAATGATCCTCTGTGATTGCAAAAAAATGCGGGAAAAAATTCCTGCCGATTTGCGACAATTATAAGCACGTCGCGGGCTTAGTCAAGGAATTCCACGGGCCAAGACCCTTAAAAGAGGTTCAAACTTAGCCTCAAAATGCCGAAGCATTAAACCGAAGAACAAAAACGAACCCACAAAGACGAGACTTTATCCATGAAATCCAAATCCATGGGGCGGACGATCTCTCATTCCGGGCCGTCCCGTAGCGGCGCGACCCGCCTCCTTCTCGATATTCATTTCTGCCGCAAAACTATCGCATGGATCGCCCTCGCCGGTGCCGCGATCTACGCGAACGCGCTTCGCTGCGGATTCCAATTCGATGACGGATACGCGATCGTCGAAAACGGGTTTCTGCGGAACATCTTCGACCCGGCCGCGATCTGGTCCTTTGATCCTCCACGTTTCTTGACTTATCTGAGTTTTGCGACAAATCTTTTTTTCACGGGCCTGAACGTGACGGCTTTTCACGCGACGAACATCCTGATCCACATCGCGAACAGCGGCCTTGTGTTCTTCCTCGTCATGATCACGGCCCAAACGCCCCGGCTGCATCAAACCACGACGCCGGAGGCCTCCCGCGCGATCGCGCTCCTAAGTGCATTGATATTCCTCTGCCATCCGCTCCAAACCCAGGCAGTGACCTACATCGTCCAGCGTTCCGCTTCACTTGCTACGCTCTTTTATCTCGGAACCCTCACGTCCTACGCGCTGGCCCGGCTCATGCTGAGCCGTCCATGGTACCTGGCCGCCTGCGTGATGTGCTTCGCGGGCATGTTCGCGAAACAAATCATGTTCACGGCGCCGCTCACGATCCTTCTCTACGACATTTTGTTCTTTGACAAACACGCGGAACCGGACCGGAAAAGGTGGCCCAGGTTCGTGCCCTTCCTCGTTTCGCTCGCGGTCATTCCTCTTTTGACCGTGTTCGGCGGGCTCAGGGGCGTTCAAGCGGACGGGATACCGACGGTCGCGGGCGCCATCCCGCACGCTCAATACCTCATGACCCAAAGCAACGTTCTGGTCACCTACCTCAGGCTTCTCGTGCTCCCCGTCCGCCAGATGTTGGAATACGATTATCCGGTCGTCAAAAACCTGCTCGAGATCCGAGCTCTTCTTTCGTTGGCTCTCCTAGTGGCCTTGTGGGTCGCTGCAATCCGTTTACGGCGAAGACGTCCGTTGATCGCGTTCGGGATCCTCTGGTTTTTTGTCACGGTCTCTGTGGAATCCGGGCTCATCGCCCTGCCGCATGTGATCTTCGAACACCGGATGTACCTGCCGATGGCGGGTTGCGCCGTCGCAGTCAGCGCCGCCGCGTGGTTGATGCTGCGACAGAAATCGCGGTACCTGATCTTTGGGGTCCTCGTCGTGTCCGCGCTTTCCCTTTTGACGGTGCGCCGTAACGAAACATGGAAGGACAAGCTCACTCTTTGGCAAGACAATGTCCGCAAGGCGCCCGAACGCGGCAGTGTCCGCTACAGCCTCGGTCTGGCTTATGCCGAACTTGGACAGCACGGAGACGCAATGCGGGAATTCCAACGGGCCCTGGACCTGGGATACGCTCACGGCCGTGTGTATTTCAGCCGGGCGCGCGTGTGGGAAGCGTTGCAGAAAAAAGATGCTGCGATCCGAGACTATGAAACGGGGCTCGGACTTGATCCGGAGTTCGTCCCCGCGCTCAATAACTTGGGAACGCTTTGGGCGGAACAGAAGCGGTTTGACCGGGCACTTCTTATGTATCAACGGGCGTCCGAGTTGGCCCCGGCGAACCCTCAGATCCTCGCGAATCTCGGCACGACGTACGCCCAAATGGGCCGTAACGAACAGGCGGCCTTGATCCTCGAGCTGGCGCTTCGGATCGACCCCTCCTTCTCGCCTGCCCGGGCCAATCTTCAAAAAATCCGGGCACTCACGCAAAAAACCGAAGACCCGAACCCGGTTCCCCCGCAGTAAACTCGGCAGCTCAAGGGACCGCGTCAGACCTTTTGCAGCTTTTCCGATAGAGAAAAGCGCCGGCAAGCGCGAAGACCGTGTCGAACAGCGCCTCGCCCCATTCGCCGGAGCGTCCCGGGACGAACGTCTGGTGCCACTCGTCCGAAATGCCGAACAGCAAAGCGACCGTTGCCGTCGCGAGGGAAAGCTTCCACCCCCTCCCCCGCGGCCATGAGAAAAGCAGCGCCCGGGTCAGAAGAAAACCCAGAACACCGTATTCCAAAAGGTGCCCGACCTTGTCGATCCCGGGGATCGGAACTTGCGGCATGCGCCCGCCCGGCATCGACGACAGAAGAAAGATCGAGCCCATCCAAAAAAAGACCGGCACCCAATAGCTCAGGAAAGACATCCCCGCGCGCCCGTTCCTTTGGGGCCCCTCGCGTCCGCCGACCGGCTCGCGGACGTTCATGGCTTCCGCTTCACGGCCAGGGCTTGGGCGCGTGCTTCAGCCGCCTTGGGATCGTAGCGCCAGTGCCAGGGTTCATAGGTAATGCCGGCCCCCCGCCCTTTGGGGTAGGAGAGCACGAAGCCAAATTCATGCGCGTGATCGACCAGCCAGCGGTATTCCGGAAGCGCCTCGAACTCTTCGACGTTCGGGTCGCCGTTGATCCCGTCGCGGTTGATGAAATCGATCGCCTGGTAGTCCGGGGCCCCGTGCTCGCTGTAGCCCGGAAGCGCGACGAATTTCGCGGTCTCCCGGATCGAATCCTTGTGATTGCGCAGGTAATACACGAAGAGATAAAGCTGGAAAGCGCTCGAGCGGTATCCCGACTCGACGTAAAGGCGCCGTCCGAGATCTTTTTCCATAACTTCCATCATCGCCGAATATTTTTGATACACGAGCGAAGGCAAGAATTGCGGCGGCAGCGTGCGGTCGATCCGGACGGTCTCGAGTTTGCCGTCCTTGCGGACCTTCATGCCCTCCCGGACCTTCTGGCCCTTGATCGCGACGAGGTCCCGGACACCGGTCGACAACCCACGCCACGGGATCCGGACACCCACCTTCTCGCGATCCAGGCGCCTGAATCGGCGGAGGAACTTTTTTTCTTTCAGGGTCAAGGGTGTTTCGAGTTCGGCGAACGTGAGCGTTGCGAGGTCCCCCCGCGCGTCGCGCTCCTGGATCAGGGGCTGAAGTTTATTGATGATCTGACGCGACAGGCGATGATCTTCCGGGGATAATTTGTCCAGATCAAGCCCGAAAGCGGCAGGCGTAAGGACCGCGAACGCGAGGCAGACGTATAACAGCTTGCGCATGATCAGGGGACCAGCACGTCCCCTTCGCGAAGGCGTCTTCCGTTCGCGAAAAAGGCGGCGGGCATGGCATTCTTTCCCGCAGGTTTGACCCGGAGCAAGGGCAGGGCGCCCTGCCCCGTCGCGACCGTCAACCCACCGTCCCGATCGATCGAAAGGACGGTCCCGGGTCCCTGGACGCTCTCGGCCACGGCCGGTCCGGTCTCAAGAAGCCCGACACGTTCCCCTTTAAAAAAGAAAAAACATCCCGGCCACGGGCAAAGACCGCGGACCTTCCGGTCGATCTCCTTCGCCGGCATGTTAAAGGACAATTCCCCGTCCTCTTTTTGGAGCTGACGCGCGAGGGTCACTTCGTTCTCGTTTTGGGGCACGCCGCGGAGCGCGCCGTGCTTCACCTCCTCCAGTACTTTTTTCAAGACCCCGTAGGAAAGACTCGTCAGCTCCGAATGAAGTTTCGCGGCATTCAACCGAGGAC
>JAHQRI010000011.1 GCA_019052695.1 Candidatus Omnitrophota bacterium
GTGTCTTTTTTTTTTTCAAGCGGAAGCCGGCGTACGTGATCCGCGCTGAGCTTGTGGGCTGGGAGATGTGCAGAAGAGTCAGGCGAAACCCGCCACATCGTATTGAGCCGCGGCTTGCACGCGCCGCTCCGTGTAGAATCCGGGCATGATGGCCGTTTCGCCGCCGACCAGCGCGCACCCGGACTGGCGACAACCTTCGACCACCCCTTTAAGGACCTGTCCGATCACCTCCGGCTGGAATCGACCCGTCGCGTAGTAATCCAAAAAAAAGAGCGGCCTCGCACCTGAGGTGATCAGATCATTGACGCACATGGCCACAAGATCGATCCCGATCGTGTCGTGTTTCCCGAGAAGCCGGGCGAGCTCAAGTTTTGTCCCAACACCGTCGGTCGAGGCCACCAGCAACGGGTCTTTGAGGCCCGTTCTTTTGAGATCGAACAGAGACGCAAAACCAAGCGTTTCGCCGAGCACCCCCGGCACGTAAGTTGATCGAATGAGCCGCGCGATCTTCCGGTTGTAGGAAGGATCCCCTTTTAAATGAGGGACACCCGCTTTTTCATAGGTCCAGGCGCTCATAGGTCGCACGATCTCCTTTTATGCTCGAGTTTATATTTATCACTTTCACCAAAGATCTCCGTCGGGTATTTTCCGGTAAAACATGCCGTGCAAAAATGGCCGGCCTCCTGGGTGGTCGCCCCCAGCATCCCCTGCAGGCTCAGGTAACCGAGCGAATCGACATCAAGAAATTTTCGGATCTCCTCCATGCTGTTGTTCGCAGCGAGCAGCTCCTTTTTCGACGGAAAATCGATCCCATAAAAACACGGTGAAACATGCGGCGGGCAACTGATCCTCAAGTGCACCTCCCGGGCACCCGCCGCCCGCAAAAGCTTGACGCGGCTTTTTGCGGTGTTCCCTCGCACGATCGAATCATCCACCACAAGAACGCTCTTTCCTTCCACGACCGGGCGGATAAGATTCAGCTTGATCTTCACCTTAAAGGAACGGCTGGCCTCCGCCGGGCTGATAAAGGTCCTTCCAATATAGTGGTTCCGGATGAACCCATGCGCGAGCGGGATCCCCGATTCCCGGGAATACCCCATCGCGGCAAAACTCCCAGAATCCGGCACCGGGATCACGATATCCGCCGCGACCGGATGCTCCCGCGCCAACTGCCGGCCGAGACGCTCTCGGACCAGGCCGACGCTATCGTGAAAGATCGTCGAATCCGGGCGGGCGAAATAGACGTGTTCAAAAATACATTGCGCGACCGGGGCCTCAAGACCGGGCATCCCTTTGTGCGGGAAATGGCTGCGTACACCCTTTTCGTCGATCACGATCACTTCTCCCGGCGCGACCTCCCGGATAAATTTCGCATCGATCAGATCGAACGCACACGTCTCGGAAGCCAGAACATGACTGTCCCCGAGCTTTCCAAGACAAAGGGGCCGGAACCCCTGAGGGTCCCGCACACCGATGAGCTGTCTTTCGGTGAGAACGCACAAACTGTAGGCGCCGACCACTTTCTTCGCCGCTTCAAGCACGCCCTCCTCGTGGGACCGGTGAGCCGGGTGGGCCATGAGATGGATAAAGATCTCGGAGTCCGTCGTGCTCCCGAAGATCGAACCGTAGGCTTCCAACTTGGCCCGCAATATTTGGGCGTTGACCAGATTGCCGTTATGGGCAAGCGCGACTTGTCCGCGCGAATAATCGACTTTATAGGGCTGTGCGTTGTTCAAGACCGAAGACCCCGTGGTCGAATAGCGGACGTGGCCGATAGCGCTTTTGCCGGGCAGCCTGGCAAAAGACGAGTCGTTAAAAACTTCCCCCACCAGCCCTGTATTTTTCACCACGTGGAGATTTTCCCCGTCGCTTGTGCAAATGCCGGCCGCCTCTTCCCCCCGGTGCTGAAGGGCAAAAAGCCCGAGCTGGGTCATCCGCGCTGCCTGGGGATGATCGTATATCCCGAAAACGCCGCAATGATGCTTCAAGTCCCCGTCGCCCATTAGCGGACCTCCATGATGTCGGGGATGGCAGCATTAAAAAGGCCCTTCATCTCCTGGACCGGTAAACGGATCTTATCCTCGATCACGAGTTCATCGCCTCCCACTTTGCCTATTTCGTAGAGAGGAACGCCCTTTTCGCGCGCCAGAATCACGACTGTCTCCCGGTGCTTTTCCCTAACGGAAAGAACCACCCGCGACTGGCTTTCTCCGAAATAAAGCGCGTCCGAACGAAGTGCCGCTTGACCAGCACGCACCTTCGAGAGATCGTGGACAGACGCCCCCAGCCCCCGGCCGCTTTTGAGGCAGCATTCGGCAAGGGCCAGCGCCAGCCCTCCTTCGGAAAGGTCGTGGCACGAAACGAGCTTCTTTCCGTCCGCAGCATCAAGAATGAATCTCTGGAGCGCTTTCTCACGTTTGAGGTCCAGCTGCGGTGGCCGACCTTTTTCCAGACCTCGCTCGATCATCAGGTAATGCGATCCCCCGATCTCATTGTAAGTCTCTCCCGCTAAAAAAACGATGTCCCCTTCGTTTTGAAAACCAGAAGGGATCCGCTTGTCAATATCGGGGAGGAGCCCGACCATGCCGATTGTCGGCGTCGGGTAGATCGCTCCCTGCGGGTTTTCGTTGTAAAAACTGACGTTCCCTCCCGTGACCGGGATCTCAAGTGCCGCGCAGGACTCGATAATACCGGATACGGCTTGATGGAACTGCCAAAAGATCTCGGGTTTCATCGGATTGCCGAAATTGAGGCAGTTCGTTAGCCCGATCGGCTTCGCTCCGGAGCAAACAACATTGCGTGCGGCTTCCGCGACGGCCGTTTTGCCCCCTTCAAAAGGGTCCAGGTAAACGTAGAGACTGTTGCAGTCCGTTGAAACGGCGATCCCTTTCTGGGTCCCTTTGACCCGGACCAGCGCCGCATCGTGCCCCGGATAAAAAACCGTATCGGTACGGACCATGTGGTCGTACTGTTCCCAGGCCCAGGCCTTCGAAGCAAGCGAAGGGTGCGTCAGCAAACGTTTAAGAACGCCGCGATAGTCTTCCGGCTCCGGGACCGCGTCTAAGTCCAGACGCTCGACCTCCCGCAGGTAGGCAGGGACCGCTTCTTCGCGGACGTAAACCGGTCCTTCATCCGCCAGGGCCTTTGCCGGGATCTCCGCCGCGACCTGTCCTTCGTTCAGCACGCGATATTTATCGTCCGAAGTGACCGTCCCGATCCTTACAGCGTGGAGGTCCCATTTATCAAAGATCCGTTCCACCTCTTTCTCTTTCCCCTTTTTAACGATCACAAGCATCCGCTCCTGTGATTCCGACAATAAGATCTCGTAAGGAACCATCCCGCTTTCGCGTCGCGGGACGTACCGGAGATCGATCTCGACCCCCGTACTGGCCCGAGAAGCGGTTTCGCAACCGGCGCATGTCAATCCCGCGGCCCCCATATCCTGCATCCCGACGAGTGCGTCCGTCTTTAAAAGCTCCAGGCAGGCCTCCATCAGCAATTTTTCCATGAACGGATCCCCTACCTGAACCGCGGGACGGTCTTCATGGCTTTGTTCCGAAAGTTCCTTGGAGGCAAACGCGGCCCCTCCGAGGCCGTCGCGCCCTGTCGTCGCTCCCACATAATAGACCGGGTTCCCTACACCCCTGGCGGCGCCGCGCACGATCTCATCCTTTCTGATGATCCCCAGCGCCATGGCATTCACAAGGGGGTTGCCTTCGTAGGAAGGATCGAAATAAATGTCTCCGCCTATCGTGGGGATCCCCATGCAGTTCCCGTAGTGAGCGATTCCCGCAACGACCCCGCGGAAAAGATGGCGGCTCACCGGCTGCGAAAGATCGCCGAAACGAAGAGAATTCATTAAAAGGATCGGCCGCGCGCCCATCGTGAAAATGTCCCGCAAAATGCCTCCCACCCCGGTCGCGGCACCCTGGAATGGCTCGATCGCGGAAGGGTGGTTATGGCTTTCAATTTTAAAGCAAACCGCCAACCCGTCCCCGATATCGACGATGCCGGCGTTCTCTTGACCCGGTTTGACCAGAAGGTTCTCCTGGTGCTGCAATGAGGCGTTCATCTGGGAGAAAAGTTTCAGGATGGGCTTGGAATTCTTATAGGAACAATGTTCACTCCACATGACGCTGAACATCCCGAGTTCCGTGAGGTTCGGATCGCGTCCCAGGATCTCTTGGATCCGGGCGAACTCATCGGGCGTTATCCCATGAGCATCGATCAATTCCGGGGTGATGGGGGCGGTCGAATCAAGGGGCGGCATCGTTCATCCTAAAGCGTTCATGAGGCTGGTCCAGATCCTGCTCCCGTCCGCAGAACCCAAAAGCGTTTCGCACGCACGTTCCGGATGGGGCATCATCCCCAGCACGTTTTTTTTCTTGTTCACGATCCCCGCGATATGGTCCAAGGACCCGTTCGGATTGAACGCCTCCCCCAGTTCCCCTTCTTCCGAAGCATAGCGGAAAACCACTTGGGAGTTGTCACGGAGACCCTTCAAGGTCTCCTCATCGCAATAATAATTCCCCTCACCGTGAGCAACGGGGATGCGGAGAGTCTCCCCGACGTCGATGTTCCCCGTGAAGATCGTCAGGTTCTCTTCCGTACGGATCCACGTGTGCTTGCACACGAACTCAAGCGAGCGATTCCGGAGCATCGCACCGGGCAAAAGTCCCGCCTCGAGAAGGATCTGGAAGCCGTTACAGATACCAAGGACCGCGCGTCCCGCCGCGGCATGTTTCGTCACGGCCTCCATCACGGGCGAGAAACGCGCGATCGCACCTGTGCGAAGATAGTCTCCGTAGCTGAAGCCGCCGGGGATGACCACCAGATCGACTTTGGGGATGTTTCGCTCCTTGTGCCAGACATATTCCGCCGGCACTTTCATGACGTTCCGAAGGGCGTGGACACAATCCGTGTCACAATTGGAACCCGGAAAAACAACGACCGCGGCTTTCATTTTTTCCCCGCAGGATAACCGCTTTTCACCGTTCACTTGTTCCCAAACGCACCCGCAAGGAACGTTCGGAACTTCTACATCTTATTCTCCGAAAGGACAGAGCCCCTCCGGGTTCAGGACAGAGGGTGAAGATCGAACATGTACTCTTCGATCACGGGATTGTGGAGCAGCTTGTCGCACATGGCATGAATGCGTGATTCCGCTTTAACGCGATCCTCCGCCTCCAGTTCCAGCTCAAAAGCCTTCCCGATCCTCAAAGTTTTCGCTTCTTTGAATCCCATCGACTCCAGGGCATGCAACGTGGTCTGCCCCTGGGGATCCAGGACGGACCTTTTCAGACTCGTTCGAATGACCGCCTTAAACCTCATAATTCACCTGCATATGGGCTAAAGATCTTTTCCAGTTAATCGTTTGTAGATGTCACAATAAGCTTTGCTGGTCTTTGCGATGATCTCCGGCGAAAGTTCCGGTCCGGGCGGCCTTTTGTCCCAGGCGAGCGTCTCCAGATAATTACGAACGATCTGTTTGTCATAGCTGGGTTGGTCGCGACCTTCCTTGTATTGGTCCGCGGGCCAGAAACGCGAACTATCGGGGGTCAGGATCTCGTCGATCAGCATCAGTTTGCCCTCGCGGATCCCGAATTCGAACTTTGTGTCGGCGATGATGATGCCACGGGTCGCGGCATACTCCTGGCCCTTCTGGTAAAGGAGAATCGAAAGGTCCCGGACCTGCCGGGCGACATCCTCTCCGACAATGCGGGCGGCTTCCGCAAAATCAATATTGATGTCGTGTCCCGATTTCGCCTTCGTTGAAGGAGTGAACAACGGCTCCGAGAATTTTTGACATTGTTTAAGGCCCGCAGGGAGCCGATGGCCGCACACCGTTCCTGTCTGCAGATAATCTTTCCAGCCCGATCCGGTGATGTACCCCCGCACGACGCACTCGATCGCGAGGGGTTCCGCCTTATGGACAAGCATCGAGCGCCCCTCGAGCTCATGTCCAAAATTCAAAGCGACCGATTTCGGCAACCCCATCTGGCTGACATCGGTCGTGATCAGATGTTGCGGGATGAGATCCTTGAAAAAATCCAGCCAGAACACCGTGATCTGATTAAGGACCTTCCCTTTCATAGGGATCGGGTTGGGGAGCACTACGTCAAAGGCGCTCAAACGGTCCGTGGTCACGATCAAAAGCTTCTCCGGACCCATACCATAAATGTCACGCACCTTGCCGACCGCAACGCGTGTCAGCGGCAACCGGGTTTCCAGAATCGCTTCCCCTTTTCCAAGATCACTGACCATAAGCGTCACTCCTATTTAGAGGATGGGAGAATCCCTGCCCTTTTCAGGATCACGGGGACATTTTTAAGATGTCGTTCGTAACTAAAAGCCCCCTCGATCTCTTTCGGGTTCAAAACTTTCAGGATCGCCTTGTCTTTCAGAACAACTTCCCGCAGCGTCAGCTTGTCGTTTTTCCAGATCTCCTTGGCGGCATTTTGGACAAGCGCGTAACCGGCTTCGCGTGTCAGCCCTTTTTCCACCAGTTTAAGGAGTAATCCCTGCGAAAAAACCATCCCGCGGCTCAACTCGAGATTCTTGAGCATGCGATCTTCGTTGACCACGAGGTTTTCCATCACGTTCTGCATCAGCCCGAGCATGTAATCTAGAAGAATCGTGCTGTCCGGAAAAATAACGCGTTCCACGGAAGAGTGGGTAATGTCCCTCTCGTGCCACAGCGCGATGTTCTCAAAACCAGCCAAGGCGTTCCCCCTCAGGATCCGCGCAAGGCCCGCCACCCGTTCGCAGGTGATCGGATTGCGTTTGTGCGGCATGGCGGAAGAACCCTTCTGCCCCTTGGAAAAAAATTCCTGGACTTCAAACGTTTCGGTCTTCTGCAGGCCCCGGATCTCGGTGGCGAGCTGCTCAAGCGAACCGCCGATCACGGCAAGGGTCCCGAGGTATTCCGCATGACGGTCGCGCTGGAGGATCTGGGTCGAAACGGCCGCCGCGTTGAGCCCCAGTTTACGACAGACGAATTCTTCGACCCGCGGGTCGACGTTCGCGAACGTACCAACCGCACCAGACACCTTGCCATAGCGCAGGGTCTCCCTCGCGGCCTCAAGCCGATGGAGGTTCCTCTGGAACGCGGTGTAAAAAAGGGCCATCTTGAGCCCGAACGTTGTCGGTTCCGCGTGAACGCCGTGCGAGCGACCGACCATCAGCGTCTTGGCATGCTGCTTGGCCCTGCGCCCGAGGATCGCGATGAGTTTTTTGAGTTCACGGGCCAGGATCGCCGAGGCTTCCTGGACCTGAAGTGAAAGACCGGTATCGAGAATATCCGAGGACGTGAGCCCGAAGTGGACATAGCGGCCCACCGGACCGACGTTCTCGGCCACGTTCGTCAGGAAGGCGATCACGTCGTGGTTCACGACCGCCTCGATCTCCCGGACGCGGGCAATGTCGAACTTGGCGCGGGCACGGACCTTGGCGGGAACGTTTTTTGGGATGTAACCGAAACGCGCAAGCCCTTCCAGCGCGGCGAGTTCCACTTCCAGCCATTTGCGGAGCTTATTCTCCTCCGTCCAGACCTTCGCCATTTCAGGACGCGTATATCGGGGTATCATGCTCAGCCTACTTTCTCTACATTAAGACCGCAACACTGGTAGCGCTAACGGGATTTAAACCCGTGTTTCTGCCTTGAGAGGGCAGCGTCCTAGATCAGGCTAGACGATAGCGCCCTGAAATAAACACGGGACCTGTTCGAACTAAGCCCGCAGTGAAACACAAGTTACGTGAGGATTTTAACGTCCGGAACGGCAGCAGTATATCGTTGCTCCAGAGGATTGTCAAACCGCCCTGTGCCCGGTCCAACGCAGAAAAAACCGACCGGTTTCAATACCGCCGGAACCGTTGCCGCAACGCCTAGGTCCGGGATTTAAAATCGTACACCGTGCGCTCCAGGTCTTGCATCCTCTGGGTCAAAAAACGGTTCGCCTGCTCAAGGTCCGCGACCCGCCGTTCGAGAAGATCGATCTTTTGCCTGCGAAGCGTCTGCTCGATGTCGGACACGTCCTGCGGCGTGTTCCGTACCGCAGTCCCCGTCATTTCTCCCTCAACCGCGTACAAAACCCCCGGAGTGCCCGAAAAAAGAGCCGCTGCCATCAAAAGCACCGGAAGAAGTCTTTTCATCAGAATCACCTCGGGGCGGAGTATACCATAACTCTGGGTATCGCAAAATGAGAAACACTAGGGGTTGTGACAAGATCCGAAAGCGCGATACGGATGTCGGAAAGCGAAAAATAAAATCAATTGGCGCTCCCCGCCTTCCGCCATCGCCTGTTCCGACCTTTATCCTCGGGGATGGAACTTTGCGTGGACAGACTTCAACCTGTGTCCGGACACGTGGGTATAGATTTGCGTGGTCGCGATATCGGAATGGCCTAAAAGCTCCTGGACGACGCGAAGGTCCGCGCCTCGTTCCAGAAGGTGTGTCGCGAACGAATGGCGGAACGTGTGAGGCGTGATCTCTTTGGTGATCCCGGCGAGTCGCGCGTACCGTTTGATCATCTGCCAGACGAACTGGCGTGTCAACCCTTCCCCGCCCCTGCCAAGGAAAAAATGGTCCGTCCTCGCTTTCATCTTCGACCGCACCCTCCGGAGATAATCCTGGCACGCCTCGATCGCCTTACTCCCGAGCGGGACCAGCCGTTCCTTATCCCCTTTACCGCGGCATTTAATGAAACGGTTTTCGAGATAAACATTCCCCAAAGGGATCCCCGTGATCTCTGAGACCCGCATCCCCGTCGCGTAAAGGCATTCGAGGAGCGCCAGGTCACGGATGCCGGTCGCCGTTTTGACGTCCGGCATTTTGAGGATCAATTCCATTTCCTGTGCGGTCAGAAATTGGGGCAATTTTTTCCAGAGTTTCGGGGATTCAAGAACACTCGTCACGTCGGTCTCGACATGGTGTTCCTTGGTCAGGAACCGGTGGAAAAGCTTGATTGAGACGAGGCCCCGCGCGATGGAGGAAGATTCCAGGCCCCGTTTCCCTTCCGCGCTCAGGTATTTCAGGATATGGGTCCTCGTGACTTTTCGCCAGTCATTCGCCTGCACTTTTTCGAGAAAAATCCGATAGCGTACGAGGTCCTGACGGTAGGCCTCAAGCGTATTGGCGGCGAGGCCCTTTTCCACGGAAAGATAGTTCAGGAAATCTTCAAAAAGGATCGCGTTTCTATCAATAGGTTTTTCAGGCGTCGCCGTCGCGGTTCCCATGGCTTACTTATCGGCCATCGATACAAGGACTAGAGATTTACTACGAACCCGCACCCTTCATTGAAAGCGGTCTCGCTCCCAATTCGCACTCCAGGCCCGATTCCGATATAACTCCGGAGGTTACTTGATGCCAGCTTTATCGAGGACAGAAATAAACTGTTTTTCGTCCCAGACGGGGATGCCGAGTTCCTGGGCTTTCTTGAGCTTGGAGCCGGCGCCGGGTCCCGCGACGAGAATGTCCGTTTTTTTGCTGACGCTGCCGGACGGATGGGCGCCGAGTTTACGCAGCAGCGCTTCGGCCGCCGGACGTTCTATACTTTCGAGCGTGCCCGTCAAAACGATCGTTTTCCCGCGGAAGGGACTGTCGGCGGCGACCTTTTCAACAAGGTCCATTCTTACGCCGGCGTCTTCAAGCTTCCTGAGGAGTTTCCGGGTCGATTCCTGGCGGAAGAAATGGTGAATGGACGCCGCCGTCACGGGACCGATCTCCCGAATGCTCTCGAGCGTTTCCTGATCTGCCGTTGCGAGCTCCTGCATGCTCCCGAACTTGGAAGCCAGAATGAACGCCGTGTGGACCCCGACATCCAGAATCCCGAGCGCAAAGATCAGCCGGGAGAGTTGGCGCTTCTTGCTTTGTGCGATCCCGTCGATGAGGTTGTTCGCGGACTTCTCCCCCATCCGCTCGAACTCTTCGATATCCGTTACTTTCAAGAAGTAAAGATCCGCGAGGTCCTTCACCATCCCCCGGTCCACGAGTTGGTCGATGATCGCGATACCGAGGTTTTCAATATCCATGGCCTCGCGGCCGGCAAAGTGTTTCAATGCTCCCTTAAGCTGGGCGGGACACAAGGGATTGAGGCATCGAATCGCAACTTCCTCTCCGTGCTTCCCCGCCTCTTCCCCGCAGACCGGACATTGTTTCGGAAAAACGAATTTTGCGGGGTTGCCTTTGCGCTTCTCAAGGTTCACTGCGATAACCTGTGGGATGATCTCACCGCTTTTTTCGACGAACACGTGGTCCCCAATCCGTGCGTCCAACCGCCCGATCTCATCCTGATTGTGGAGGCTCGCCCGCGAAACGGTCGTCCCGGCCAACCGCACGGGTTTCAGATATGCCACCGGCGTCAGCACGCCCGTGCGCCCCACCTGGATCTTGATGTCCTCGAGCACGGTCTCCGCCCGCTCGGCCGGATATTTGTACGCGATCATCCACCGCGGTGCTTTGGACGTCATCCCAAGCGTTTTCTGGTCCTCAAAAGAATCTACCTTCACGACTATGCCGTCGATCTCATACGGAAGGCCGGCCCGATTCCCGCCCACTTCATCGATCAACCCGAAGACCTCTTTCAGATCGGCACATTTCTTCGCTCCCGGGACAGTATTGAAACCAAGTTTCTTGAGAAGCGCCATCGCTTCGCTCTGGCTTGCCGGTCGGTTCTTCCCTTCGTACCGCGCCAATCCGTGGATGAACGCGTTGAGTTTTCGGGCCGCAACAATTTTAGGATCAAGAAGTTTCAGGCTCCCAGCGCACGCGTTCCGGGGATTGGCAAAAAGTTCTTCGTTGTTCTTTTCTTTTTCGGCGTTGATCTTCTCGAACTGTTTCCTGGAAATGTAGGCTTCGCCGCGTACCTCCAGAAGGCTCGGTACCGGACCCGTATAGGGACTTCCCGGAACGGGGATCCGGAGCGGGATTGAGCCGAGCGTTTTGATGTTCTCCGTGATGTCATCCCCCTGTTTACCGTCCCCACGTGTCGCTCCCAGTTTCAGGAAGCCGTCCTCGTAAACCAGCGTGACCGAAACGCCGTCTATCTTTTCCTCCGCGAAATAGGAGAAAGGTTCTCCCCCGAGCCCCTTCCTGACACGTCCATCGAATTCTTCCAGTTCCTCACGGGAATACGTATTATCGATAGAGAGCATGGGGACGGCATGCGGGACCGTGCGGAATTCCTTGAGGGGCTCTCCACCGACGCGACGGGAGGGCGAATCGGGGCTCGCCAGGGACGGGAACGTTTTTTCAAGATCGAGCAGCTCGCGCATCAAGCGGTCGTACCCCTGGTCCGAGATCTCGGGTCTCGCCTCCACGTAATAAAGATAGTTGTGGCGGTCCAATGCTTCGCGCAGTTTCTTGATCTTCTTTGCGGCTTCCGTGCGGTTCATGATCCCCCTGGCCCGTTCAGAGCAACCGGTCCGCGAGGAATCGCGGCAGGCCTTCATCCCGGATCTTTCGGGCGGCGGTCGTATTATCGTAAGGGAGACGAACGATTTCAAATGTTAATTCGGCCTCGTCGAAGATCCCGAACGAAAGCCGAGGGTCCCGGTCGCGCGGCTGCCCGATACTTCCGGGGTTGAGAAGATACCGTTCCCCTTTTTTAAAGTGGAGAACACCGGAGTTCAAATGTCCGAAAGTCCCTTCGGTCTCGGAAAAGAAGCACGGAACGTGGGAATGCCCCATAAACCCGAACCTTGTCTTGGAGGCCATAAAGGATTTTTGAGCGTCGGCGGGATGCATCAGATAATGGAAGCGCTCGGGATCATGAAGCGTTCCGTGAGCCAACGCGACCTGTCCCTGCGCCTGAAAATACGGCAAATCCCTGATCTTGCTAAGGAGTTCGGGCCGCAGTTTTTCGGCGGTCCATTCGATCGCGATACGCGCCCAGTCCGTAAAGTCCGAACGGATCTCCTCCCGCATTAACGCGGCTTCATGGTTCCCCAGAACATGGAACGCGGCATTTTGGAGGGCCCAGGCCAGGCACTCGTTCGGGTTGGCACCGTACCCCACGGAATCGCCGAGCACCATGAAGCGGGACAGAACTCGTTTACGCGTTTCTACCAGTGCCGCGCGGAGCGCTTCGAGATTCCCGTGGATATCGGCAAAGACCGCGCATCGCATGATCGGAGCGTTCAGTAGGTGACTTTGAAACCGGAGAAGGTATGTTGAGGGTCCGACCAGAAGGATTCGACCTCACGGATGTAGGGCTTCATGCCGGACTCCCGGATGGCGGTCAGAAAGCCGGTCAGGGCCTCCCGCCCCCCCTCCGCTACGACCTCCACGCGACCGTCGTCTAAATTGCGGACGAATCCCTCGACCGGGAATCGCCGGGCTAGCCGCTCTGCCGTAAAACGAAAGCCGACCCCCTGGACCGTCCCGGAAAAAAAGACCTGCATCCGCTCCCGGCCGCTCGAAGGGTCATCCTTTTTCATGCCCGCTGTTCTTTCATTAAAATGCTCTTGCCGATCGTTTTTAATCGCTCTCTGAGACGGAAACCGACGACCCCCAAGGCCACCGCCACATTCAGCGAATTCTTGAGCCCCGCCATGTCGATCTCCACCGTCCGGTCGCAAAGCGAAAGCAGTTCCCCCGAGACGCCCTCATTCTCATTGCCGAGAACAAGACAGACCGGCGGGCGAGGTTCGTATTCCTCGAAGGACAAACTCCCCACGACTTGTTCAAGAAGCACGATCTCATAGCCTCGGGCCTTAAGCTCGCGCAGGACAGAGCAAGCATCTTTCCGGTATTCCCACGGAACTTCTTTCTCAGCGCCCAGCGCGGTCTTTGTGATCTGCGTGTCCGGCGGAAAACCCGAAATGCCGCAGATCCAAAGTTTTTCAATGCCAATTCCATCGGCGGTTCTAAAAATGGACCCGACGTTATAAAGGCTTCGAATATTGTTCAAAAGGACCGCCAAAGGCAGCTTGGGACTTCGGCGCCGCTCCTTCTGGCGCTCGACAAGTTCGGGATGGGTGAGTTTCCTCATGGTCCGTTTCAGGAGGATTTAGGGGGTTGACCGTCCCACGCGGTGTAGCTCCGGTACCCCCAATGATACAGGCTTTCGGGAACCCTTTTGAAGAACCACATCAAAACGGCCCACCAAAAGGGCACGTAAGCGATCCGTTTGTTTTTTTGGATCGCCCGGAAGATCCCGTCCGCAGCCTGGGCCGTGGAAGCAACGCCGAAAAGACCTTTCCGGCCGCGGATCATGTCCGTATCCACGAACCCGGGACGGATGTCGACGACCCGCACACCGGTCCCGCATAACCGCTGACGCAGTCCTTCCATGTAGTTCATCATAAAAGCCTTGGTCGCATTGTAAGCTGGAGAACGGCCGCTGCCCCGGTGCCCGGCCACGGACGAGATCCCCACGATACAACCTTGTTTCCGCTGCAAGAAATAGCGGACCCCCACGTTGGCCATCGCCGCGAACCCTACTGCGTTGACCCGGAGCGTCTCTTCCTCCCGGTCCCACCGCAAGTCAGGATTGTGATGCAAAACCCCGGCATTGATCACAAGGAGATCGATCTCGCGCATTTCCATGATCAAATTACCGAGTTCATGGATCGCTTGCCGCGTGTCCAACAGATCGACCACACGAATATGGCTCTCCCCCGGCAGCTCTTTCTGGAGCTCGCGGAGTCTTTTCATCGAGCGGCCCGCGAGACCCACCACATAGCCCTCGACAGAAAGTTTCCGTGCCAGAGCTTGGCCGATGCCTGTGCTCGTCCCGATAATCACCGCACGTTTTTTTCCATCTTTCATAGAGTTATTGTATCCCCGCCCGCGCTCTTTGAAAAAGGATTTGCCAAAAAAAAGGCGCCGTCCCCTTGAAGACGGCGCCCTTGGTCAAATTCAGCAGACCCTCCTCTTAGTCCTTGTCCTGGGCTTCCTCGGCCTGCTCCTTGGCCTTTTCGGCTTCTTTGTCAGCTTGCCGTTTTGCTTTCTCGGCCTCTTTTTGCTGTTTCTTTGCTTCTTTCTCGGCCTTTTTCTTTTGTTTCTTGGCCTCTTTTTCCGCCTTTTTTTGTTGTTTCTTCGCTTCTTTATCTGCTTTCTTCTGCGCCTTCTTGGCCTCCTTTTCGGCTTTTGCGGTCTCGTCTTTCACCTTTTTCTCTTTATCCCCAAGACCGGGAGGCACCTGGGCGCCATGCCATCCTTCCTTTTTGCCATTCGACCATCCCGCCGGGTTCTTACCCTCCTCTTCGGCAAGCGCCATGCGGCCACCCAAGGCAAGCCCAAGTGTTACCATCACAACGATGAGCCAGCTGAAACGTTTGGTTCTCATGGTATTGCTCCTTTTGTTGGCATTAGTGTTTGCAATCGCGGGCAAAGGCCTTCAACTTCATTGGTGAAGGCGGACAAAGCGATCGATGGAACGGTCATAGGTCTTCTCAACAACATCCGGAAAAAAGCAAGCCGGTAACTCTCCTTGAGTGCGGTGGTAGGCTACACACTCGCAGCAAATGCCTTTGCGCGGGCACGGTTCATAGGAACAATTGCACTGCTTTTTGTTCTCCGCGACTTTACAATGCATTCTGACCCTTCCGACTTTGCGAGGCAATAATTGGAACGTCAGGATTTGGCTTCTCCATAACGCTCCGATAGGCCACCCGTCCCGTAAACATGTTCTTGAGTCCTCTTTGTTTCGGGGCTTACTTCAAATCCACCGACCCGAAGCAACGCCCGGCTTTTTCCGCTGTCCCGGTATGGACCCCTAAAAAAGTGGTCGGGGTGATAGGATTTGAACCTACGACCTCTCGGTCCCGAACCGAGCGCACTACCTCTGTGCTACACCCCGATAAAGCTGAATGGATCCCTACGGCCTTCTCCAGATCACGAACTTAAGGGTAGGGATTATAACATCCTCAAGGAGCTCAGTCCATCAAAGCGAGGTCCGCAGCTGCGGCTGTGTCGGTATTCGTGTCTAAAGGTGTTGTTTGCGGGTAGGGCTTGGATCCTCTGGTCAGCAATGCGGCCTCCATAACTTCTTTGAAGACCGGGGCCGCCACGGTGCCTCCGTAATAAAGTGGGCGAGCCTCATCCAGCACAACGACCATGGCGTAGCGGGGCTCATCCGCCGGAGCAAACCCTATAAACGACGACATGAACTCACTGTGGGAGTACCCTTTTCCCCCAGGCAGGATCTTTTGCCCCGTTCCGGTCTTTCCCCCCGCCGTGAGTCCCGGGATCTTCGCCTTAGTACCCGTTCCCCGTTCAACCGCTTGCGCGAGGATATTCCGCATGATCGATGCCGTTTCCTTGCTGATCACTTGTTGCTTAAGGACCGTTTTTTTCTCCTTCAAGATCACGCCGACCGGATCCTGCACCTTGGAAATAATATACGGCTTGACCAAGTAACCGCCGTTGGCAATCACCGAGATCGCCGAAACCATCTGAAGGGCCGTGACCATGACCTCCTGCCCTATCGGTATGTTGTACGGGGAAGTCTTGGACCACTGGGAAGGCGGTCGCGTGTACCCCGGGGCTTCACCGGGCAGGTCGATCCCGCTCCATGTGCCGAACCCGAAAGCGCGAACGTATTTTTGAAATTGATCGGGCTTTAACTTTAAAGCTATTTTCACGGTCCCGATGTTGCTTGATTTTACGATGATGTCCGTCACAGGTAACATCCCGTAGGGGTGAACATCGTGTAACACTTTGACGCCGTAGTTCCACTTCCCCTGTTCGCAATTGATCTTCGTCTCCGGCGTCACGACACCCTCGTTGAGTGCAGCGCTCGCCGCGACGATCTTGAACACAGAACCCGGCTCATACATGTCCGTGATGGCCCGATTGCGTCGCGCCGCGGCGACCGAGCGGTCATAATAATTCGGATCGAACCCGGGTTGATTGGCGATCGCAAGGATCTCACCCGTCGTGGGCGCCATGACGATAGCCCACGCCCCTTTGGCCTTCCACTGCTTGTAGGCTCGTTCCAGGGCTTTTTCCGTGAGGTACTGCAAATGCTGGTCGATCGTGAGGACCACCCGGTTGCCGTTAACCGCCGGCAAGGATTTCATTTCAAAGGCCTTGATCTCGCGACCGTAAGCGTCCCGTTTGGTGATCCTCTTACCCGGCCTGCCGCGAAGGTCTGCGTCCATAGCCCTCTCAATCCCTTCTAAGCCCTCATTGTCCACGTTCGAAAATCCGAGGACCTGAGCAAGCATGGAACCCTGCGGGTAAAATCGTTTGTACTCCTCCAGGATCCCGAGCCCGGGACTTCCAAGTTCCTTGACCGCGTTGGCCTCCTCGGCACTTACGCGACGTTTGATCCACACAAAGGATTTGTCTCGTGACAATTTACGGATGAGGTCCTTACGCTCGAGCCGCAAGATCTTGGACAACTCCCCCGAGAGCCTTGCGCGCTCTTCCTCCGGAAGGACACGTGGCACCGCGTAAATCGAAGGGATCCTCAGATTCGTTACGAACTCCTTACCGTTCCGGTCAGTGATCAGACCCCGAACAGGCGGCGTTTCGATCGCGAGATATTGCTGGCGATGCGCTTGGGCCAAAAGCAATGGCTGACGAAAATATGTCAGCTGGATCATTTGATAAACAGCCAGGCCAAAAAGGATAAAGAGAGTAGCGTAGAGGAACCAGAAACGCCGCGGCGATAGGGACGCGCGCATTCTTTAGGACGTAAGGTCGGTTTTCGCTTGGGCCGTTTGGATCCAGCGGCCCAAAAAATTCGTGACCGCAGTGGAAATGCCGGCAGCTGGCTCGGGCTCTTGCGCTAAAGGAATCACAAATTCCGGGACCGGGGGCACTTCAATGACCTGGATCTTGTTGGGCAATGATAACCCGAGATCATGTTGCTTCATTTTCGCTTCAAGAAGGCGGGGGGCCTTCAACTGTTCGACTTTATATTTGAATCGTTCTAGGATCTCTTGCTTTTCGACGTAAAGTTTGGAAGCCTTGTGGATATCAAAAGATACAAGGACTGCCGCGATCTGGAAATGGACATAAACGAGAAAAAGGCCGGTCAAGCCAGCTACCGATATTAAAGTCTTTCCGCTCCCTTTCATGAAATCCTTTTAATAACACGCAATTTTGCACTTCTTGACCTGGGATTATTCAACATTTCATCTCTTTTTGCAACAATTGGTTTACGAAAAATCAATTTTACCGACTTTTCATCATGCCACTTACGGAACTGGTGTTTGACAATCCTGTCTTCGAGCGAATGAAAACTGATCACCGCAAGACGGCCTCCACTCCGAAGGCAGTTCCATGCCGCACTAAGGCCTTCACGCAAAGCGCCGAGCTCATCGTTCACCGCGATCCGAAGAGCTTGGAACACACGTGTCGCGGGATGTCGCCGAGCCCAAACGGGACGCTTTCCTTTTGCATAGCGCTGGGAGATAGGTAGCGCCTGATCGAGAACTGAGGTGAGGTCTTCCGTCGTTTGAATAAGCTGGTAACGACGTGCTGTGACGATCGTACGCGCGAAACGGCGTGCATGACGTTCTTCGCCGTACTCGTAGAAAAGCGCTGCAAGCTGTTCTTCCGAAGATCGGCGGAGGAGTTCAGAAGCCCTGAGCCCGACTTCGGGGTTCATCCGCATATCCAGCTCTCCTTTAGTTTGAAAGCTAAATCCACGCGTTCCGTCCGACAACTGCTCGGACGATATTCCCAAGTCCAACAGCACCGCATCCACCGGTCCTACCCTCAAATCCCCGATCACATCCGCCATCCGTCGAAAATTCTGATGGACCAGCGTCACCCTGGGATCCTGTCCAATTCTTACGCGACATCTTTCAATCGCCTCCGCGTCCTGATCGATCCCGATCAGTCTCCCTTGAGGCCCAAGGCGTTGCAGGATCGCTTCGGCATGTCCTGCGCTTCCCAAAGTTCCGTCCACCACGACAGCTCCGGGACTTAAAACCATATGCTCCAGGACTTCTTGTAAAAGAACGGGGCTATGCCGCAAAACTGCGAACGGCCTCTTCTTCGGATGCAAAGGTCTCCATCAAGTTGTTGACCCCGATGATCTGGAAGGTCCTCTCGATCTCGGGGCGCAGGTTGCACAACTTGATGTCTCCTTTTTGCTCTCGGACCTTTCGCAAACGGTCCACCAGAATTCCGACACCGGCCAGTTCCACATGCCGGGTCTCCTTGAGGTCCAACAAAAGCTGCTTGTGGTTCTTGTTCAACAAACGGTTCATGCGGTCCTTCATCTTGATCATGCTCAACGCGTTAAGATCACCGCCGAACCTCAACACGTCCACGTCGCACTTCGTTCTCGCATGATAAACCATGAGACCTCCTCTTTACTCCGTGATCAACTTTTCGGCTAGTTCTTCGAAATGATTTTTATGATTTTCAAAAAAACCCTGCCACTTCTCCTTCGACCAGATCTCGATTCGGCTCGACACCCCGACGATCATCACCTCCGTCTTGATCTCGGCAAAATGCTTGAGATAATCAGGGATCAAGATCCTTCCCTGTTTATCACAGACAACTTCTGCCGCTCCGGAAAAGAAAAGGCGGTTAAAGGTACGGGATTCGGCTTTCGTGAACGGCATATCGCGGAACTTCTTTTCCTCCGATTTCCACTGTTCTTCGGTGAACACGAACAGACATTGATCGAGTCCGCGGGTAATGAAAAATTTCTCGACGTAGCGTTCCTTGAAGATCTCGCGGAACTTGGCGGGGATCATCACGCGGCTTTTGTTATCGACCACATGTTCAAATTCACCGTAAAACATCAGTTTTGGGCTCCTTCAGTATTACCACTCTTCCCCACTTTTCCCCACATTATTATCGACGGGAGTATAGCTTTCCCTTAGCGAGGTGTCAACCCCCAATTTAATTGTTTTTCGAACTCAGAATCATACGGCCGACAGACCACTCCCTCGCTTTATTAGATCGGAAATCGGGCTGGAGGCGCGCGTGAGCGCATTGAAGATTTTATCTGATTTTAAGCGGCGGGGCAGACCCCTCCCAGGACCGATGGACTTGGGATGGAAATTAAAGGATCAATCTTCGAAGTAAAGAATGCGGGAGCAATTCTCGCAGACAACAATGTGATCGCCCAGGCGGATCTCATTGATGAGCTGAGGACGGATCTGCATCTGGCAGGCCATGCATGCTTCCCCGCTGACAAGTGCGAGCGCGAGACCTTGTTTTTTCACCGTGATTCGATTATAGAGGTCGCCGAGCTCGGGCGGTAATTGGGCCACGGATTCCTGACGCTGCCTTTGCAGGTCCGCAAGGCGTTCGCGCAAACTTTTCTCCTGGCCCGCGAGCTCTTCTTCCTTCCCCTGGAAAGATTTGGAAACCGTAGCAAACTTCTCCTTTTCCATTCGCGACTCTTCCTTGGCCGCTTCGACCTCATCAAGCAGGCGGATGATCTCTTCCTCTAAAAGTGAATTATCGGCTTTCAGCGAAGCAATTTCCTGCTGGAGGGCTCCGTACTCTTTGTTTGTTTTCACCTGCGAGAGTTGCCCGTCCAACTTTTTAACCTGCCCTTCTTTTTGACCGAGCTCAAGCTCTTTGGTCTTGAGCTTCATTTGGATTTCCTTAAGGGCCTTGTCAAACCCTTCCAAACGGCCCTTTTCCTGCTCCAGTTCGGACTTGAGTTTCAAGCGCTGGGCAGGAATATCCTCGAGGAGGAGGCGGGAACGATAGATCTCGCTGTCAAGCTGCTGGGATCTCTTCAGGACGTCGATATTCTGTGCGATCGGACCGGGCATATGAGAGCCGATTATAAAAGAGATGACGAAGAGCGGCAAGAAAGAAAATAAGACGCCCAAGGATCAAACGCCCCCGTGAAAGGAAATTAAAAACGGTGCAGGGATAACGAAAGATCGGTCAGGCCCTCGATCTCGGCCGCACTAAGGCGTGAGCATTGGAGGAAACGGCTGGGCGCGAGATCTGGAACCCGGACCTTCACGGGTGCATCTGCGGGAGGCAGAACATCGGGAACGGAGGGAACCCACTTACAAATATGGACGGCCCGCCCTTCGGTCCCCGTCCCGGCTAAGTTCACATATTCAAAAAAACTAAGGCGGTCGCTGAATCCGTTCATTTTAAGTATCTGTGCCCGGTCCAGCGCCGGATAAAAAAGATAGAGAACGGCGTCTTGCGGCATGAGGAGCCAAAGCTTACGGATCTCCTCTTTGAGCTCTTCCAAGGAAAAATCTTGCATCGCCCGGTAAAAAATGCGCACCCAGACCCTGGCATCGGCACTTTTGAAAAGGAAAGGGGTCCCGTGAGCGTCTTCCGGGATCTGCTTACCCGGATGCAACTCCTGGACAGAAAAACGGACAGCCTGGAAAATCCTGCTTCGGTCCATGCGCCCCTGCGTCAGGATCATCGAAGACCTCCCGCGGCGGATCCGGCCAGCTGACGCCGTTCGAGGGATTCGAGCCAGCAGGCTAATCCGAACTTCCCCAGATCAGGCCTGTCGCTCCAATCCTCGTAGTGCAAAGGACCGGCGTGCAACGCAACGGAAAAATGTTTTTCAGGGTCGGACAGGTCGATCCAGCCGAGCCATCCGATCGATGTCCCTAAATGATTAAAAATAAGTTCTGAGAATTTCGTGACGATCCATTCGCCTTTGGGGACGTCCACGGGCCCCGCTAATGTGATAAAAAAACGCAACCGGGGGTTCATGGCCATCCCTGCTTTGATCGTTTTGTACCCTTCAGTCAATGATTCGCCGTCCGGTTTTAGGACCAGCACCCATTTATCAAGAAGGCAAAGAATTTCATCCATAAGAATCAACTGCCGGCATTCGAAATCCAGGAAAATGTCACGATCCTTCAATATTTTCCCCTCCGAAGGCACAGAAGACCCCGTCGCAATGTTTCTCAACTCATCCCAGTAAAGTCCATAGCGGTTAAGATGAGCCCCGAAGGGCTCGGAACCACGGCCGCGGACTTCCTGCGAAATACGCGCGTGCCGCGGAAGCACGCTCACAAGTGAACAGGCCCTCTCACTGGAAGCGATCTGGTGAGCGAAAAAACTGTTCAAAAAAAGACCGTCCCCGTCACCCTCAAGACTGGAGGCGGCCAACACCTGGATTCCTGGCGGGTGATAACGGCGCGGCTCCTCGGGCGCAACGACAAAAAGAGGGGAAATATCCTTCAGGCCCCTCGTAAGTTTTTTTGTTTCATCCGGGATCATGACAGCTCCGCGTAGGAGTCAACGCCTCCGAAGGCATTCTCTCTTTGGATGGGTTGATGGGGATCGACCTGCCATTCCCCGTCCACGATAAATTTGTATCGGAACGTCTTCTGTTCCACGGGAATCACCCGCTGCCATAGACCTTCCTGATTGCGCCGGAGCAGCGGCTCAGCGATCCAATGGTTGAAGTCTCCCGCGATTTCAACGGAGGACGCCGTTTTACTCACGAATTGGAACAAAACACCGTCCGACACTTGCCGCGGTCCAAAGCGGGCCTCCACCACATGCGCCCAACCCAGTTCCCTTTCGGGCAGTTTGCGATCCCAATCCCGCTCCAGAAATTCGACGGCCAGGTTCAAATAGTCCTGAAATGCGGCCGACTGGGGCGCATAACGAGCAATGCTGAGCCCCGAGGCCGCGGCCTCTTTCAGAGCGATGTGATCGTGAATAATCGTTGTGAACAGGCGCTTTTGAAAATGCAATTTAACCTCATCGTAAACCTCCTGGGAAAAGCTCACTTCGGGATTGAACAAGGTGATCAGGGCATGAACGATCAGAGGAGTCTCCCGGCTTCGGTTCACGATCTGGACTGTTTCCGTGATCTTCCCTAGACCGTGTAGGGAAAAAAAGGACGGCTCGACCGGGATCATGATCTCATCCGCAGCGTTCAACGCGTTCCAAGTCAATATCCCAAGGTTCGGCGGACAGTCCAGGACAACAAAATCGTAGTCACGATGCTCGTTCCTGACACGCGAAAGAAGGTCCCGAAGCTTACGGTGGTGATTGGGCACAAAACCGAACTCCTCTTCGAGGGCATTCAGGCCGGAAGAGCACGGTAAAACGTCCAGATCGGCTTGAACCCCTTGGATCGTTCCGGAAAGAAGCGGCACGTCATGGGAGAGCGGGCTTAGGAGCTCATAGAGGGACGGGACACCCCTTTGGGTTTTGATCCCCAGTCCACAGGTCGCATGCCCTTGCGGGTCCAGATCGACCACAAGTACCGATTTCTGCAAAAAATTTAAGCATGCAGAAAAATTAATACTGGTGGTCGTCTTTCCGCACCCGCCTTTCTGGTTGGCTATGGCAATGATACGCAAAAAGACGTTCTCCTCTTACTAAAATTGATCTCAATTATTTAACGACTTTACTTTCTAAAGCTTGATAGAAAGAAGAGGCCTCTCGGAAGGGATTGCGGTGGGAAGAGTACTTCGGGATTTTTTTCACCAAAGTCAGATTAATTTAATAAGATCGATCAACAACCGTTTAGTTATAGGACGCTGGAGAGGTCGGGACTTAACGTTTGTCGAGGATCAGAAGGTTCTCCACGGGGACAATTCCCTTCACGTCACCCGAGCGGTCGGTCACCACGGCATAAGATTGGTGCTTTTGTTGCAGGGTCAAAAAGGCCTTTTCAATCGAGGTATTCTCCGGGATAAAAATGGGGGCTCGCAAGAAATCATGCAGCCCCTTCGCATCGTCCTCCTCCCAAAGAATGTCAAAGACATAGATCATCCCCACAACGATCGAGGGGATCTCCTCGTACACCAATATCATCCGCACATGTTTTTCGCGGGCAATACGTTTGGCATCGCCGACCTTGCCGCGGATGTCCACCTTGGGTACTTTCCCTACCGGAGTCATGACCGCGTGCACTTGAATGCGCTCAAAATCCAGGATCGTGTGGATCAGCTTCTCTTCCTGGGCTCCGACCACACCCCGGCGGGTGCTCTCGTCGATCAACGAGCGGAATTCTTCTTCATTCACGAAAATGTCGCGTTTCTCCTGCTGCTTCAGCGCTGGCCAGAACAGGTCCATGATCATGAATAGGATGTGGATGGGCCCATGAAGGACCCGTTGGAGACTTTTTAACCAGAAGGCGTTCGCTACCAGGAATGGGACCGCCGTCAAGCGGCAATAATCTTTCGGGAGCATTTCGGCCGCGACGATCAGTACGGGCGCCATAACGGCTGTCGCGGCCCACTCGCTCCCCCATCCCAAAAATTCGCGAAAAGCATAGGTGCAAATCGAGATCGCCGTGACGTTCACCACATTGTTCCCGATCAGGATCGCGGCCAGGAAATACTGTGGCTTCCGGTGCAGCTCCAGGATGTAACGAGCCCGGCGATTCCCGCTTTCGGCCATTTCACGAAGTTTTAATTTATTGGCCGACACAAAGGCCATTTCCGTCCCGGAAAAGAACGCGGAGAGCAGTAAGGAAACGATAAAAATGACCCCGAGCCCGATCATGCCTTTCTCCTGACCTGGATCTGATGGATACGCTGGCGAATCATCGTGTGGACGGTGAACTCGAAATCCTCCGTGGAGTACTTAGCTCCTTTTGCGGGTACAACACCCATTTTCTCAAGAAGATACCCCCCCAAGGTGTTCGCGTCCTCCGAGCTCAAGCGAGCCGCGAAATATTCATTGAATTCATACAGGGGGACCTTCCCTTCCACAAGGAACATGCCCTCCGCAAGAGGACGGATCGGCTGCTCCACCTGAGCGTATTCATCGTAAAATTCCCCAAAGATCTCCTCGAGGATGTCCTCCTGCGTGACGATCCCGGCCGTCCCTCCGTATTCGTCCACGCAAATGGCAAGATCGTCGCCCCGGTTACGGAACATCTCGAGAAGGTGGTCGATCCGTTTGCTCTCAGGGACAAAAAAGGCTTCACGGATCATTTCTTTGACAGGCGCCACCGGTTCCCTCAAAAGATAGTCCTGGGTGTTGACGACCCCCAGCACCTGGTCCAAGGACCCCTGGAAGACCGGCACTTTGCTGAATTTATATTTTTTGATCACTTCCTCGTGGAACTCGGCGGTTTCTTCAATGTCCAGACCCACGATGTCGGTTCGCGGCGTCATGATGTCCTTCACGGGTCGTTCTCCCAGGTCGAGTAATTTCTGGATCATGTAACGTTCCTGGCCCCGAAAAACCCCTTCCTCTTCCCCAATCCTGACGAGGATCTTCAGTTCTTTTTCGGAGATCATGTCAGAGTGGTCGACCTTCTCACGGATCAGGAAGGACAGGATCCGCTCACTGAGGAAGCGCATCCCGAGACGGAAGGGAGCCAGGAGGACCGCGAAAAACTGCAAGGGGGGAGCGATGATGAGGGCGATTTGGATCCTGCTGCGCACAGCCAGGATCTTGGGAAAGATCTCGCAAAATAAGATCAGGAACGCCGTCATCAGCGCCATGGCGATCCCTAACCTCTCTTGGCCCCAGAATTCCAAGCACAGAAGGGTCACGATCGAGGTGGCCCATGTGTTCACGATCAGGTTACCCACAAGAACTGTCCCTAAGGTTTTACGAGGCGCTTGGAGGTGTTCAAAGATCCCTTTTGAACGCGCGGGATATCGGTCCTTCAGCTTTTTCTTATCAAGCTTCGACAACGCAAAAAGGGCCGTTTCAGAGATGGAAAAGAAAAAAGAAAGGGAAAAAAGGACCACGAGGACCAGGAAGGTAGAGGCCGCATTCATGATATTTCGCGATAGAGATGATGGTCCCGGATGAATTGAAAAACGGAAGGGGGCAGTTGGTCCTCCGGGATCTTGCCTTTCGCGATATCTTCACGTATCCCAGACGCGGACACGGGGCATAAAGGCATCCGGATCCATTCCACGTGGGCCCCTTCGATTTCCGCATTGCCGTGGGTCGAACGGTCCCCGACCAGAAACCGGACCTTTCGTTTGATCTCCCCTGCTCGATGCCAGGTCTCCAGACCCTTGAACGTGTCCTTTCCAAGAACCAAAAAAAAGATCGCACCCAGATAAATTTTTTCCAGCTCAGCGATCGTGTCGTACGAATAGGAGGGCCCCTTCCTTTGGATCTCAAGATCGGACGCCTCAAAAGAAGGTTCCCCCTGAAGACCAAGGCGGACCATGGCGTATCGATCCGCCGCAGAAGCCCTCGGGGGAGCTTCTCTTTTATGCGGGGGATCATAGGTGGGAATGAAAATCACTTTATCGAGGGAGAACTGGTCACGGGCATTCCGCGCAAGCGTCAAATGTCCCCAATGAAAGGGATCAAACGTGCCGCCCAATATACCGAGTCTCATGGAACAAAAACCATACTCAGGTCCGGATCTGTCCGTTTCCTTCAACGATGTATTTGTACGAGGTCAGGCCCTCGAGCCCCATCGGCCCCCGAGCGTGAATCTTATCGGTGGAAATACCGATCTCGGCTCCAAAACCGTATTCGAAACCGTCCGAGAAACGGGTGGAAACGTTCACCATCACCGATGAAGAATCGACTTGCGACTTGAAAAGGGCCGCCGCTGCGAGGTCATCGGTCACGATCGCGTCCGTGTGATGGGAGCCGTAAGTTTCGATGTGACGCACCGCCTCTTGAATATTTTTAACGACCTTGACGGCAAGAACTTTCCCCAGGAATTCCCGACCGTAATCGTCTGCGGTAGCAGGCTTCGCCCACGGGAGATAGCGCCGCGTGGCCGCGTCCCCCCGGACCTCACACTCCCCGGCTCCGAGCGGATCGCCAACCGCAGGTAGGAACTTGGCCGCGACCGCCTCATGGACCAAAAGGGTCTCGGCCGCGTTGCAAACGCCGGGTCGTTGCAACTTGGCATTGACCGTGATCGCGACGGCTTTTTTCAGGTCCGCTTTCTTGTCGACATACACATGGCAGATCCCCTGGTAGTGTTTGATTACGGGAATTCGTGATTGGGCAACGACCCGGCGGATCAGTTTTTCCCCGCCGCGGGGGATCACAAGATCGATCTTTCCTTCCTGACGTAAAAGAAAATCGACAGCAAGATAATCCGTGGTCGTCACAAGATTGACGTGGAAGGACGACAGCCCGTGTTGACAGAGGGCCTCCTTAAAGATCGCCGCAAAAACTCGGTTGGTTGCCATCGCCTCCCGGCCCCCTCGCAAGATCGCGACGTTCGAACTTTTTAGGCAAAGGGCGGCACACTCAACTGTCACATTCGGGCGTGACTCATAGATCATGAGGATCACTCCCAAAGGAACGGTCACCTTCCGGATCCTGAGACCGTTCGGCCTCGTCCATTTCGCCTGGACGACGCCTATCGGATCTTTCAGCGCGGCAACCGCGCTCACGCCGTGGGCCACTGCGTCGAGCCTCTTGGGATCCAGCGTCAGCCGGTCGATCATCGGAGACGTAAGTCCAGCCTCCTGTGCGCGCACGAGGTCCTTATGATTTTCCCGAAGGATGCGCTGTTTTTCCCGCTCGATCCTCCGGGCAATGTCGAGCAGCAATGTTTTTTTTCGATGCGGCGTCTGCCGCGCAGCCGTCCCCGCTGCTTCGCGGGCCTTGAAAAGCGCCCGTGAAAGCTTCTGTTGCCATTCCTGACTCAACTCTTTCATCAAGTCCCCCAGACCACAAGGTCGTTACGGTGGATAACTTCATCCGATGCGTCGCGGCCCAAGATCCCCGGGATCTGATCGGTCCGTTTGCCGGCGATCTGCGCAAGATCAGAAGCACTGTAGCGGACCACGCCCCGGCCGAAAATATGTCCCTGAACATCCTCCAAACCCACCACCTGCCCTTTCTCAAAATCACCCTTAATCCGCACGATCCCGCCCGGCAGGAGGCTTTTTTTCCCGACCTGAAGAGCCCGGCAAGCCCCTTCGTCCAGGATCAGGCTCCCGCGTTGCATCGCAGAAAACGCGATCCACTTCCGCCGCGTGCCTTTTTTCCCGTAGGAGGAGACAAAAAGCGTCCCGACATCCTTGCCACTTATGATCTCCTGCAAAATATTCTGTCGATGCCCGTTAACGATAAGGAACGGGATCCCAAGCCGCATGGCGACACGCGCTGCTTTGAGCTTCGCGCGCATGCCCCCAACCGTTTCCTCGCGTTTACGGTCCGTCAAATGGGCCATTAACTTGTGATCAATCTCCGACTCGGCGCTCACAACCCTTACACGGGTCCCGTCCCTGAGAAGAAAACCTGCGGCGTCCGAAAGATTGATCAAAAGGTCCGCGCCCACCAAATGCCCCACATGGACCGAAAGAATGTCATTGTCCCCGAAGGCGATCTCTTCAACCGCTACGGTATCGTTCTCATTAACAATCGGCAGGATGTTCCTTTGAAGCAGCGCCTCCAACGTATCCCGGGCACAGAGGAACCGTTTGCGATCCTCCAACGCATCCCGCGTCAGAAGCAACTGCGCCGTATGAACTCCTTTTTTAGAAAAGAAACTCTCGTAGGCATGCATCAACTTCCCTTGACCGACAGCCGCGCAGGCCTGGAGCTGGGCCATGGCCTTAGGCCGCCTTTTAAGCCCGCAACTTTTCATGCCCATGGCAATAGCACCCGAACTCACCAGGACGGGCTGATATCCCTTTTCGATAAGACCGTAGACCTCCTGGCAAATGCGCGCATGCTCCTCGGAGGAAAAACTTTCCCCGCGGGACCTAAGGATGCTGGTCCCGATCTTGATCACGATCTTTTTGGCATGGCGCAAACGTTCAGGCATGTTCGTCACTTTCGATTTTTTGCCGGATGAAATCCATCAGGGATTCTACCCCTTCTCCCGTCCGCACCGAAATCAAAAAATAAAGCTGCCCTGTGGCCTGCATTTCCTCCTGAAGTTTGCCAAGGTCTCCGCCTATGTCAATTTTGTTCACGACGACAATGCTCGGAACCTGGCGCAAAGCGGGATCGTGTTCGTACACGATCTGTTGCAGGGACCGAAGACCTTCCCGGACGCTCGGAGCGTATTTTAACGATGTGTCCACCAGGAACACCATGAGCCGGGCCCGCACGAGGTGTTTGAGGAATGCGGTCCCTAAACCACGTCCTTCGACCGAACCCGAATAAAGAGAGGGCAATTCACATATCAGAATCTGTTTATAGTCGTCATAAAGGTACGCGCCGATCACGGGGGTCCGGGTCGCGAACGGATAATCCTTCCCTTCGACCTGTGCTCGTGTCAAACGGTGGAGCAGGGAGGATTTTCCCGAACTCGGCAGGCCTACCAAGAAAACATCCGCCATGATGCGGAATTCCGCTTCAACCTCAAGCTTCTCGCCTTCTCCACCCGCTGTAGCGACTTTGTCCCCGATGTTCCCGGAACCGCCCAGCCCCCCCC
>JAHQRI010000106.1 GCA_019052695.1 Candidatus Omnitrophota bacterium
CCGGCGTTCCGTCCATCGTTTTCGGGCTTTTCGGGGTCGGCTTTTTCATTCTTTTCGTCGGGCGTAACCTGGACACGGTCTTCCAGACGGGCCTTTTGTTCGGCCAGCCGTGCATGCTTTGGGCGGCGGCGACCTTGGCCGTTCTGGTATTGCCGGTGATCATCGTTTCAACTGAAGAAGCCCTGAACGCGGTGCCTCAAAGCCAACGCTCGGCCTCGCTAGCGCTAGGCGCCACGAAGTGGCAGACGATCTGGCATGTGGTGCTGCCGCAGGCACGGGGCGGCATCCTTACCGGCGCCATTCTATCGGTTAGCCGCGGAGCGGGGGAGACCGCGCCGATCCTTTTTACGGGGTGCGCTTATTTTCTGCCGCGACTGCCCGTGACCTCCCTTTTCGGCCTGATCCCGATGATCAATCCGTTCGACCAGTTCATGGAACTTTCGTATCATATTTTCATCATGGCGACGCAATCCCTGGACGCGGTGAAAACGTTGCCGATCCAGTACGGGACGACGCTGGTTCTGATATCCCTGACTTTTTTACTCAATTTGACGGCGATCCTTTTCCGGAGTTATTTCCGGAAAAAAATGGGAACGGTCGCCGTTTGAAGAGATCAGGATAACCCTTCGGGAGGAGTGCCGCGATGACTGTGGCCCTGGAGCTTCCGGAGACTAAAAAGGAGACGGCATGGTAACGAATTTGTTGGTCAAGGGGAGAGTCCTTGGAGGACATCTGGAGCATGACGTATCGGACCATGCGACCAAGATCTTTATCCGTGACCTGGACATGTTCTACGCAACGAAAAGGGCGCTTCACGGGATCACGATGGAGATCAAGGAGAAGGCGGTGACCGCCTTGATCGGGCCGTCCGGATGCGGGAAATCGACCTTCTTGAGGACGCTCAACCGGATGAACGACACGATCCCCGGGGCGCGGATCGAGGGGACCGTCCAGATCGACGGTGTCGGTATTTACGCCCCCGACGTGAACGTTGCCGCCCTGCGGCGCATGGTCGGGATGGTCTTCCAACGTCAAAATCCGTTCCCAAAAAGTGTTTTTGACAATGTCGCCTATGGCCCACGGCTTCACGGGGTCCGGGACAAGGCGGTCCTTGAGCATCTTGTGGAGGAAAGTTTGAAAAAGGCGGCCCTGTGGGATGAGGTGAAGGACCGACTGCAGGAGGGGGCCCTGCAGCTGTCGGGCGGCCAGCAGCAGCGCCTGTGCATTGCCCGCGTGCTGGCGGTGAACCCTGAGATCATTTTGATGGACGAGCCTGCCTCGGCGCTGGATCCTTTGTCGACGGCGAAGATCGAGGAACTGATCCACGAGCTGCGTCGTCATTACACCATCGTGATCGTGACGCACAACATGCAGCAGGCCGCTCGGGTCTCCGATCACACAGCTTATTTTTACATGGGGTCCCTCGTTGAGTTCGGGAGGACCCGGGATATTTTTACGAACCCGGTCAAAAAAGAGACCGAGGATTACATCACCGGCCGCTTCGGATAAAGGAGAACGCCATGGAACGCTATTTTCACGAGGAATTCAAAGGCCTGAGGGAGAAGCTTTTTCAGATGGGCTTCCTTGTCGAGGGCGCTATCGAAAAGGCGGTGGATATGACCCTGAACCGCAAGGGGTCGCTTGACGTGGCCGTGTTCGCGGACGAGGAATTGATCAATCGCCTCGAGATCGAGATCGACGAAAAAGGTCACGAGCTTTTCGCGTTGGCTCAACCGGTAGCGACGGACTTACGGTTGCTGACGATGATCCTCAAGATCAATACCGATCTTGAACGGATGGCGGACCACGCGGTCAATATCGTCCAAAAGGGGAAAAGCCTTCTGGCGGAGCCCCCGCTTAAGACCGATTTCCCGCTTGCTTCCATGACGGAAGCCACGCAGCGTATCGTCCGGGACGCGCTGGATTGTTTTATGAACGAGAACGTGGACCTCGCCCGGAAAGTGCTCCAGAGCGATGACAAGATCGATGATCTCAACGATCGGCTTTATGAGGACATGGCTTCGCTCATGGAAAAGGACCCGTCGACCGTCCGACGGGCCTTGCACCTGCTCATGGTCGGACGGAATCTCGAACGCATCGCCGACCTGGCCAACAACATTGCGGAAGATACGATCTACCTGAAACAGGGCAAGGAAGTCCGGCACCATTACGAAGGGACCTAGGCCCGGGGTCGAGACCTTTCTTGTCCCTTTGGGACGTTGAATTCTCGAGAGAGTTATTCTAAGATAAGCCGATCATTTTCTGGTTTTCCGGTGTCGGGAATTCACGAAAAGGAGGTCCTCCGTGAGATCTTTTTTAAAGACCCTGTGTTTTTTTCTCATCGGTGCGGTTATATTTTCCCCCCTACTTTTTGCAAAAGAATTCCGCGCCAAGATCACCGGGATCAACCTCCGGCAAGGTTTCCTTGTGGTCCAGCCAGTGGATGATGCCGCAAGCTCCGGCCGTGCCATGATCGTGATGATCGCGGAAAATACCCGGTACGAAGGTTTTAATTCCACCAAGGAATTGGCGATCGGAGATGAGGTGACCTTTGACGCTACGGAAGCTCTGGCTGGTGCCTGGAGTTTACAAACCCTCAAGAGGTCATTGCCTCCCGGAGCTTTGCCGGCCGAGGAAGTAAAGACTTCGGGCGGGGGAGCCGCTATGGCCATGGGGGGTTACGTCGGGGATTGATCTCCGGACGCGCTCAAGATCATCCCGGGTGAGAGGACTTTTTTTAAAGAGTTCCGGGGAAGAGGACGGAAAAAGCGGAGCCCTTGTTCTCTTCGCTTTGGCAGAAAGCGTTCCCGCCGTGCGCTTCCATGATGTGTTTGACAATGGCGAGCCCGAGACCGGTCCCGCCGACGTCCCGCGAACGGGCCTTATCGACCCTGAAAAATCTTTCAAAAACCCTCGGGACCGCGTCTTGAGGGATCCCGGGGCCGGTGTCCTCGATCGTGACGCGGACCCCGCCGCTCTCTTTGCCGGCCTTCAAGGTGATCTTTCCCTCGGGGGGGGTGAACTTAATAGCATTATCGACAAGGTTCATGAAGACCTGCCGTACCTTGTCCCGATCGCCGGAAACCCGCAGGGGTGACTCAGGCAGTGCGTTGTGCACGACGATTTTTTTGAGAACGATCTGGGACCCCAACCGTTCGACGACCAATCGCAGTTCAGCCGCGAGGTCACAGGTCTCTTTTTTTAGGGGCAGGATTCCCTGTTCGATTTCGCCGAGCGTCAAGATGTCCTCTACCAAACGGGTGAGACGGACGATATCCTCTTGCATCATCTGGAGGAAATGACCGCGGGTCGCGGCGTCCTCGGCGGCTCCGTCGCGCAAAGTCTCGATGAACCCGCGCAACGAGGTGAGGGGGGTTCTAAGCTCATGCGAGACATTGGCCACGAACTCCTTGCGTATATTTTCAAGGCGCCGGATCTCGGTGATGTCATGAAAAACCAGGATCCCGCCGATGTCCCGCACGCCTTTTCCCGTGGAAACAACACTGACCTTCAAGATCCTCTTAGTCTTTCCGCTCAATTGGACCTCGCCGCTTTCGGTGCCCCTTTTTTCAAAAGCCCGATTCACGATCTCCTCAAGATAAGGATGGCGGGTCGCTTCGATCAGACTTTTGCCGTCGACCGATCCCGAATTTATCCCGAAGAGGTCTTCCGCCGGCGGGTTGGCCATGACAACGCTTTTTTTGTGATCGATCGCGATCACGGCATCCGTCATGTGAGTAAGGATCGCGCCGAGCTTTCCTTTTTCGCTCTCCAGAGCGCGGATCCTATGCCGGAGGGACGCGGCCATTTTGTTCATGGTGTCCCCGAGCATTTTTAGCTCATCCTGCCCGTCGATCAGGACCTTTTCGGACCAGTCCTCCGCGGCGTACCGCTCGGCAACAGAAGTGATCCGGCGGATCCGGGCGGTGATCCGGCGCGCGAAAAAAAGGCCGGATACCAAGACGATGAGAATGCCCAATAGAGCCGCCCCGAAAACCGGTTTACGCGCTTCCGCAAGGATCGCATTGACACGGGTGACCGGCATGGCGAGGCGTAGTGCGCCATGGGATCCGGAGGCGTCGAGGATCGGAACGGCCACGTAGAGCATCTTGGTCCGCAGGGTCATGCTGTAGCGGATGTTCACGCCTGTTTTGTTGGCGAGAGCGGCCGCGATCTCCGGCCGGGCCGCGTGGTTGTCCATCCGGGCCAGGCCCTCGGTGTCTTCACTCGTGTCGGCGAGGACCTTGCCTTGCGGATCAACGATCGTGATGCGAGGGTGAGTCCCCGGGGCGAAATGACGGATCTTGTCCTGATAAGGAGGCCCTTCCGCGAGCAACGGGCCGAGGGACGTCGCGATCAGGGTCGCTTGGCGTGTCAGGGATTGTTGCAGAGTGTCCAACTCGCGTTTTTCAACACTGCGGGAAAGGGACCAGTCCGTCAGGAGGATCGCTAAAATGAAGATCAGGGTGTAAAGGGCGAGTAGGCGTTTGGCGAACCCGAGTTTCGGAAGACCCATCTTAGGACCCTTCCTCGTCGAAGCGGTAACCGACACCTTTGACCGTCACGATTTTCTCGGCTTCTTTACCGAGTTTTTTCCGGAGCTGGGTGATGTGCATGTCGACGGTCCGCGTCTCGATGTTGACCGAACGGTCGTAACCCCAGACCTTTTCGAGAAGGACCTCCCGGGTCAGAACGCGGCCTTTGGACGCCATCAGGACCCGGAGCAGTTCGAATTCCTTGGCCGTGACCTCCGTGATCCTGTCCTTAAGGCGGAGTTCGTGTTTGGTGATGTCCAGTTCAAGGGGGCCCGACTTCAAAAAAAGTCTTTCGGGGTCTTCCTTGGACCTTCGCAAGACTGCCTTGACGCGTGCCACGAGTTCCCTGGGGCTGAAGGGTTTGGTGATGTAATCGTCAGCTCCGAGCTCAAGGCCGAGGATCTTGTCGGTTTCTGTCCCTTTGGCAGTCAACATGAGGATGGGAACGGACCGGGTTTTCACGTTATGGCGGAGTGTTTTACAGACTTCGAGTCCGCTGAGACCTGGGAGCATGAGGTCGAGTACCACGGCGGCAGGTTTTTCCTTCAAGGCGGCGTCCAGTCCCGTGTCCCCGCGGGACGCTGTTAAGACGCGAAAACCCTCCTGGGCGAGATTGAATCTCAAAAGCTCGAGGATATTTTTCTCGTCTTCAATAACAAGGATCGTTTCAGGCATGACAGAAAGCATTCTATCACAGTCCCCAAAGGAGCAGAAGGTCTTCGACGCCCTTTTTACATCGTTTTTACACGGCCTCCGACGATGTTTGGGCCCAGGAATTTCTCTTCAAAAAGCGGGCTTTGTGCTAAAATGACGACCCGCTTTGGGACAATCCCGTACCATTCAAAACGTGATCGGGAGCGGGCTTATTCTAAAAACATGGCCAATCAAAAAGTCATCGAGACGGATATTCTGATCATTGGAGGCGGCGTCGCTGGGCTTGCGACCGCGATCCATTTGGCGGATCTCCACGCCGTTTCAAGAGCCAGTGAAGGGGCCGCGTCCGTTCCGCCGAAGATCCTGGTGCTGGAAAAAGGGTCGTCCGTCGGCAGTCATTCGCTTTCCGGGGCCGTGGTCGATTCCACCAGCCTGCGGCAGCTCCTCCCGGGAATGCCGGAACAGGATTTTCCTTTCGAGTCCCCGGTCACGCAAGACCGATTTTATTTTTTACTTCCCAAGCTCGCCCTTCGGGCCCCTTACACGCCGCCTTTTATGGGGAATCGCGGGAATTATGTGGTGGCCCTCGGGAAATTGACCCGCTGGCTTGCCGAGATCGCCGAGAAA
>JAHQRI010000107.1 GCA_019052695.1 Candidatus Omnitrophota bacterium
ATGTAGATGGCCGAACCCGCCGGCTTGGTGCCGGTGAGCGTGGCTTTCTCCAAAAGTGTCGGAGCGACCTGCTCGACGGTCGGTTTCGCGACCGGTTCAAGCCGTTCGACCGTCACAAGAAGCGGATCGCTTACGAGATTGCCGATCTTGGCGGTGACAGAGAACTCATTGGCTCCGAGATCCAAAGCGACCTCGGCCGACCAGGTGGTGCTGTCATCGGCCGGGACGACTTCGACCCCGTCGATGTAGATGGCCGAACCCGCCGGCTTGGTGCCGGTGAGCGTGGCTTTCTCCGAAAGTGTCGGAGCGACCGGCTCGACGGTCGGTTTCGCGACCGGCTCAAGGCGTTCGACCGTCACAAGCAACGGATCGCTCACGAGATCGCCGATCTTGGCGGTGACCGAGAATTCATTGGCTCCGAGGTCCAAAGCGACCTCGGCCGACCAGGTGGTGCTGTCATCGGCGGGGACAACTTCGACTCCGTCGATGTAGATGGCCGAACCCGCCGGCTTGGTGCCGGTGAGCGTGGCTTTCTCCGAAAGTGTCGGAGCGACCGGCTCGACGGTCGGTGTCGCGACGGATATCCCGTACGGGAGGTCACCGATCCGAACGGACAGGATTCCCGAAAGAGTTTCAGTGTTCCCGGTCTTCACGATCAGGCTGATGTTCACGACTTGAGCCAGGTCGATGCCCTGGACTTTCTCGAGGGGGACTTGATAGAACTGTTCCGTCGTTCCGATGTCCTCAAGGACTAAATAACTCATGGCACCCGTAATGTCCTGAAGTTCCAAAATGACGTTCGCGGTACCTTCCGAAATTTTCAGGCCGAGCACGAGATCCGCGAGCCCGCTCAGATCTTTGGTCTCGACCACGTCTTCGGTCGCCGGGTCGTCAAAGGACATGACCGAAGCGGCGGGGTCCGATGCGAGGGTGAGGTCATAGCTCAGCTCATGCTGGGTTGTGGAAAGAACAGTCACGGAGACCGTGGACGCGGACCCGTTACCGTTCACTTGCAGTATCCCGACCAGATGGGAAATATCCGCATCGGTCAACGTCTCCGTGTGAAAAATATGTAAACCGCATTCATGTTTATCGTGTCCGAGACCGAGCCCGTTGCCGTGATGTTCGTGGCCCTTGCCGAGCCCCATGCCGTGACGGATGTGGCCCATGCCTTTTCCGGGGTTGACCGCGTGGTCTTTGCCTTCGCGTTCATCTTTTTCGGCGTCAGGGTCATGCCCGAGACCCAGTCCGTTGCCGTGTACTTCATGCCCTTTGCCGAGGCCGTTGCCGTGTTCCAGATGTCCTGTGCCGAGGTTATCGCCGGTATCTTCACCGTCCTTAGAGCTCAGCGCGGCATTCTCGCCTTCGCCCTCATTGATTCCCTCTTCATTGGGCGTAGCGATTCCCGAATGCCTTTTATATTGGTTATCGAGGGATAACTGAAGGCCCACCTTGGCTTTTTCGGATGTGACCTTTTCAAGGTTCTGTCCTAAAACTTCGTTCGCCCGATCCTGTCCGGTTCCGTTGCGGGGACTGCCGGATTCGTCTGGCGTGGGATCCTCGCTGTCATTTTTAGCCGGCGAAAGCGATCTATCCCCGTGCATCATCATTTGGGTGGATGTCACGGGTTGGCCGTGCTCCGCGTAGATGTTCTTTTTGGCGGTTTCCATGCCGCCTGCCGCTTTTTCAGCAGCTTGCGGGGTACCCTTGGGGAGTTCCGGGGGTTGTGCGGCTAAAGCAGGAACCCCGAAAAAAGTAAGAGAAACAATCAAAACAATACTGACGACGGGCGAATGAACAATTTTCATGATTGGGAACCTTTCTAGGTAACAACATTTAATAAACATTTAGTAAAGTTGTACCCATAGGAACGCTAGCACATCGGGTACAATCATCAAAATGAATGATCATAAAAAGTTATTAATAGTAACTAAATGTTATATCATGCTATATTATTTCTTTTCAAGAAATCAAACGTAATTAACAAAAATAAAAAACGAATTGAAAATTATTCGAGTCAAATGCTAGATATCGATCACTTGCAGTACCGGGGTCGATGAATACTTAATTTGAACTTTGTTTCCAACAGTTGTCGTTTTTTTAATGTCCGATGCAAGTTTATGGAGTTCTCTTATTCTGCGGGTGTTTTCGTTCCCCAGGGACCAAGATGAATTTCGAGTCAAGCGAGCGTTTTCTGATCCGGACGGGAGGAGAAGCTTTTGCGGATTTTTACAATGGGCATGAGTTGAAGTAGAATGAGCCGTGGGTATGAATAGCGAGAGCCGTCATTGAATAGATATCCAAGCTCGGAGGTATCTTCGCTTCCGGCTCCGGTCGGCGGACCCAGCAAGACGTTAGCCGACAAGAAAACCGGTAAGGTGGGCATGGGCGTTCTGGTGATCGACGGGTACAATGTGATCGCCCGGGGAATGGCAGTTGATCCCCGGGGTGTGATGGGATCTGACGACGCACGGTTTGAGGCGCGGGAGGAACTCGTGCGCCTCGCGAAACGGTACGGCGCCGGAAAAAAAGGTCTCGAGGTCAGGATCTATTTTGACGGATCCTCGGATCGCGCAGCTCCGGAGCTTTCGGACCGGACGGTGAAGGTCTTTTTCGCAAAAGGCGATCAGGGTGCCGACAACGCCATCATCCGATTTTGCAAGGCCTATGCCAGGCCCAAGGAGATCGAGGTCGCGTCTGACGACTGGGGGACGCTGGGTTTTCACGTGCGCGCTCATGTGGGAAAACTTTTGTCGGTCGCCGAGCTGATGCGTCGGCTGAGGCCAGGCGATCCCTCCGCGGGCGTGTCGCGGCGTCAGGACGTCCAGGGCCGGACCCCGGCGAAATTTATTTCCCGTGACTGTGAGGAGGAGATCACGCGCTGGTATCGCGAACAGTTGGACTCGTAATAGAACCGATTTTAATCGAGACACGCGGAGGGCAAGCATGAAGATCATTAATGAGGAGATCCTCGTGGGCACTTGCGGGGACCCGGACTTGGTCGATCTCACCGGTGAGATCGTGCGTCTTTTGGAAAAGTCAGGATTGAGTCGGGGAAGCCTCACGGTGTTCGTCGTAGGGTCAACGGCTGCTATTTCGGCATTTGAGTTCGAGCCCGGACTTGTCCAGGATGTGAAGGCACTTTATGAAAGACTCATCCCCCGCAAGACGGGTTATTCGCACGACGCTTCCTGGGGGGACGCTAACGGGTTCAGCCATCTGCGTTCGATGCTTCAGGGGCCGTCCCTCGTCATTCCCTTCGAGCAGGGGAAGCTGGCGCTGGGTACGTGGCAGCAGGTCGTCCTGGCCGAGTTCGATAACCGGCCTCGGGAGAGGCGGGTCGTGGTGCAGTTGATCGGAGAATGAGATGAGGAACGAGCGGTCGGGACTTAAACCATGGGAGGAGAGAATGCGACCGTGCGGCGGGGATGTGTATCCATGAACAAAAAAAATTTTCCGTTGTCCGAGGTCCACACCTTGATAGGACGGGGACCAGTGATTCTGGTCTCGACCGCCTTTCGTTGCCGGCCGAACGTCATGACGGTGTCCTGGCATACAATGATTGACTTTGAACCGCCGCTTGTCGGCTGCGTGATCGGCGCGGGAAGCTACACCGCCCGGGTGCTCCGTTCGACCCGCGAGTGCGTGATCAACGTCCCTGATGCGCGGCTTTTGAAAAAGGCGGTGGCTTGCGGTAATGTGTCCGGGCACGAGACGGACAAGTTCGAGCGATTCGGTCTGACAGCGGTCCCGTCCTCACGGGTCAAGGCGCCACGGGTCGGGGAGTGCTTTGCGAATCTCGAATGCAGGGTCATCGACACAAACTTGGCCGATCGCTACGACCTTTTTGTGATGAAAGTGGTTCAGGCCTGGATCGACCCGGCAAAAAAGGATGCGTCTACCATCCATCATTGCGGCGGGGGCGTTTTCAGGATCAGCGGGAGAACGGTCCGGACCGCGTCCCGCATGAAATAACCGCGGCCGTTCCTTTTGACTTCGACGGTTTTCCGATATAATCCCCCGTCCGGTTTTCCCGCGGTCCGGGAGGGGACGGGATTTTTCAAGGACCGGCGTTCCGGTCGAGGTCATAACACCGAGAGAGTATGCAACAGGTCGATCTTAGTATCATCATAGTTCATTACAAGACGCGGGAGCTCACGCTTCAATGCCTGAGGTCCCTCGAGGAATTCCGCCCGCGGGCCACTTTCGAAGTGATTCTGGTCGATAACGGGTCGAACGATGGCATCGCGGACGTACTCTCGAGCGAGTTTCCCGATGTCCGTTTCATTGAAACCGGACGCAACGAGGGGTTCGGTCAGGCGAACAACCTCGGGATCGTGAACGCCCGGGGGCGCTACCTCCTGCTTTTGAACAGCGATACCAAGCTGATCGAGCCGCTTTGGGACCGTCTGATCCAGTGTATGGAGGCCGATCCTCGCGTTGGTTGTCTCGGCCCGCAGCATGTGGACGGCAGCGGGCGTCATCAGGTCTCGTACGGGAAGTTTCCGAACCTTTTTACGGAGATCCTCCGGAAGATCGTTGACTACCAGATCGCGCTTGATGACCTGAATATCAGGGCGTACCTTAGGGATGTTTGCGCAAGCGAAAAGCAAGTGGACTGGCTTTCAGGTTCCTGCCTGCTTTTACGGCGTGAGGCCCTTCGCGATGCGGGTCTGTTCGACGGGTCCTTCTTCATGTATTTCGAGGATATCGATCTGTGCCGGCGGATCTCCCGGTGCGGCTGGAAGATCGTATTTTGTCCCCACGCGAAACTCATTCACTACAGCGGGCAATCGGTCCGGCAGAACATTCTGGCGGGCCTCGTGGCCTACCGGCAGAGTCAGATCAATTTTGCCCGAAAGCATTACGGCCGTCCCGGGGATTATATGGTCCGCGGGCTACTTTTCCTCAAATTCGGGTTGATCGGGTTAAAGGCGCTGTCCGAGTTTGCCGCCGCGAGGATCTTTGGCAAGGACGCCGGCTTGGCTTACGTGAAAATGCTGTATGCAAAGAAAGTTTACGGGATGATCTTCCGGCGCAATCAGCTGAGGTCCGTCGAGCCGGTCCTGGCGTGACCGCGGCACCGGGATGTTGCTCATTTAAAAAATGAAGGTTTGCGGTGAGATCTCCGATAATTCCACCATAAAAAAGATTTGCAGCGGGGATGGTCGAAACTATACAATCGCCTCGGTTTTTTGTCGCAACAGTCATCCGTTTTCTAAGGAATTTTGATGAATCAAAGGCTCCTTGGTTTCTGCTGTGCCTTTATCTTTCTTGCCACGACGGTAGTGTCGGGCCGCGACGCGGAGGCGGGAACGATCCCTCTGGCGGCACCGTCGGTCCTTCTTCTGGATGGGAAGACCCGGCAAGTCCTTTATGCCCGGGAAGCGCATCTCAGACGAGCGCCTGCCAGCACGACCAAGTTACTGACCGTGATGGTGGCTCTGGATCATCTGCCGCTCGACCGGACCGTCAAGATCCCCGAAGGCATGGAGTCCGTACAGCCGTCCAAGATCGGGTTGCGTCGGGGGGAGCGTTTTTACGTTCGCGATCTGGTCAAGGCCGCCCTGATCCGTTCTGCGAACGATGCTGCGGAGGCCTTGGCGATCGCGACCGCGGGATCCCGGCCTGCTTTTGCGCGGTTGATGAACCGAAAGGTCAGGCAGATCGGCGGGAAAAATTCTCATTTTGTTAACCCGTCCGGCCTGCCCGCGAGCGGGCAGTACTCTACGGCGCATGACTTGGCGCGCATCATCATGGCGGCTTCTCGCTATCCCTACATCGTT
>JAHQRI010000108.1 GCA_019052695.1 Candidatus Omnitrophota bacterium
CAACAGAAGATCAAAGGCCTTCTCCAGTACCTCGAAAAGAAATACGCGATCACAACGATCTTCGTCGAAGGCGCGTCCGAGGACCTCAACCCCGATTACCTCAAGTTGTTTCCCGACGCGGAGCGGAACCTGAAGCTTGCGGATTTCCTCGCCAAACAGGGGGAGTTGACGGGAGCGGAGCTTTATCTGCTTGAGGCAGATAAAGCGGGACTTGGGACTCGGGACTCGGGACTCGAAAAGCAAGAACACGGACTCGGGACTCGGGACTTGGGACTCGAAAAGACAAGCAACGAAAACGAGTCCCGAGCGTCGAGTCCCGAGCGACGCGCCGTTCAGGCGCACGGCCTCGAAGACGCCGCGCTCTACCGCGAAAACTACGAAGCCCTCAAGAAAGTCTTCGGTGCGGAGGGGGTAGTGAAGCAGTATCTTGACGGCCTCGAAGGACGGCTCACCACGCTTGGTTCCAAGGTATTTTCGAAAGACCTTCTGCGGATGACCTCCGAGTGGAAAAAATTCGAGAAAGGCCACCGGGTATTTATGCCGTACGTCAGAAACCTCGCCGGCGAATCCAAGCGCGTTCTCGACGTCGATCTCGAAAGTCTGCTTTCTCAGATCGAATGGCCGCAGATCACACGGCTCCTTGTGCTTCAGCAGATGGAAAAAGAACTGGAACTGGCCAAAGGGATCGCGGAAAAGGATCAGTTGGTACAATTTCTGAAGGCCAAAAGTACTTCGGCAGATCTTGTGACCGCAATTGAGAATTTTAAGGACCAACGGGTCAGCATTCTGCGTGCTGCGAACGGTGGTGCAGCAACGCAGGTGAAGCCCCGTGATCTAATGGAGCAGCTTGTTACAGAAGCCGGGCCCAAGGGCTTCCGCTTTTATGACTATCCGAACTTCAGCCTTTATGCCGGTTACCTCATCCTTAAAAGCGAACTTGACCCGAAAGGATTGTTTGCTGAGATCCAAAAGATATTCACGAAGATCCTCGATCAGCTGGCGCAGGTTCCCGAGCAGAAGCATTTGCTCGAGCTTTACCGCCGCGAAGAACTGGTCCGAAAGCTCCTGAACCTTGAACTCACCCGTAAAGACTGGCAGGAAGTCCTCGCGCAAAAAGACCTGCTCGCGATGGACACGCTCGTCGCGGAACTCAAAGCGATCGAAAAAGCGGTGAGCCGGGAGACCGGCGCGCCGCTGACTGCCTTTGAGACCCAAGCGGTCAAACCCGAATTCCGCTCACAGGTCATGGACGTTCAATCCGCGGCGTATAACTTTTACGATGCGGCCCGCCGCCGCGAAGACGTGTTCTACGAAAAGATCAGCTCCGTCATGCAAAAGCGGTCACTCGATAAAGCGGTCGTCATTACCGGCGGATTCCACACGGACGGGATCACCGAACTCCTGCGCGAGCACGAGATCAGTTACGGTGTCCTTACCCCGCGCCTTTCCGAGAATTCCGACGAGAATCATTACCGCAACGTGATGCTGCAGTCGAAGCCGCGACTTTTTGAAGTGTCTTATCTTGAAAACCCCTCCCGCGCCGCGTCTTTGAAGACCCTCAGGGATCAGGGGATGAACCCAGCCGACGTTGTTGCGTCGATGCTTGATGCCGCTGTTCAGGCCTCCGGTCGTTCCGAAGTCCGTGACATCCTTTCCGACGTGAACGCCAGCCCCTTTACCCAACTCAACGGGATACAAATTTTCGACACGACCACAAGAACCACAGCTGGTAAATCTGCTTATAAAATTACGCGGTCGGAAGTGCGTAAAGTAGACAGCGCGGGACTCGGGACTCGGCTCTCGGGACTCGACAAAACGAGGGGTCAAAGCGAGTCCCGAGGTGCGAGTGATGAATCCCGTGGCGCCGCCGAAGGCGTGCGCCGCTCCGAGCTGCGGACGAACGAGGAGATCCAGCGGGACATTCTGAAGTGGGACGGGTACCGGAACGGGGCGCGGGCGAGGGCGGTGCGGATGCTCGAGATCAACCGCGAGTTCATGCGTCTTTTTGCGGAACGGGACATGGTCCGCAAAGAACAAGGTGAAGGCGCGGCCGAGCGGGCGCAGATGTTCCTCGACAAGGCACGCGGGTTTGCAGTGAACCTGAAAATATTCGCTGATCGGATTCGTCCGGAAGGCAAGGAAGAGGCGTTCCCGGGTGAAGCGGCGCTTTATCAGGAGATCAACCAATTAGCCCAAGCAGCAACGTTGGAACAAGCCGGTCAGGCGCTTAAGGAGAAGTCCCAGGTGTTATCTGACAAGATCAAGGAACTCCGCTTGCAATTCCCGGCGCTTCACGCGGAGGGGAATAAAGAAGCGCTCGATCGCCTTAATCGTGAAGTCACGGCCTACTATAAAGCACGCCTTAAAGTGCAACTCCTCCAGACCCGCGCGTATCTCCAGCAGGAAGACCTGAATCAAAGCGTTCTGCTCACGATGCTCATGGCGCTTGCCCTCAATTATACGAAACTCTCCCGCGAATACGGCTGGCAGTGGCGCCGCGCCATCGAGGAAGCGGCGGTCCGCAAGATCCAGGTCGTGAGCCGGGCTGGGAAACTCAATCATGTTTACGATTATGAGAATTTCCGGATCACGGTGGGGAAAGACGAAACCCCGGTGGAGGTCAAACAGAGCGCTTGGCTCAAGCAAGAATCACCGGACGGCGTGGCGCAATATGTTCCAGGAGTCGTGACGCTCAAATTCGACGACATTGATGCGGCATTCCGCAGTCAGATCCACACGCTGATGAAGCAGGAGCAGGATTATTCCGTCGTGCTGGGTCATTCTCTTGATCTGGATTATTGGATCGATATGCTCAAGAGCTCACCGGTCTCGCTTGTGACGCAGGAAGAACAAAAGTTGATGGAAAAAGACCTTTGGGGGATCCTCGCGTGGCTCAAGCCCGGGAAAGTGTCCGAAAAGGTGAAGGCCCGTGAAGAGATCGAAACGGCCCTTACGGCGCTTCGCGGACGGGCGAAAGGGTATTTAAAGACCGTGTGGGATCACCTTGAAATGGCGAAAACGGCCTTGAAAGATCAACGTTTGCCGGATATCGAACGGATCAAACGGGCCGTCGAGTCGCGCGCCGACGGGTTCGCGAACATACTGAGGCTCAGCGAGACGAACCGCGCAGCGAATGAACTCGAAGGATTAGCTAAGGCCGGGTCCTTCGCAGAAGGGGAACAGTTACTCGATCTTTTGTACCGGACGCATTACCTCCATCCCGTTTCCAGAGCGGAGCAATACAGCCGGCTTCAAAATCTCGTCTTCCGTCTGAAAGGAAATTTCGGCCGGCTTGCCAAACCCGGCGCGACACCAGAACTCAAAGGCTTCACCCTCAACCAGATCACCCAAGACCTCCAGACCGCCAAAGAACTGACCAAGCGGTCGGAGATGCGCAAAGTAGATAGCGCGGGACTCAGGACTCGGGACTCGCTTGATGCTCGCTCCGAGATGCGGGAGATTAAGGACCTTATTGAGGCACGCTACGGGCTTCATGTTGTCGGGGAACCCGGGATTTTGACAGGCGGCTTTTTTGGAGAATCGCGGGATCATCCGCCCTACAGCGTTAAGATCCGTGAACGCGGGAGCTTGGCCTTTAAGTACATTTGGGACACACGTCAAAGAGCGCGTTTTGCCGTTGAATTGATGCAGCGCTTAAAAAATGAAGGGCGCCCGGTGCCGGAGTTGATTCCCCGGACTGATATAAAGGACGCCGAAGACCCGAGCGACGCTTACATCGTTGAGCATCGCGGGGCCTTTTATGTTCTAGAGACCCTGCTGGAAGAGGGAAATGAAATTCTCCGGGAGGAAGCCACGGAGGCGCATTATTTCGCTTTAGGGGAACTGGCGGCCCGGATCCAGAACGCGGTACAAGGATTCAAACCGCGGCATGTTTTTCGCTATAAGGACCGACTCGATATTTATCAAGGGATGCTGGAAAAATTCGGAAAATTCGATGAAATCCTGGGCCAACTGCAAGGCCGGTACGGTGAAGAGAACGCAATGGTCCAAGGCCTGCTTCGGGACCGTGAGGAACTGAAAACTCTTTTACGTGCACAACTGGATATTTTCGGAAAGAACTTTCCGGTCAGTGGGCTCAAAAGATCTTACATCCATAATGATCTGCACTTTGCAAATTTAAAGTTCGCCGGCGCCGGGAAGATCAGTGCTGTGTTCGACTTTAATTCGGCCCAGGAAGACATAAGGGTTCTCGAGTTTAACAACTTGATCCTTGGGACGAAGGGGCCCGGTTCTGCCGCTATTGATCCGGTGATGTTCCGCGCGGCCCTAAGAGGGTACGAGGGAACCTTAAAGGACCCCTTGACGCCGGAGGAACGGGTCGCGATCTGGGAGGTTCTGCGGCTCCGTCTGATCGAGGCAGTGCTTCTGAGCCTTTTTGCCCCCCCTGAGGGTGTTGGGGCGATAAACCCGTTTTTGGATCCCAAGATGGCTCACGCATGGAAGGCGTCCCTGGACATTTTGAAACGTTTCGGTGATGCCCCGTATGTTTATGAAGGGGCAGACATCACTCAAGTTCGCTCCGAGATGCGGGTGGTGGAAGCTGACATGTCAGAGTCCCAGTTGACAAAAGAGGAAAACCGCTCCAAGGAACAGTCCGTCGACCCGGGACCCACGCTGGTCACCCTCGCTAATGTCCGGGAGGGGGGAATCCCGGTAAGGTTGAGGATCAGTTTGCTGCAGCCCGGTGAGTTTGAAATTGCCGTTGTCGTGGATGGAAAGAAAGTCGGGGATTTTTTGTTGGAACGTCAGGGGACCTATTTGCAAACGGATCAAATGTTCATCGTTGGCAACGAACGGACGGATTCTTACGGCAAGTACAAAGGGAAAGGGATCGCCAATACGATACTGAATTGGATCGCTTGGGAAGCCCAGAAGAACGGGCTCATGCTTCGTAACCGGGGTACGACAAGGCAGGACCTTTTACGGCTTTTCCACAAATATTTTGGAGGAGAACGAGCACGCATTGTTCTTGAAGGTCGTGCAGGACGGCCGTTCTCGGAACTGATCGAGAAATACGGTTTTTACGGGACGGAAATATGGGGCGGTTGCTGGCTACGAACCGTGAAAGAAGGTAAGGAGATCAGTGTGTCCGTGCGTCTTTCACTTAAACGATCGGGGGATTCGGGGAATCGCTATCGGGTCGTTGAGATCGAGCAACTGCCCTATCCTGAGCAAGATCTGGAAGCGTTAAGGGATGCCCTGGGAAGGTTTAGGACGGGTGACGAGATAGAAATCAATGAGAACGGCGCGATCGCGGGCTCGCCTTATTTCTTTGTGAGCGGGAAGAGGACGGTCAGGATCGAAGGTCCTCCCAGCTTTTTGAAAGTTCCGAGGATGTTCACGGTCCGGGCGGAGCTGCCGGTGATCGGCGAGGAGACGACCCCCGAGGTTTTTTTCAAACGATCCCAGTGGAAAGCTCATTCCTGGAGCGAGATCGGAACGCTGCTGCGGGCAGCCGCCGCGGAAGGATCTCTGACGCACCTTTATGTCGATATCGACAACACGCTCACATCGCCTCAGGGTTTCCACAATACCGTCAAGCAGATCGACCAAATGAACGAAGCATTGCCGGCCGTGATCGACCGTATCGCGGAAGAGGAAAGGCGCATGGCCAAGCATCGATTTTACCGCTTGGTGCGAGGGCTCGAAGCGGAGCTGCTGCGAGATCTTCGCAGCACCGGGGTGAGGGTTGTGGCACTGACGGCAAGGCCGCCCGAGGCGCAGGCGCGGACCCTGGCTA
>JAHQRI010000012.1 GCA_019052695.1 Candidatus Omnitrophota bacterium
GGCAGCTGACCGAGAAGGTGCGGCGGCGGCCCTATTCAGTGGTGCTTCTCGATGAGATCGAAAAGGCGCACCCGGACGTTTTCAACATCCTCTTGCAGCTCATGGAGGAAGGACGCTTGACAGATTCCTTCGGACGCAAAGTGGATTTTCGAAATACCGTCGTGATCATGACGTCGAATGTCGGCGCGGACCTGGTCAAGAAACAGGGGGACCTGGGATTCGCGCCCCAGCAGGAACAAATGAACTACGATGGGATCAAACAAAGGTTGTTGGACGAAACCAAAAAGGTCTTTCGGCCAGAATTTTTGAACCGGGTCGATGATATCATTGTTTTCCATCCTCTAACGCGCCAGGACCTTGAGCAGATCATTGAAATTGAACTTAAAGAAGTCAAAGAGCGGCTCAAGGACAAGAAGATCGAGATCATTCTTTCGGAGGAGGTGATCCGCTTCCTGATCGACCAAGGGTACGACCCTGTCTTCGGGGCCCGTCCCCTCAAGCGGACGATTCAGCGGTACCTCGAGAACGTGTTGGCGGAAGAGATCCTGGGAGGTAAGTTTCAGGAGGGAGACAAGATTCGGGCGGAGATCCGGGGAGAGAGAGTTGTCTTTGAAAAAGCGACTTGAACCTAGGGGATCCCGCGCATGCGTTTTTCCCTGAAGATCTTTTTCATCAGCGTCGCAGTCCTTTTTTTGGCGGTATTCGTCCTTGCCACTGTCATGCTCGGGCGTGTCGCCCGATCCGACGAATTCAAGCGTTTCGCCGAACAAAAGGTCGGGGAATACTTGAAAGCGAAGGTCCACATCGGGGTCATACGTCCCTACGGGTTCAACCAGATCGCCCTTGAAAAGATCATGATCGAAGGAGCTGGGTCTGAAGATCGGTCCCAATTGATCCGCGTCGAGCGCCTCCTCTTTCGTTACCGTTTGGATCAGTTTTGGAGCCGTCACTTTGAATTGCCCTCGGCGGTCGTGCTCAACAATCCCTCGGTTGTCATCGAACCCGACCGGTTTCCCTACCGCTACCTGGAGCCGGGGTCACAAAAGGGGGCGGGCTTTCCCGTACCGTCACTGGACTTTAAAGGGGGGGAGATCCGTTATTTGCTTCCGTCGCTCGGCAAGGAGGTGCGACTGACCGAGGTCGTAGGAAAGATCACGCCGACATTGGACCAGCAGGTCTTTGTGGACGTCCGGGCGAAGGCCACGGGTCTTCTTGAGGGGAGCGTTGCCATCCGGGGGCATATCCAGCCATTCCGTAACATTCACGATCTTTGGTTGGAGCTGGAAACCATGGATTTTTCACAGGACATTCCCGTGCCTTTCAGAGGGATCAAGGGTAAGGTCCACTGGGTCGGCTCCGACCTTTTTTTTGAGGGATTGCAGGCCACCTTGCATGGGTGGCAGGCGAGCATCGACGGATCTTTCTTGAACCGGGAGGGCCAGCCCGAGGTTTCTTGTCGGGTCCAGATCGGAAAAGAAAAACCTTGGGTGAGGCTGAATTTTTTACTGAATTTTTTCCGGCAACATTTAGAAGGGGATTTTTGGCTCGCGGGTGAACTTCCGCTCCGCTTTGACGGTAAGGTGCGGCAAGACGGGAAACGATTCTTCCTGGACTCGATGCGGGTCGATCGGGGCTATCAGGCAAGTGGGGAATTGGACTTTGCGACCGGGAATTACGACCTGGTCTTTGAAAAGGGTGACGCGAAACGCGCGGAGGTCCAATCTAACTTGCGTGGCTTGGATTTTTCCATTTCGTTTCGTTTTGATCACTTTCAGGTCCTCGATCTTGACGTGGTGACAAGGGGAAAGTTGTTCCTTCATGCCGTCTCATCCCATTGGAACGACCGGAGTTTTATGTTCAAAGGGGCCCTCGAAACCGATTACTTTATTTTGGAACGGCAACCCTTTGACGACTTAAAAGGGGTGTTTGATCTTAGCCCTTACGGGATCTCGGGGATCGATTTGAGCTGGGGAGGGAAATTCCAATTGACGGGACAGGTGGTCCTCCCGGCCAAACGGCCTCAGGGTAAGTTGACTGTACGTGTTGACGATTTTGATCTCGGTTTGGTCCAGGAGTTCAATTCCAAACCCTTGCCTAAGGAACTCGGGGGACTGTTGAACGGGAAATTAGTGATTGACGGGGAACTTTCAAATCCCGAGGTTCAGGGAGTTTTCAATGTCCGTGACGGAAAATGGGGGCGGTTGCAATATGATCGTGGCATTATCCAGTTGCGTGGGACCCCGCCGTATCTGCCGCTCAGGGACTCTAAGATCTGGAAAGGGAGAACGACGTTCTATCTGAATGGCGCGCTGGATTTGAAGCTTGACAATATATTTGCAGGCGTAAAAATAGAGACGCCTGACAACCTTGTGATCTGGAAAGGTTTGGAGGCGGTGGCTCACTCCCGGGATGGCAGCGTGCAGGTAAATCCTTCCAAGCTCGGCACTTGGGGAGAGGTTTCGATTCTCGAGGCGGAAACGGACACGAGCGAGACCCGGAAGGGTCCTGGACACGAGGAAGAGGTGACCGCCGTCAAGGTCGGTCCCAAATTGAAATTTTAATCTCATAAAAGGAAAAGCGGCATGACCCACTGGCAGGATCTAAGAAGACGGGTTTCGGTACGGACGTGGCTTCACGACTTCGGGAGGCTGTGCCTTGATGTCTTTCAAGGGGCCGGCGGGATCGCCCTGCTCTTCCAAGACACTTGTTCGCTTTTGGCCCAAGGGAAAGTTCGTTGGAAAGCGACCCTCGCCCAGATGAACAAGATCGGTGTGATGTCGCTCCCGCTTGTTTTTTTGACGTCACTTTTTACCGGGATGGTCCTTGCCCTGCAATCTTCGTATCAGTTGCGTCTTTTTGCCGCAGAAAAGTTCACGTCAGACCTGATCTCCGTTTCTTTGTGCCGCGAGCTCGGGCCGGTCTTGACGGCCATGGTCGTTGCGGGCCGCGTGGGGGCTTCCATTGCCGCGGAACTCGGGACCATGAAGGTCACCGAGCAGGTCGACGCCTTGAAGGCCCTTGCGACGAACCCGGTCCAGTATCTTGTGGTTCCCCGTTTTATCGCGGCGCTTTGCATGCTTTTCGTCCTGACGATCTATGCGGATGTGATCGGTATGTTCGGCGGGTATTTGATCTCCGTGTTCAAACTCGGCATGAGTTCGTCCATGTACATCAAACGGGGGCTGGACGCCTTAGTGGTCAAAGATGTGGTGACGGGCTTGATCAAGGCCTTTTTCTTTGGGGGCTTTATATCGATCGTGGGCTGCTATTTTGGTTTCAACGCGCGAGGCGGGGCTGAGGGGGTGGGACGGGCGACGACGCTTGCGGTGGTCGTGTCCCTCATTCTCGTCATCTCATCCGATGCGCTTTTTTCGGCTATTTTTTATTTTTTCTAACGGGAGCGATGCATGATCCAAATTCGGGGGATCCATAAGCGGTTTGGCGAGCAACACGTCCTCAGGGGCGTCGACCTGACCATCGAGGACGGGGAAACGATCGTGATCATCGGCCGGTCCGGATGCGGGAAAAGCGTTCTGCTGAAACACATCATGGGGATCCTTGAACCCGAAAAAGGGGACATCCTCATCGACGGTCGGTCGATGCAGGCCATGTCACCTGACGCCCAAGACCGTCTCCGCTTGCAGCTCGGCATGCTTTTTCAGGGGGCCGCGCTCTTTGACTCTTTAACGGTTCGCGAGAACGTCGGCTTTTCCCTTTATGAACACACGACCCTGACCGAAGAAGTCATCGGCGAAAAGGTGCGGGAGAAGTTGAAGATGGTCGGTTTGTGGGACATCGAAGACCTGATGCCTTCGAGTTTGTCAGGGGGGATGAAAAAACGCGTGGGGCTCGCGCGGGCGATCTGCAATGAACCGAAGATCATCTTGTATGATGAACCGACTACCGGGCTCGATCCGATCAACGCCGATGTGATCAATGACCTTATTTTGAGGATGCAGGAACACCTGAAGGTCACTTCGATCGTCGTGACCCATGACATGACGAGCGCTTACAAGGTCGCCGACCGGATCGCGATGCTTCATGAGGGTAGGATCATCGGGGTGGGGACCGCGGAGGGGATCCGGAATTCCGGGGATCCGATCATTCAGCAGTTTATCACCGGGTCGGCGCACGGCCCGATCACGGACCAATAGGAAAAGGAAACGGAGCTTTTATGAAGAAAGATAACAACGAAGTGACGGTCGGTGTTTTTGTCATCCTGGGTTTCGTTTTTTTGACCCTCGTGCTGTTCTTTGTGAGCGGGGTCTATTTCTTCCGGTCGGGATATGCTGTTGATGTGCTGTATGAGTACGTGAGTATCTTGAATAAAGGCGCTCCCGTGCGCATGGCGGGTGTCCGGGTCGGCGAGGTCAGTGACGTTCGGCTTTTTTACGACGAGACAAAGCAGATGAACCGCGTGAAGGTCAAGCTTTTCATCGAAAAAGGGGTCGAGGTCAGGGAGAACTACGAGTTCACGATCCGGGGGACTCATATTTTAAGTGAGCCCCACGTTGAGATCACCCCTCAGCCCGGAAATTTCAGATTGCTGCGTAAAGGGGACGTTGTCGAAGGGGTCGGTCTTATCTCGGTCGAGGCGCTTATGGACAAGGCTCACGAGATCCTCGGCCACCTGGCCGCGTTGTCGGGGAAGTTGGACGAAAATATCGACGACGGGACCGTCAAAGACCTGAAGGGCATGATCGTGAATCTCTCCGAACTGAGCAAGGCCCTCAGCGCTAGTCTCCAGGGTTCAGAGGGGGATATCCGGCAGAGCATTCACAACATCGAGTCGTCGACGGCGTCTCTGGAGGCTGTTCTTTCCAAGGTCAAACACGGAGAAGGGACCGTGGGGCAGCTTCTCGTGAAGGATGATCTTTACCGCGAGATGGATGCCTTTGTTAAGGATCTGCGTGCTCATCCCTGGAAGCTTTTAAAAAAGGATTCTCAGGCTCAAAAACGCAAGTGGTACTTTCTCTTTTTAGCGTCCATCATGCATTCTAACCCTGTTATTCAAGTTCGATCTTAAAGGAGTCTCAACCATGATCTTAGTCTTTCGGATCCTCTTTATTTTGACGGCCGGGGTGTTTGGCTATTTTTTGCAGGTCCCCTGGCTTCAGCAATTGGACGTGCCTCATGTGGCATGGATTTCCGCCTTGGTGGCTGCTTTGACCGGCGCGGCAATCGTGTTGATCGATATTTTTTTCAAGCAATACACCGTGAGAAACATCCTGTCCGTCATCGCAGGGTTCGCCTTGGGGCTCATGACCCAGCGTCTTTTTATGATGGTGTTGGCCTATGCGAATTTTCCCGAAGATGTGAACCGTAATTTCGGGGTCGCGACGGCGATCATCTTCTCCTATCTGGGGATCATTACGATCCTGCGCGGGCAGGACGAATTCAGCCTCATGATCCCATTCGTCCATCTTGATTCGAAAGGGCCGGGCGAAGAGATGATCCTGCTGGACACGAGCGTGATCATTGACGGGCGTATTTCGGACATCGCAAACACGCATTTTCTTTCGGGAAAGCTCATCCTGCCGCGGTTCGTCCTCAAGGAACTGCAACTGATCGCCGACTCGTCGGACCCGCTGAAGCGCAATCGAGGCCGCCGGGGTCTGGATGTGTTGAATGCGATCCAGTCCAACCCGAACATCCAGGTCAAAATCCACGAAATGGATTTTCCGGAGTTCAATACGGTGGACGCCAAGCTCGTGAAAATGGGGCAGGTCCTTCAGGCGAAAGTGTTTACGAACGATTATAACTTGAACAAAGTCGCGGAACTCCAAGGCGTCAAGGTCCTCAATATTAACGATCTTGCGAACGCCCTCAAGCCGGCGGTCATGCCGGGCGAGGAAATGGAGATCAAGATCCTCAAGGAAGGGAAAGAACACGATCAAGGGGTCGCGTATCTTGATGACGGGACCATGGTCGTCGTCGATAACGGAAGACGCCGCTTGGGGCATGCCGTCAAGGTGACGATCACGAGCGTTTTGCAGACTCAAGCCGGCCGCATGATCTTTGCGAAACTTTCGGAGGACAATGATTCGCGTTCGGAACGGGGTGGTGACCGTGACCGTTGGCGGCACAGCCAGGATTCGCGGCGGCAGAGGAACGGGCACGACCGTTCGGGTCATCAAAACCATCAAAATCATCAAAATTCCCAGATCCCCTCAAGCCCCGAGGGGGGGCGCTAGGGCCTCCTGGGATTCGTTAGGGAGATTGGATGCGGGTTTCCTTGATCATTCCTGCGGCAGGGTGCGGTAGTCGATTCCGGAAGAGTTTGGGCTCTTATAGGCAAAAAAAACCGGGGCCGCGTTCCAAACTTGCGTATGAAATTAACGGCGAACCCTTGCTTTATCGAACGATCCGGGCTTTTGCCGGACTTCCGCAGGTGAGGGAAACCCTCGTAGCGGTAAGTCCGGAGATGCGGAGGGCAGTGGGCCGTTGGCCGTTGCAATTCCAAGGCCTCAAAGTGAGTTGGGTCCCGGGAGGCCGGACCCGTGCGGTCTCTGTGCTTCGGGCGCTGAAAAGGACTTCCGCGCGATCAGAGTGGATCATGGTCCACGATGGGGCTCGACCTTTGATCTCCAGGGATTCGATCCGGAAAGTTTTACGCGCTGCCGCTGGATGGGATGGGGTTATCTTGGCGCGTAAAGTTATCCCGACGATCAAAAAAGTCTTAACTCAGGGCCGCCGTATTATGGAGACGGTGGACCGCGAGGCGCTTTATGAAGCTGAAACGCCCCAACTGGTGCGTCGGAACGTGCTTCTAAAAGCTTACCGGGACGCCTCCAAGGTTGCAGGGGTGACGGATGAAGCGGGACTGCTCGAAAGAATCGGCGCTCGTGTCCGTGTCGTTCCTCACGGAGATTGGAACCCCAAAGTGACCTCTTTACAGGACCTGTTGTTAGCGCAGGCAATGACCCAAAAGACCGGTGCCCCGGAAGTCAGAGTCGGACTCGGCTTTGACACGCACCGTTTGGTTGCGGGGCGGAAGTTCTACTTGGGAGGTATCGTCATTCCTTCATCGAAGGGAACGCTGGGGCATTCTGACGGTGACCCGCTGTTGCACGCCTTGGCCGACGCGATGTTGGGCGCGATCGGGGCAGGGGACATCGGTGAGTGGTTCTCGGACCGGGATCGTCGATACAAGAATGTGCGCAGTACGATCATCCTGAAGAAAGTGCTGGGGGAAGTGAAACGGCAGGGCTGGGTCCCGTATCAGGTCGATACCAATATCATTTTGGAGCGGCCCAAGCTTTATGGGTTCAAGGACCGTATCCGTCGTAATGTAGCCCGATGCCTCGGGCTTTGCGAAAAAGATGTTTCGATCAAGGCCCGCACGCGTGAGGGCCTCGGTCCGGAGGGGGAAGGTCTTGCGGTGACATGCGAGGCGGTTGTCAGCATGAAAAAGGCGGTGTCGTGATCTGTTCTTGGGTCCTTCCCCAGTCTATCTTGGTTTCTTTGAAGACCGTTTAAGGGTGCGGGCATGGGAAAAATCAGTTTTTTTGATACTTTGCAGGGAAGGATACGCGAGTTCGTTCCTTTGGATTTTAAAACCGTCACGCTCTACACCTGCGGGCCTACGGTCTATCATTACGCCCACATTGGTAATTTCCGGACCTTTGTTTTCGAAGACCTTTTACGGCGTTTTCTTGAGTTCCAAGGTTATGACGTGAAGCATGTCATGAACATCACGGATGTCGATGACAAGACCATCGCGGGGGCGATCCGGGAGAAGAAAACGTTACGGGAATACACGGCCTTCTATGAGGCGGCGTTCCAGGAAGATATGAAATCGCTGAACATGTTGCCTCCCAAGATCCAGCCGCGTGCCACCTCTTCGATCCCGGATATCATTGCGCTCGTGAAAAAATTGTTGGCCGTGGATTTTGCCTATGTAACCGAGGACGGGTCCGTCTATTACCGTATCGGCCGGTTCGAAAAGTACGGGCGTTTATCCAAAAAAAAACTCGACGGTAACATCGCAGGCGCGCGCGTGGATGTTGACGAATACGAAAAAGAGGGGGGGGCGGACTTCGTGTTATGGAAGGCTGCCAAAGAAGGGGAACCTTTCTGGGATTCCCCGTGGGGGAAGGGCCGACCCGGATGGCACATCGAGTGTTCTGCGATGTGTATGGCCCATTTGGGAGAGACCGTAGATATCCACGCGGGAGGCGAAGACCTGGTCTTCCCGCACCATGAGAACGAGATCGCCCAGTCCGAGGCCGCGACGGGAAAACCGTTCGTGAATTACTGGCTCCATGCGAAGCATTTGATGGTGGACGGCGAGAAAATGTCGAAGTCTAAGGGCAATTTCTTCACGCTTCGAGACCTTTTGGCCAAAGGTCATGACCCTGCGGCGATCCGTATGGCTTTGCTGGCGGTCCACTATCGCCACCCGCTCAATTTTACGATGGAAGGAGTGAGGGAAGCCGGGGAGATCGTTAAAAAGTTGGATGACTGCTATTGGCAATGCCTCAGTCGGTGCTTTTTTTTCGACCTTCCGGAGCGCACGGAGGGCGAGGTTGTGTACCAGGGGAGGATCGAGGACGGGATGGCCGTTTTTTTGGAGGAGGATCTCAACGTGGCCGGGTTCCTGGCCCGAGTGCTTGAGCATGTCACTTGGCTGAATAAGCACTTGCCGGAAATGGGGTCCGAAAGTCTGAAGGGATGCCTGAGGTTTTTTGAATCTTTGGACGTTTTGCTCGGTTTGGACGTTGCCGCAGTCAAGCTGATCCCCGAGAACCTTTGCGTGACCCTCAAAAATTATGCCGCTGCGAGGAAGATCAAGGATTTCCCGAAATCGGACCGATTACGGAAAGAGATCGAGGCCGACGGTTGGTTGGTCAAGGACGGCCGTCCGGGGGAACCGTCAACTTTGAAGAAGATGCGCCGGGCCTGGGACCTCAAAAAATCGTGAGGACAGGGGTGCCGGGTGTGATCCGGGGTGCTGAGCGATGAAAAAAGGATATTTCATTACTTTTGAAGGGGCGGAAGGGAGCGGCAAGAGTACGCAGATCCGCCGCGCTGCGGCCTTTTTGAGGAAAAAAGGTCGCGGGGTGGTCATGCTGCGTGAACCGGGGGGAACACGGATCAGCGAAAGGATCCGCGGTATCCTCTTGGATAAAGACCTCAAGGAGATGGGACCGGTCACCGAGCTTTTCCTCTACCTTGCGGCGAGGGCCCAGATTGTGCGAGAAAAGATCGTTCCCGCCCTTCGGAAAGGGCAAGTGGTGATCTGCGACCGTTATGAGGATTCGACTCGGGCGTACCAGGGGAGCGGCAGGGAGATCCCGCTTGCGTCGATCGAACGGGCAAGCCGGCTTGTCCGCGGGGACTTGCGGCCTGATCTTACCTTCCTCTTGGATGTGGACGTGACCGAGGGATTGAAGCGGGGAGGGCGTCATGACCGGATTGAACGCGAAGCATTCTCTTTCCACCGACGCGTGCGCCGCGGTTTTCTCAGGATCGCGAAAAAAGAACCCCGACGCGTTATGGTCCTCGACACGCGGTCGTCGGCGGACGTGGTCAGCGGCAAGATCCGAGAAAGGCTTGAACGTGTTTTTGGAGAATAACACGCAGAAAATGGCGGTCCGAGTTCTGGAAGCGCACATCCGGCAAAAGCGTGTCGCCTCCGCGTACGTTTTTACCGGGCGTGAAGGTGAACCTGAAATGGCGGAGACAGCGAGCGAACATCCCGGTGCAGACCGTAAAGAATCCTTCGCCGTCGCCTTCGCCTGCGCTCTTCAAAGCGATTCGGGCAGGCTTTTTGCGCCGGAGACGGAAACCCTCGCTCAGAGGATCCGTGTCCGGAACTATCCGGATGTCCGTTGGCTCGGGGAGGACGGGGAACAGCGTTCGATCAAGATCGAGGGGGTTCGGGAGATCATCCAATGGTCCTACCTCAGACCCTATGAGGGTCGTTGGAAGGTTTGTGTCGTACGCAAAGCGGAACGTTTGACCGAAGAAGCGGGCAATGCTTTCCTGAAGACCCTGGAGGAACCGCCGCGTCGGACCGTTTTTTGCTTGTTGGTCGAAAATAAAGGCCACCTGCTGGAAACCATCCAGTCCCGCTGTTTTGAGATCCGTTTGCCTTCGGGCGCGGGCGTAGCGGAGGGCGGGATGGCCCGGGGCCTGAACGCTTTTCCGGTCCGTGAGATCTTTGAATCGTACGGGGCGCTTTCACGTGACGATGCAAAGCGTAAGTTGGACGGGCTCATGACCTTATCTCGCGATATGGTTTACCAAGGCACGCGGGCAGGCACGGGTCCTGACGAGATACGGCGGTGGCTGGAGGCGCTGGACCTTTTGTACGAATCAAAGGCGGCTCTTGACATGAACGCCAACTCGAAGCTGACGGCCACGCGGCTTGCGATGCGGCTCCGGCGTCTTTTTCCGTCGCAAAGGTTAGGGACACGATGACGCCGATCTACTATTTGACCACGCCCATTTATTATGTGAACGGAACGCCTCACATTGGACACGCCTACACAAGCATCCTGTGCGATACCTTCGCCCGTTTTCACCGGTTACTCGGGGAAGAGGTCTTTTACATGACGGGCACGGACGAACACGGGATCAAGGTCCAGAAAGCGGCGCTTGAACATAAAAAGGACCCAAAGGCCTTCGTGGATGGGATCGTTCCGCAATTTAAAGAGCTTTGGGCACTTCTCGGGATCCATTACGACTATTTTATCCGGACCACGGATGCCGACCACAAACGCGTGGTCCAGAAGGTCCTGGCGGCCCTTGAGGCGGAGGGAGACATTTACAAAGCAAAATATCAGGGGTGGTATTGCACCCCTTGCGAGTCGTTCTGGACGGAACTGCAGCTCAAGGAGGGGAAGTGTCCGGATTGCGACCGTGCGGTGGACCGCCTCGAAGAGGAGAATTATTTCTTTAAGCTTTCAAAATATCAGGATTGGCTGATCGGTTACATTGGGGCCAATCCGGATTTTATATGCCCCGAGTACCGGAAGAACGAGGTGCTCGGCTTCTTGAAGGAGCCCTTGGAGGATCTTTGCATTACCCGGCCCAAGGCGCGCCTTACCTGGGGGATCGAGTATCCGGGTTCGAAGGACCACGTGGTCTATGTCTGGTTCGACGCGCTTTTGAACTACCTGACCGGTGCGGGCTATTTGGGAGACGAAAAAAAATTTAAAGCGCTCTGGCCTGCGGCCCTTCATTTGGTGGGAAAGGATATCCTCCGTCAGCATGCCGTGTTCTGGCCGATCATGCTCAAGGCCATGGGGCTGCCCATGCCACGGCGGGTGTTCGCTCACGGCTGGTGGCGCATCGGCGGGGCCAAGATGTCGAAATCCGTGGGGAACGTGGTCGATCCAGCCGCTTTGGTCCGCAAGTACGGCAGTGACGTTCTCCGGTATTTTCTCCTCAATGAAGTCACGCTTGGTTTGGACGGGACCTATTCCGAGGAGCTTCTTGTGGAGCGTTACAACAGCGACCTAGCCAATGGCCTCGGGAACCTTTGGCACCGTACGGCTTCCATGATCGAAAAATATTGCGGGGGAAGGGTCCCGGAGGGAAACCAGGACGGGCGTTTTTACGATCCTCTGCGGCTGTGGCACGATGTTTTTCAGGCGATCTCGGACCACGATCCACGCGAAGCGCTTGCTCAAATTTGGGGGGTGATCACGCGTGCTAATCAAGCTGTGGAAGAGATGAAGCCCTGGGTCCTATCCAAAGATCCGGCCCAACGTAAGACGCTCGAGGATTTCTTGTTTCATTTAGCTGATTGCTTGGCGCATGTCGCTGTCTTGCTCCAGGCCTTTCTGCCGGTCACGGCGCGATTGGTCCTTCAAAGGTTGAAGATCGCTTCCGTAGGAAAGATCGATGACGGTCAGGGTTTTTCCGGTTTTTTGATGACGGCAGGGGCCGTGATCGAAAAGGGAAGTCCGCTTTTCCCCCGTCGTGACGATACACAGTCATGATCCTCGCGGACACCCACCTGCATCTCCATTTTCCTCAATATGACGCGGACAGGGCCGCGGTGATCGATCGGGCCTTGTCGCAGGGATTTCGTTATCTGATCAATATCGGGACCGGGCTCGAAGATTCCCAAAAAGCGGTTGCGATCGCGGACGAATACCCGCAGGTCTACGCGGCGATCGGTTACCACCCCCATGAAGCCGTTAAAGCCAATCTTTCAGACCTTGCGAAACTCGCGACCCTTCTCAAGCATCCCAAAGTGGTCGCCATCGGGGAAGTGGGGCTCGACTATTTTCACGATCATTCTCCTCGGGATGTCCAAGGAACGTTATTAAAGACTTTCCTGACATGGTACCGGGAGTCGGGCAAACCGATCATCCTTCATTGCCGTGATGCCTACGATGCCTTGACGGACCTTTTGGAGGCAGCCGCCCCGCCGCCGTATCGCGGTGTGTTGCACTGTTTTTCGTCGGATGCTGTCACTCTGAAAAAGTTCGTGGACCTCGGATTCTACATCGCCTTCGGCGGCGCTCTGACCTACAAGAAGAACGAAGCCCTACGCGAGGCTTGCAAGGCCTGTCCGCAAGACCGGTTGCTCCTGGAGACCGATGCGCCCTACCTGGCCCCCCAGTCCAGACGGGGCCAGCGCAACGAACCGTGCTATCTTGTCGAAACAGCGGAGCGCGCCGCAGAGCTGCACGGCATGAGCGTGGAATCGATGGCCGCACTGACGACCAGGAACGCTGAAAGACTTTTCGGACTATGCTGAAGTCGGTCCGTCTTTTTTTTCGAAACGAACCGCGATATTTTTGGGCGGTCTGCGCCATTCTTCTTTTTCACGGTTACTTCCTCTTGGGTGCCGAGTCGTTTCTGGTCAAGGAATCGGGGGATGCGAGGACGAACGCGGTTCTTGAGACGATCGAGAGCAAGTGGGAGAACGTCTCGGACCGTCAGGGTTTTTTTCTCGACTTTGAAAAAAAAGATCCCGTGACGGCATTGCTTTTCCGGGGGGTGACCACTCTTTTTCTGGTCGCCGTGATGGTGGGCATGGTCCTGAACGCATTCTATTTCTCGCGGGGCTCCGTTCGGGCGGCATTCAACGGCACACTTGATCCGCCCGGGAACGGGTCCTGGCCGTTTTCGGTCCTGGCTAAAGTGGTGATCCTGTCCATGCTCTGGGGGATCTTCCTGAGTTTGGTGATGGCGGTTTTTAGGGCGATATTTCCGAGAGCGATGCCGGACGATCTTTATACGGTCCTGCATACGATCTCCCTCCACATCGTGTCGCTTTATTACATCGTCCAATTCCTTGCCGCGGGCGGAAGCAGTTGGCGTGATCTGGGCATTCGCATCCCCGCCCGAGGCGACATCTTCCGCGAGGTCAAGGCCGGTTTTTTGGGCTATGTCGGGGTGTTGCCTTTTTTTACGCTAACGGTTTTTCTCCTTCTCGTCATCGCGGACCTCACCCGGTACCAGCCTCCGCCGCATCCGCTCGTTAATGTGTTTTTGGAAAAGGAGCGGATGCCCTTTTTGTTCGGGACCTCACTGTTGCTGGGGGCCGTCATCGGGCCTGTTTTTGAGGAGATTTTTTTTCGCGGGTTTTGCTATCCGATCCTTCGAAACCGATGGGGCAAGTTCTGGGCCGCGGTTTTGAGCGCGGCATGTTTCGCGGGGATCCATCACTCGGGGTTCGTGTTTTGGCCTATTTTCGTCCTTGGTGTCGCTTTGGCCTACCTGTATGAAAAACGGAGGTCCTTGATCGCTTCGATCACCCTTCATGTCGCTCACAACACGCTTTTCATCGTTTATTTTTTTCTGGTCCAACGGATCCTCGAGGACATGCCATGACGCTCGGCATCGTTGTGATCCTGCTGGCTGCCATGACCGTTCATGAAGTCGGCCATGGGCTCGTCGCCAACTGGCTTGGGGACGACACGGCGAAGCGGGAGGGCCGTTTGACGCTTAACCCGCTGCGGCATATCGATCCCTTTTGGACGCTACTATTACCGGCCATGCTGTATTTCGCGACCGGAGGGCGTTTTATGATCGGGATGGCGAAACCCGTCCCGGTCAATTTCTTGAAGTTAGAAAATCCGCGACGGGACATGATCTGGGTCGCATTGGCGGGGTCTTTTGTGAATTTGGTCCTGGCGGGAGTTCTTGCATTCTTTTACAAATTTGCCAATAATGAGATCCTTTTGTACGGGGTTTATTTGAACTTAGGGCTCGCTTGTTTTAACATGATCCCCCTGCCGCCTCTGGACGGTTCCCGTGTTTTGGGGGGACTGCTCCCGCGCGCTTGGGTGCCATGGTATTTCGGCTTGGAACGTTTCGGGATCTTGTTGATCGTGATCCTTTATTTTTCTGGGCTTCTGATCCCTTGGGTCATCCTGGGGGTAAATTTCTTTTGCTCCCTCATGGGTATCCCGTACTTATCACAACGCATTGCTTAAAAGGACTTATGAAAAATCTCAAGACGCCGTTCGCTCCGATCCGTTTCAAAAACAACACTCTTTTTTTGTTGGACCAGCGCAAGCTTCCGACCCGTGAGGATTGGGTGCCTTGTCGGGATTCCCGGGCGGTCTGGAAATCGATCAGGGAAATGGTCGTGAGGGGAGCCCCGGCGATTGGGGTCGCGGCGGGGTACGGACTTTATCTGGGGATACGTTCCTTCCGCGGGTCTCGAAATGCTTTTCTGGCGAAATTGAGCCAAGAGTCCCGTTATCTTGATTCTTCCAGGCCGACGGCCCGGAACCTTGCCTATGCTTTGGAACGGATCATTTGCAAAGTGAAACGGTCCACGGAAACGTCTTCTTTGCGGTTGATCCGGGTTGTTCGGGAGGAAGCTTCGCGGATCCACAAAGAAGATATCATGTTGTGCCGCAAGATCGGGTGTTATGGGGCCAAGCTGTTCAAGAAGGGGGACTCGATCTTGACGCATTGCAATGCCGGGGGATTGGCGACCTCGGGTTACGGGACCGCTCTGGCGGTTTTTTACGCGCTCAGGGAGAAGCGGGTCCCGTTCTTTGTTTATGTGGATGAGACGCGGCCGTTGCTTCAGGGGGCCCGGCTCACGGCCTGGGAACTGACGAAAAGCCGCATTCCGTGCCGGCTGATCTGTGACAATATGGCAGCGAGTTTGATGCGTGCCGGCAAGATCGACGGTGTGGTCGTGGGTGCTGACCGTATCGCGATGAACGGCGACACCGCCAACAAGATCGGGACCTATGCCGTCGCGGTCCTTGCCAAGGTTCACGGCATCCCATTCTATGTCGCCGCGCCCCGATCGACGTTTGATCTTACGGCGAAGACCGGCGCTGACATCCCGATCGAGGAGAGGCCGTCGCACGAGATCACGCGGGTCCAGGGGAAGTGGCTGGCCCCCAAAACGGTAAAGGTCTTTAACCCCGCGTTTGACGTGACCCCCCATGCTTACATCCACGGTTTTATCACGGAAGCCGGTGTTTTGAGACCTCCCTTTCCCAGATCATTCCGGAAGATCGCGCAATTATTAAATGCCAGATAAAAAAACGGGCGGGAAGGTTCCGCGGTGAGCAACAGGATGGATGAATTCACCTTTATCGACCGGGTCAAGCGGAAAGCGTCTCGGGGACCCCGCGTTTTTCTCGGGATCGGGGATGATGCCGCGATCATGGACGTGAGCATAGGCACGCAGCTGGTCGTGGCGACGGATGCCGTGGTGGAGAATGTGGATTTCCGTCTCACGGAGCTTTCACCCGAGAAGATCGGACATAAGGCCCTTGCTGTTAACCTTAGCGATCTGGCGGCGATGGGGGCGCGGCCCGTTGCGTTCGTGATCACGATCGGAAAGCCGCAGGGGTTGTCCCCCGGGTGGTTGCTGCGCTTTTATGACGGCTTGTTACGGACAGCGCGGGCGTATGGTGTTGCGTGTGCGGGGGGGGATGTGTCCCGTTCCAAAGAGTTCTTCGCGAACGTGACGATCCTCGGGGAGGTCAAAAAGGGAAGGGCGGTTACACGTTCTGGGGCGGCGGTCGGTGATTTCATCGGGGTGACCGGAAAACTCGGAGGCTCCATCCGTAAACATCACTTTGATTTTCCCCCCCGGCTCCGGGAGGGCATTTTTCTGGCGCGGGGGCGCTTCGCGACGGCAATGATCGACATATCGGACGGACTGATCCAGGACCTTTCCCATATTCTCAAAGCCTCAAAGGTCGGGGCCGCAGTGGACCTGGCCCGTGTTCCGGTATCGAGGGACGCCCAGGAACTGTCGGCCGGCCAACTGCGTAAAGCCCGCTTGCGGGCTTTAAGCGACGGCGAAGATTTCGAACTTCTTTTTACGGTCCGGCCCCGCAGGAAAAAAGAACTCGACAAGATCTGGCGGTCGAAATTTCCGGGTTTACCGCTAACGTGGATCGGTAGGATCGAAAGAGGCGACTCGAAGATCCGCTGGAAGAGGGAAGGCAAGAACGTTCGGGGTCCCGGGAAAGCAAAAAAGGGATACATCCATTTTTAGCATGAAAAAATCGATCGAAATTCAAACGGGTTCCGCCGCGGAGACGATTGCTTTCGCGGAACTTTTTTCCCGCCGCCTGGGACCGGGGTCGGTGCTGTGCCTGCAAGGTTCGCTCGGGAGTGGTAAAACGACCTTCGTTAAGGGCCTCGCGCGCGGATTGGGGTTGGAGCGGGTCGATCAGGTCAAAAGCCCGACGTTTGTATTGATGCATGTCTACCGGGCGAAGGTCCCGCTCTATCACTTCGATTGTTACCGGGTCAATTCGCTTGAGGAGCTTGAAAATATCGGTTTTGAGGATTTCGTCAACGATCCGAAAGCGATCACTTGCGTTGAATGGGCCGAAAAGGCCTCGTCCCTTATTCCTACCCGCGCGATAGGAATACAGTTTGAAATCCTCCGGGGTCCTCGGAGGCGCATCACGATCTTGTGACAAGGGGTTGATTACCGAATCGCGCTTTCGGGGGCGCCTTGCTTTCATGAGGGGTGAGAGCTAAAATCTTTTTGATGATGGTTGTAGCATGGGCCTTGGATGAAAGGTGTCCTGCCTCACAATTAGAGTGAAGGGGAGCGGTCATGAAAAAAAACGAGGATTTTTTTAAGACGCGCAAGGTTTTGATCTCGGGGTCTTTCTCGGTGCTGCTTGTGTCGTTGCTGGCCATGCCCCAAAGCGTTTCGTTCGCTGTTCTCAAGGCTGAAGGCGGTAAAGAAGTTATCATCGCGGACCCGCTTAAAGAACAGGGTACCCCCCCGGAACCGTCCAAACCCGTGGGGTATACCAGCCGCGTTCCTAAATCAACGCGGATGCCCCAAAGTACGAACGAATCCGGTGGTGCCGCCCAACAACAGAGCGCAGCCGCCGGGTCCTATGTGATATCCTACGATACTGCCAAGGGGACTTCGGAGGCAGCCGCCCTCGCCGAACCATCCTCGCCGCAATCCCTTGTGATCAATGTGCCCATGAAACCCACCACCGTCAGCCCCCCGATGGAATCCTTTGCGGGGCCCGAACAATCAGGCGCGGGGAGTGATCTCTCTAGTACTTCTTCCGACGGTTTTCTCGGATGTATTTTGGCGGGGAACTTGGTGAGGGATGTTTCTCTGGATGTCTGCAACTCAAAAGGGGGAAGGCCCCTTTTCTCAAGCGAGGCAACGACTGCCCCAGTGACTCAAAATGCGCTGAGTCCGGAACCTGAGCCGGGTGTTGAAGCCAGTCCATCCTGACGAATAACGAGTCCTCGGATAGATTCCTTAATTTTAGACGGAAGTTTGCGTGATTAAATATTTATTATAATCAATAAATATATGCAATTTATGCATTGACTATGTCACGGGCCAGACTATAATTCATTATGATAACAAATATCAAGGACTGGCCCGATAGCGAAAAACCGAGGGAAAAGCTCTTCGAAAAGGGCGCGGAGGCATTATCGGACGCCGAGCTTTTAGCCCTTTTGTTCGGTCACGGGATCCAGGGACGCGATGTGGTCAGTTTCTGCCGGGACCTTCTGTCCCGATTTTCGGGACTGCGGGGTCTTTTGAGCCAAAGCCAAGAGGAGTTGCTGCGGATCAAAGGTCTGGGGCAAGCGAAGGTCGCCATGCTTTTCGCCGTAAAAGAAATCGCTCTCCGTCAATTAAAAGAAAAGATCGTCGGTCAGAATTTTGTCCGAAGCCCCCAAGCGGTGGCCGACTACCTCTGCGCCGCGTTGCGGGACCAAAAACGCGAGGTGTTCAAGGTTTTGTTCCTGGATAAGTCGCTTCGGATCGTCGGTGAACGGGACCTGTTCTACGGGACCATTGATGAAGCCGCGGTCCATCCCCGTGAGGTCGTGAAGGCGGCTTTGGAATCGCATGCCTCGAACATTGTCCTTGTGCACAATCATCCCTCCGGAAAGATCGAGCCTAGCCGCGAAGATTATGAGATCACGCAAAAGATCAAAGCGGCCTGCCAGACGGTCGCGGTTCGTGTCCTCGACCACATTATTGTGGGTGAGAACCGGTACTTCAGTTTTTCAGAACGGAATGCATTGTGAAGGGTAAAGGCCGTCGAGACATGCCATGAAGGTCGGTATGTGGGAGAGATCCTTTAAAACGTGATCCGGGGGGCAGTCCCGGAAATCTTCCTTGCACGCATGGTTGGTCAGAACGACGATCGTTTTGAAACCGGACGATCGTCCTGCCCGGACATCGTGGACCGTATCCCCGATCACGAAGACCCGGTCTTTGTGGAACGGGTGCCCGCTCATTTTTTCCGACCGACGGACGGCGTGGCGGAGGATCTCGGCGCGGTCTTCGTCATCCGAGCCGAAACCGCCGCATTTAAAATAGCGCAAGAGATCGCCCCGTTCGAGTTTGATCCGGCTGGCGTCCTCGAAATTGCCCGTTCCTAAAGCCAGGAAGACCTCCTTGCGGTTTGAGAGGAACGTCAGAAGCTCTGGGACGCCCGGCATCAGGCGGTATTGGGTTGTTGCGGCAATCTCGTGACGAAGGAGCCCATGGTAACGTTCGCACAACCGGGAGTATTCCGCTGATGTAAGCCTCCGGCCCAAAACCCTCAGACAGATCGCGTTGAGAATGGCCGGGTCGGTCCTGCCGTGAGGCACCGTATCGCCCCAGCAATGGGGGATCCCGAACGATTCTTCAAATGCTTTTTCCAGGGCAACCTTGCCGCAACCCCCGGTCAGCAGGAGTGTTCCGTCGATGTCGAAAAGGAGCAGGATCTTCGGGGACATGCCGCGGATTTTACCACACGGGCTCGCTTGAGAATATGTTATATTACCCGACATAACAAAAAGGCGAGCCCTTGAAATCGAGTTTTCCGGTCATTTTTCTCGTGTTGTTCTGCGGCCTTGCCGCGACCCCTTGCTTGGCCCGGAAGATCCCCGATACCGAGAGCAAATCGCTTGTTCTTGCGGTTGCGACAGAGCCCAAGACCTTCAATGTGATGGTCGCTCAAGAGACCACCAGTACGGAGATCACGCAATATCTTTTTGAAGGATTGACCTCGCTTGACCCGCGGACGGGCCAGATCATTCCGAAATTGGCCGAAAGCTGGGAGCGTTCCGCCGACGGGCTTGTCTGGACTTTTCATCTTCGGGCCGGCGTCCGATGGTCGGACGGCACCCCGTTGACGGCGGGTGACGTTAGGTTTACGTTCGAGGGGATCATTTTCAATTCCACGATCCCCAACGGGGCGAGGGATATCTTTACGCTACGGGGTTCGCCGATCACCGTCCAGGTCAAGGATGACGCGACGGTGATATTTCGTCTCCCCGAGCCCTTTGCACCTTTTTTGTTCGCTCTGTCCCAGCCTATCGTCCCAAGACATATTCTCGAAAATAGCGTGCGGGACGGGACTTTTCAAAGCGTGTGGGGTCTCGGGGAAGATCCTTCAAGGATCGTTGGGTCCGGCCCGTTCCGTGTCGCCAAAGTTTTTCCCGGCGAACGGATCGAATTGGCGAGGAACTCTCACTATTGGAGAAAGGACGCGGCGGGCCGATCACTGCCGCGGATCGACCGGCTTCTTTTTTTGATCATCCCGAGCCCCGACAATCAGCTGTTAAGGTTTCTGGACGGGGAAACGGATGTTTACCCCGTGCGCGGTGTGGATTACCCGTTTTTAAAGCCCCTTGAAACCCGCCGTAACTTCAGGATCTTTCGTACGGGCCCGTCCCTTGGTTCTTACTTTATCGCGCTCAATCAGCAGGCCGGGACGCCGTGGAAGCAACAGTGGTTCAAGGACCCGGAGCTCCGGAGGGTTCTCGCTTCCGGGATCGATCGTGATTCGATGATCGACATCGTGTTCAACCGTCTTGCCGTTAAACAATGTTCCCCGCTCAGTCCGTCGGTCCCACTTTACTACGATCCGGACGCGGGATGCTATGACCATGACCCGGACGGGGCACGAAAGGTCCTTGTTGAGAAACTGGGGTTCAAGGACACGGACCGGGATGGTATCCTCGAGGATACTGCGGGGCACCCGCTGGAATTCATCCTTGTGACGAATTCCGAAGACCCGATGCGTCTCGAATTAGCTCAAATGGTCCGGGAAGATTGGAGAAAGCTCGGTATCAAGGTGCACGTGCAGTCGCTGGAGTTCAACACGCTCGTGACCCAATTGACGGTAACGCGCGATTGGGATGCCGTGCTGATCGGGCTCACGGGCCCCGTTGACCCGCACTTTGGCGCAAATGTGTGGCTTTCAAGCGGAAACCTTCATTTCTGGAATCACGGTGCCGGAGACCCTTCACCTTTTGAGTCACGGGTCGATGCGCTTTTTCGGGAGGCAAGCACGACCTTGGACCTTCGGCAGCGTATCACCTTGTACCGAGACTGGCAACGGCTGGTCATGAGAGAGCTCCCGTTGATCTACACGGTAATCCCCGAGGTCGTTTATGCGGTGCGGGACAGGTTCGGTCCTCTTAGTCCGTCTGCTTTGGGCGGCCCTTTCTACCCGATCGAAGAGTTGGAACCCTGGGGGGCGGCGCCATGAAGGTCTGGATCTTTCTCCTCCGGCGCCTGGGTTCGACCCTGCCGCTTTTTTTTCTGCTGCCGCTCATGACCTTCGGATTGCTGCATTTGGTGCCCGGAAATTATTTTGACCAGCTGCGCCTCAACCCGCAGATTTCGCAGGCGACGGTGGAAAAATATGAAGCGGTTTATCATTTGAAAGATCCGGTCGTGGTCCAGTATTTCCACTGGCTCAAGCGGGTCGCTCGATTCGACCTGGGATATTCCTTTGCGTACAGGAGGCCGGTGCTCGAGGTGCTCGGTTCACGGCTCGGGAACACGGTTCTCCTGACGGGTGTTTCCTTCCTCTGGGCCTGGCTTCTTGCGGTCTTTCTCGGGTTGTTGGCGGCACGCTACCCGCGGGCTTTATGGAGCCGCGCGATGGAAGGTTTCGCGTACGCCGGTCTTTCGATCCCGAACTTCTTCTTGTGTATGTTGATCTTGGGCGCGGCATCCCAATGGGGCGGGTTGCCGCTGGGAGGTATGCGGGCCTTCGATCACGAGTCGTTCGGGTTCGCGGCAAAGTGGGCCGACCTTTTGCGGCATCTGGTGATCCCATCTTTTGTGCTGGGTTACGGGATCTTTTCGTTCCTATTCCGGCTCATGCGGTCGCAGGCGTTGGAAGTACTCGATAAGGAATTCATTCTTATCCTCAGGGCTTTCCGTGTTTCGGAGGCCCGGATCCTTTTCAAACACGTGATCCGGAACGCCATCAATCCTCTGGTCACGTTGCTGGGCATGCAATTGCCTGTGCTTGTCAGCGGCGCTGCGTTGGTGGAGATCTTCACGGGTTGGCCGGGGCTCGGACAGGTCATGCTCCAAGCGGTCCGCACGCAGGATATTTTTCTAGTGCTGGGTAACATGGTCATGATCTCCTGCCTGCTGATCCTCGGGAATCTTTTTGCCGATCTCCTGTTGGTCGGGGTGGACCCGCGTATCCGGGTCGGACGGGACGTCAAGGCATGAGACGCGGACCTCTTTATTATCTTTCAGGGCTGTTCCTCGCGGGGATCGTCCTGGGCGCCTGTTTCGCGAACCGGATCGCGCCGTACGATCCTAATCGGGAGGACCGGCAAAATTCCTTTCACCCGCCGACCCGCATCCATTTCTGGGACGAGAACGGCCGTTTCCATGCGAGGCCTTTTGTCAGGCGTATGGAGGTGACGTACGACAGAAACCTAAAGCGCTGTTACGAAGAGGTCCCGGGCGAAAAATATTTTCTCCGACGCGGGCGCACCGCGCTTCTGAGCGTCCAACTACCTGCCCGGATCTATCTGTTCGGGGCTGACTCCCGAGGGCGGGACCTTTTTTCAAGGGTCCTTTACGGAGCGCGGACATCCCTCTCTCTCGGATTATTCGGCGCTCTTGTGGCTACTGCCGTGGGATTTTTATTGGGTGCGGTTGCGGGATACTGCGGGGGATGGCGGGACACACTTCTCATGCGGTTCTCGGAATTTTTTATCATGATCCCAGCTTTTTATCTTCTTTTGGCGCTACGGAGCGTGTTGCCGCCTACTTTAGGACCCTCTCAGGTTTACGGGCTCGTTATTTTGATCCTGAGCCTGGTCGGTTGGGGAGGCGTGGCCCGTGTAGTCCGCGGGATGGTGCTATCGCTGCGTGAAAGGGAGTTTGTACTAGCGGCGCGGATGCTCGGCCGGGGGACCTGGGAGATCTTGGGACAGCACATTCTGCCCCACACTTTGAGTTACCTTGCGGTGATCCTTAGCGTTTCGATCCCGGCTTACATCCTTGGGGAATCCTTCCTCAGCGTGTTGGGATTGGGGATTCAGGAGCCGGCCATCAGCTGGGGTAACCTTTTGGCGGAAGCCCTATCCGTTGCTCGAGTACAGCTCCATCCCTGGGTCCTCTTCCCCGGCCTTTTTATTTTTCTGGTCGCCTTGGCCTGTAATGTTCTCGGAGACCATTTCCGGGACCGGACAGCTTATAGGAGCATCGGGATAACCCCGTGAAGATGCCGCTTCTTGAAGTTAAAGACCTGAAGATGGAATATTGGCGAGGCCCGCAATTGGGCCCGGTCAGTTTCAGCATCCAGCCGGGAGAGGCGTTCGCACTGGTCGGAGAGTCGGGTTCGGGGAAGAGTACGATCGCCCATGAACTTCTGGACGTTCTAAGGTTTAAAGGGGGAAAACGGAGCGGCGGCACGGTCACGATGCTTTGCCGTCCGGAGGAGGTGGCCTACATTCCCCAAGATCCGGCGGCGGCCTTGGATCCCCTGTTCACGGTCGGGAATTTTATCCGTGAACTTGGTTATTCAATGGAAACTGTCCGGACCGTGATGGCAAAGGTCGGTTTACCGCTCGAACACTTCAATCTGAGACGTTACCCCCATGAATTAAGCGGCGGCATGTTGCAACGTTTTCTGATCGGTATGGCGTTGGCGTGTGCCCCGCGGTTGATCATTGCCGACGAACCAACATCCTCCTTGGACGTGATCCATCAGGCCCGGATCGTGGAATTATTCCACAAGGTCCGTGGGGAGGGGATCGCCCTGCTTTACATTACCCATCATGTTCCTCTTGCGATGGACCTATGCCCCCGGATGGCCGTGTTATGCCAGGGCAAGATCGTGGAAACGGGTGACAGCCGCCAGGTGTACCAGAACCCCCGGCATGAATTCACCCGCCGTCTCTTTCAAACGGTACCTGTGATGGAGGTTTCATGAACCCGGAGAAGCCCTTTTCCCCTGAGCCGTCCTTTTGTCTGCGGGGGATTACCAAAATCTACTGCGGTCAGGACGGCACGCGATCGTGCGCCCTTGAAGGGGTCACGTTTTCTTTTAAACGAGGGACGACTTACGCGATCGTTGGGGAAAGCGGCTCGGGGAAAACGACGTTAGGGCGGGTTCTCGCGGGGCTGGTGCCGGTTACGGAGGGGGAGATCATTTTTGAGGGGCGGGGACTTGCGACATGGCACCTCAAGGCAAGGAAACTTTTTTGTAAAAGGGTCCAGATGATCTTTCAAAATCCTTTCCTGTCACTTGACCCGTATTGGTCCGTGAGTAGCATCCTGGAAGAGGGGATGCGGGACATGACACCGCAACAGAAGAAGGACAAGGTCCTCGAGATGATGACGCAGGTCCGCTTACCCGAACACTACTTGAAGCGATTGCCCCGAGCGTTAAGTGGGGGGGAGAGACAGCGCGTCGCGATCGCCCGCTCCCTTCTTGTGGAACCCGATTATCTGATCCTGGACGAACCGACATCCCAACTTGACGTGACGAACCAGTTCGAGATCATGGCTTTACTTGAAGAACTTAAAAAGACCCTCCGGGGCGGTCTTTTTTTTATTACCCACAACATTGCCCTGGCCAGCCGGTTAGCGGACGAGATCCTCGTGTTGCGGCAGGGGAGGGTGCTTGAAAGTGGTCTCAAAAAAGAGGTCATCCTCGCGGCCCAGCAGGAGTACACGCAGGAACTTCTGGCGTCGGTCCCCCGTTGGCCCCCGGTATTTCGGTGACCGGTCGCGACATGAAGCAGCGCGTTCGCGTTCAGAAGTAGGGTTTGAAGAGGCGTTCGATCCGACCCAATCCGTGGGGTTCGAGCAGCATTTGGTTGAATTGCGCGTAACAATTAAGGTTCGTGATCGCGTTGAGGCTCGCGTCTTGCAGCCCCGCACTGACCAGGCGTCGATGAAAATCCCGGTTGACCCCCTCCACATCCTGGTAGATCTTCCCGAGCCGTTTGAAGTCCCAGTCCGGCGTTCCGCCTCTTTTTTGAATGAAACACTGAGCGAGCGCGTACATCGAAAAAACGCGGAAAGCTGTTTCGGTGACGGAGGCGAACGGCAGGTGCGACGCGACCAGGGGGCGGAGTTTGTCGAGGATCGGGCACCCGCTTGTGGTCATGTAGATGCCGAACAGCGAGCGAAGGGCGTTCTGGAGTGCGATTTTTTTTTGATAATTGCGGGACGGGGTTCGAATGACGACCTCGACCTCCTTGTAGGAAAGATCTCGAGCGAAAGCGGTCGTGGGGACGACAAGGTTTTCCGCAACAGGACACCGGGGATGGTCTTTGGGATCCAGGGGGCAACGGGAGCACTGAAAACAACCGAGTTTCGTCCACTCGGGATATCGTTCCTGCGGGATTGGAATGAGGGCAAGGGAGTCCGGGTCTAATTCGAGGTGAAAGGTCTGGGTCTTGCCGTCCGGGAACGAGATCTCATAATCAAATGTGATATTGGCTTCGGCCATTTGCGGGACCCCTCCTCTTTATTCACGGCATCATAACACAATCCTCTGTGAAAAGAAAACGCACGCCTGTGCCCGATCTCTCCTCCCGTTCAGGGGGACGGACTCGAATAAACCTCTTAAGGATTATAAAAAATTCCGCTATACTAGGCACGCTTTTGGGCCGTTTTTCGGGCGTCGCTCCCGAGGGTGGCACGGCCCACGCCAATGAGTATTCTCAAAAACAAAATGCGAGACTATGAGTTCCATGCATGAAGACGCTGAGCATCTTCCGGAGTCCTCGAAGGCCTCTTTGCTGACCGAAAAAAAGGTCACCTCATCTCGTCACTGGCTGGAGGTGCGCGATGTTATGAGCCGCCAGGTGGCGACCGTCAGTCCTGAGCAAACCGTCGTTGACGCGGCGTCGGTCATGAAAACGCGCAACATTTCCTGCGCCGTGGTCATGGACGGGAACCGCCAAGTAGTCGGGATCCTCACCGAGCGAGACCTTCTTCAACGCGTTGCGGCCCGGGAGGGCCCTTTTGGCGACAAAAAGGTCCGTGAGGTGATGACCGCACCGGTTCAGACCATTTTGCCGGGCATGTCGATCTTTGAGGCGAGCTCGATCCTTGAGTCGAAGAAGATCAGGCGGCTTCCCGTGATGGAGAACGGAGAACTGGTCGGGATCATCACCCAGACGGACCTCACGAGAGTCCTTGCTTCGTATGGAATGTGGAGGACGGTGGGGGACGTGATGAGCTCCCGGGTGGCGACGGTCCATCCGAACGATACCGTGCGGTCCGCTTCGGTGGAGATGGCGCAGCGGAACGTTTCGTGCGTGGTCATTCTCGAAGCGGATAGGGTCGAGGGGATCCTTACCGAAAGGGATGTCATGAAAAAGATCGTGGCGGCTCAAAAGGATCCGCTCCAGGTACGGGTCTGCGAGGTGATGTCCACCCCGGTCCTTTGCATCACGTCGGACCAATCTGTTTTCAGCGCGATCAAGCTGATCGAGGAGAAGAAGATCCGCCGTTTGGTCGTGACCGATGGACCGGCCCTTAAGGGGGTGCTGACCCAAACCGACATATTTCGGACCGTCAAAAAAAAGCTTCAGGAGGAAGAGGAGAATTATGTCCACATCCTGGAACATTCGGAGAACGCGATCTACACGGCGGACTTGAACGGGATCACGACATATGTCAATCCGGCGTTCATGCGCATTCTGGGGCTCGAGAGCCGTTCGGACCTTGTGGGAAAGGAATTCCTTCCCGAGCGTTTCTGGATGGATCCCAAGGACAGGATGCGGCTGATCGGGCAGTTGCGGCGCGGCGTCAGCATTGAGATCAAGGACCTTATTTTGAAGTCGAGCTGGGGCGAAAAGATCTTCGCGACGCTTTTCTGGACTTTTACCAAGAACATCCACGGAGAGGTCAACGGGAACCAAGGGCTCCTGTACGATATCACGCAGAAAAAGGAGCTCGTTTCGCTGCGAGAGGCCGAGGAATACCTCCGAAAAAGCAATGAGGCGCTTCAAAGACTGAATGAGCTCAAATCCGATTTCGTATCCATGGTGTCTCATGAGTTGCGAACGCCGATGACCGTGATCCGGGGCCGTATCGACCTTGTTCTGTCCCAGGATTATGGGGCGATCAATCAGGAACAGCGGCGGTCGCTCCAGGTGGCTATGGAGCACATCGACCGGCTGTCCCGGATGGTCAATAACCTGCTCGATCTTTCCAAGATTGAGGCCGGAAAGTTCCAGCTGCGTTGCGACTGGATCGATCCGGTATCGGTCGCGCAGCACGTGATCGAGACCTTTTCGTTCAAGGCCAGGGAGAAGAACCTGGAATTAAAGCTTGAGGCCCCTTCCGGGCGTTCGATCTACGCCGATGAGGACCGCCTGATCCAGGTCCTCACCAATCTTGTCGGGAACGCGATGAAATTCACGGAGAGGGGAGAGATCAGGATCATCCTTACGGAGAGGGAAGAAGAATTCGAATACGTGGTTGCCGATACGGGGCCGGGTATTTCCCAGGAAGATCTGGGCCGGCTTTTCCAGAAATACGAACAGGCCCGTCAGCAGCAAAAGGTCCCGGAAAAGGGGACGGGGCTCGGGCTTTCGATCACCAAGGAGATCGTGACCATGCACGGCGGAAGGATCTGGCTCACGAGCGAACCCGGGTCCGGAACGCAGGCCCATTTCACCTTGCCGAAGCGGACCGTGCCTGAGATTTTCCGCAGGGCCATCAAGGAGGCGATCCAGACCGCGATGGAGAGGGACAAAAGGGTTTCGCTGGCCATGATGCCCATCGAGATTCTTCCGGGAGAGGACCCTCCCGTGACCGAGTCGTTATGGACGACCGTTCTTCTCGGGATGAAATCGGTGATCGAAGGGATCTTTCACCGCGGGTCGGACTGCGTGGTCCGTGGAGAACGGCAGTTGATGATCATTTTGGCGGAATGCGCGAAAGAGAACGCCTGGCGCGCGCTCGAACGCTTTCAGGCCGCGGTGGTCGCCTTCTTGCGGGAAAAGCATCTGCAGGACCGGGTCAAAATGACCTTTGTTTATGTGACATATCCCGACGAGGGGGGCAACGAGGAAGATTTGTTCGGCAATTTAGTCCAGCAGATCTCAAAGGCGGGACATACCCTTTAAGAT
>JAHQRI010000013.1 GCA_019052695.1 Candidatus Omnitrophota bacterium
AAAGTCTCGCCCGGATCCTTGATGTCGAGAATAAGGCGAGACAGGCCTATGAAAAAGAGGTGACCCGCGAGGCGGTCCGCAAGGTCGAACGAACGGTGAATTTCAACCGCGAGCGTGTCTTGGTGGTCGAAGGCCGGGGATGGCATGTGGGAGTGATTGGGATCGTCGCTTCGCGACTGGTTGAAAAATTTTATCGTCCTTCGATCGTGATCGCCCTGAACGAAAAGGAGGGGCGTGGGTCGGGACGCTCGATCAAGGGGTTCCACCTTTTTGAGGCCCTGCGATCCGTCGAAGACCTTCTCGAGGAATTCGGGGGTCACGAGCAAGCGGCGGGCCTTTCGGTCCGGGAGGATAACATTCCCGAACTACGGGAAAGGATTAACCGATTCGCCATCGAGCATTTGCCGGCGGAAGCTTTGCGGCGCACGGTGACGGTTGATTTAGAGTTGTCGTTGAAGGAATTGACGGGACCTTTCCTCAAACAACTCGAACTTTTAGAGCCTTACGGGGTGGGGAATCCGCGGCCGGTGTTTCAAAGTGGCGGTCTTCGGATCAAGTCCAAGGCGCGGCATTTGTACGGGGAGACCTACGAAACCGTGTTGGCGGACGGCGCGGCACACTTTCAGGCCCACCTTGACGAAAAGCAGGCGCTTTTGTGTGCGGGGGCGGGGGCCGGGACATTTTTTGAGGCGGCGTATTCCGTGAAGACGAAACGCTGGAATGGTCTGGAGACACTTCTCCTGAGCGTCAAAGAATTGAAGGCGCGAACGGAGAACGTTTAAGCTGTCGCCTGAGGTTTCAGCGGGCGGCGGGAAGGCGCTTTTTTGACCTTACCTGCTTTTAAACACTTCACGCAGACACTGACGCGCCGGATGGTGCCGTTCGGGAAAAGGACCTTGACCTTCTGGAGGTTCGGAAAGAAGCGGCGCCGGGTGATGCCGCTGATCTTTTTACCGATCCCGCCGCTTTTTTTTGAGAGACCCCGCCTGACAATGGAATTCCCAACGAGCGGTCTTTTTTTGCAGACGAAACATGTTTTCATAGGGCGTCATTATAGTGACGAGATGTATCTTGGCAAGGGGTTTTTTCTGATATATAATCAGCTGACCTCGTACGGATCAGGGATTTTTCCATCATAATAACCCAAAGGAGTTCCGTTATGGCAAGAACAGCGAAAGGCAGCTCGTCCCCTTGTGCGAAAACCGTCGATTTCAAATTTTACGCGCCTCAAGCGAAGAAGGTCGGTGTCGGAGGGTCCTTCAATAACTGGAATGCTGAAAAGAACGCGCTGAAAAAGGACGCGAACGGGAATTGGAAAGCCTCTTTAAAGCTTTCTTCCGGCCGTCACGAGTACCGCTATTGTGTGGACGGTGCTTGGTTCAATTCCCAAGATCCGGTGGAATGCGTTCCCAACGCTTTCGGAAGCTGGAACTGCGTCGTCGAAGTTCGCTAGGATCAAATCCTGCGGTCGTTTGTGAAGATCCTATTTGTCGCTTCAGAAATGGCCCCTTTCGCGAAAACCGGGGGGCTCGGCGATGTGGTCGGGTCCCTTTCTGGCGCGATCCAGGGGCTGGGGCACGAGGTCAGCGTTTTTATCCCGCGCTACCAGCGGATCGATATCCGCGAATGGGAGCTCGAGCCCGTCGTTGATTATTTCGAAATGATCATCGGGAATCATCTCGAAGCGACGCGCGTCTTTTTCAAGAAGCTTGCCAACGGGGTGAAGGTTTATTTCATCGAGCATCCCGACTTTTTTGCGCGCGAAGATCTTTACGGGACCTCGATCGGAGACTACCAGGACAACGACCGCCGTTTTATTTATTTTCAGCGGGCCGTTCTAAAAGCCATCGAAGAACTCAAACTTCAGCCCGACATTATCCATTGCCACGATTGGCAGACGGGTCTGATTCCGGTCTATCTGAAAGGTCCCGGCCTGATTTACGCCCCGCTCCAACGGGCCCGAAGTTTTTTCACGGTCCACAACCTCGCCTACCAAGGGAATTATCCTCCGGATTCTTTTCCGCCGACCGCCTTAGGATGGGAGTATTTTAAGCCGGAGTATCTTGAGTTCTACAGCAAGTTCAGTTTTTTGAAAGGCGGGCTCGTCTTCGCGGACGAGTTGACGACGGTGAGCGACCGTTACAGTAAGGAGATCCAGACCAAGGAGTTCGGTTGCGGGATGGAAGGCGTGATCGCCGCTCGCAAGGAGAGCGTCACGGGGATCGTTAACGGTATCGACCCCAGGGAGTGGGACCCTGCGACCGATCCCGACATTCAGGCGAACTTCAGCGCGACGCAGCCCGCCAAGAAGAAACTCAATAAGGCGGCCCTCCAGAAAGAGAACGGTTTTGTTGTCGACGAGAAGACCCCTCTTTTGGGGTTCGTGGCACGGCTCGTGGACCAGAAGGGGCTTGATATCCTGATCCCGCTCCTCGATAAGTTCGCCCAACTGGACCTTCAGTTCGTCTTGTTAGGGACGGGGGAGGAGAAATACCATCATGTCTTACGGGACCTGGCTAAAAAGAATAAAAAATGGTTCGGGGTCCACATTCTTTTTGACGCCAAGATGGCCAAGAAGATCTATGCCGGGGCAGATGCCCTTCTGTTCCCGTCGTACTACGAACCGTGCGGGCTCGGACAGATCATTGGTTTGCGTTACGGAGCGGTCCCCATCGCCCGCGCCACGGGGGGGTTGGCGGACACGATCGAGGAGTTCGATCCGGTAACCCGGTCAGGCAACGGGTTCCTTTTCGAAGACTATACCAGCGAGGCCTTTTTGACTGCGGTCTTGAAGGCCTTGAAACTTTATAAACAGGACAAGGTCTGGAAAGGGCTCGTGAAGAATGCCATGGAAAGCGATTTTTCCTGGACGGCCTCCGCAAAGAAATACGCCGAACTTTATAGCGCGGTGAAGCGCCGCACACTAAGGGTTGAAAAAATCTGAACGAAGGCATACAATCCCCCTTTTGATTTCCCGCCGCAGGTCGGAGAAGGCGTTATGGAATCTTTACACCCCAAGAGAAAGAAGGGATTCATATGAAAACATATAAGATCGCGGTACTTCCCGGAGACGGGACGGGGACTGAAGTCGTCAGGGAAGGGAACAAGGTTTTAACGGCGGCGGCCTCGCGGTTCGGGTTCAAGCTCGACCGGCAAGAATATGACCTCGGCGGTGAACGATACCTCCGGACGGGGGAGGTGCTTCCAGATAGCGTTCTCGAAGAACTTCGGGGTTTCCAGGCGATCTACCTTGGGGCCGTCGGGCATCCCGATGTCAAGCCAGGGATCCTTGAGAAAGGCCTTCTTCTTCGCCTCCGCTTTGCCCTGGAGCAATACATCAATCTGAGACCGGTCAAACTGTTCCCGGGAGTCGATTGTCCCCTCAAGAACAAAAAGCCGGAGGACATCGACTTTGTGGTCGTCCGGGAGAACAACGAAGGCCTTTATGTCGGCGAGGGCGAGTTCCAGGACAAAGGGACTCCGAACGAGGTTGCGATCCAGGTCAGCCGCAACAGCCGGCGCGGGGTCGAGCGTTGTCTGCGATACGCCTTCGAGTACACGCGTAAGAGAAACAGACGAAAGACCCTGACGCTATGCGGCAAGACCAATGTGCTGACTTATGCCTTTGATCTCTGGGAACGGACCTTCCATGAGGTCGGACAAAAGGACTATCCGGACATTAAGAGAGAATACGCGCACGTCGACGCGACCTGCATGTGGATGGTCAAAAATCCGGAATGGTTCGACGTAATCGTGACGGACAACATGTTCGGGGACATCATTACCGACCTGGGGGCCATGATCCAGGGGGGGATGGGGATCGCGGCGGGGGGGAACCTGAATCCCCAGGGGGTTTCGATGTTCGAGCCGATTGGCGGGTCGGCGCCCAAATACACGGGAAAAAATGTGATCAATCCTTTGGCGGCGATCTGTGCGGGACAAATGTTGCTGGAACATCTCGGAGAGGAAAAAGCGGCGGCGGAAATTGAAGAATCCGTAAAGTGGGTGACCGCACGGAAATTAAAGAGCCTGGCCGCGGGGAAAATGGGGTATTCCACGACGGAAGTCGGGGATCTTGTGGTGAAGGGGCTTGACCCGAAGAACCGTATCTAGTTCGAAGGACCCACGGCCGAGGGCGCGAACGCCTTCGAACGGGTCCTGAGGTCACGGAGAAATACAGATGAAAAAATTAAAAGTCGCGATTCTGGGTGTGACAGGCGCTGTCGGGCAGGAGTTCCTGAGGATCCTCGAGCAAAGACGGTTCCCGATCGAAACGCTGAAGCTTTTGGCGTCCGGACGTTCGGCCGGCAAAAAGATCGATTTTATGGGGAAGACCTACGAGATCGAAGAAGCGAAGCCCTCCTCCTTTGACGGGCTCGATCTTGTCCTTTCCAGCGCGGGCGGGGCCGTGAGCCGCTCGCTGGCGTCCTCGATCACCCGGGCGGGGGCTTTGATGGTGGACAACACGAGCGCTTTCCGCATGGATCCCGAGGTTCCCTTGGTGATCCCGGAGATCAATCCCGAGGACATCTCCAAGCACAAGGGGGTGATCGCAAACCCAAATTGTTCGACGATCATCATGTTAGTGCCTCTTTTCCCTATCCATAAGGTTGCCGGGATCAAACGCATTATCGCCGCGACCTATCAGGCCGCGAGCGGCGCTGGGGCCAAGGCGATGGAAGAATTGGAGACGCAGGCACGAGATTTCCTCGCGGGGAAAAAGGTCACCCCGAAGGTGTTGCCGCATCAGATCGCGTTCAACGTTTTCTCCCACAACAGCAAGATCGGCCCCGACGGCTGCTGTGAGGAAGAAACTAAGATGGTTAACGAGACCAAGAAGATCTTTCACGCGCCCAAGATCCAGGTCACGGCCACTTGCGTGAGGGTCCCCGTTTTGAGGGCTCATTCCGAGGCCCTCTTTGTCGAGACCGAAAAAAAGATCACCCCCGAGGAAGCGAGGGATCTGCTTTCAAAGGCCTCCGGTGTAAAAGTGATCGACGATCGCGACAAGAATTATTTCCCGATGCCGTTGGAGGCGACGGGGCAGGACGATGTTCTGGTGGGGCGGTTGCGTGCGGACCCGTCCGTCGCGAACGGGCTCGCGATGTTCGTTTCCGGGGATCAGATCCGCAAGGGGGCCGCCCTGAACGCGGTCCAGATCGCAGAGATCGCCTTTGACATTCAACGGTAAATCGTGGCAATAAGGTACCCAGCACGCCGTTTTTCCCATTTCGACCCCCTTTTTTGGGGCCCTCGATCATGCGTAACATCAAATTAGTTCTCGAATACGACGGTTCCGCTTTTTTCGGTTTTCAGAAACAGCCGCATCAGCCCACGATCCAGGAGTCCCTTGAGACGGCCCTCACGAGTTTTTTTGGCCGCAGGATGAAGATCGCGGCTGCGAGCGGCCGGACGGATGCGGGCGTCCACGCCGCCGGCCAGGTCGTCAATTTTAAAACGTCGAACGCCAGGGAACTGGAGAAGATCCAGCGTGGTCTGAACGCGCTCCTTCCTCATTCCATTGTGGTGAAACGGATCGAAGAAGTGCCCGCTGATTTCCACGCGCGTTACAGCATTTGTTCGAAGACCTATGAATACAGCATCTGGAACCATCCCCTCCGTTCCCCGTTGGTCGCGGGCCGGGTCCTTCACGTGATCCATCCTTTGGAGGTCATCCCAATGCGGCGTGCCGCGAGATCGTTGATCGGCACACACGATTTTCGATCGTTCACTTCCGTGGCTGCATTCAAACATCGCAGCATCTCTTGTGTCCGGACGATCAAAAAAATTTCAATCCAAAAGCAAAGATCTTTGATCCGGATTCGCGTCGAGGCGGATGGTTTTCTGTATCACATGGTCCGGAACATCGTGGGGACGCTTATTGAGGTCGGGAAGGGGAAACGGTCCCCCGAGGAGATCACGGCTATCTTGGAGGCCAAAGACCGTCGATTTGCGGGAATGACAGCTCCGTCCGTAGGTCTCATGTTACTTAAGGCGTCCTATTAATATGCTCGATCAAGGTTTGTCACGATGTTCCGCCGTAGCAGGGTAGAACCCAGCGCGAAAAGGGGGGCCATGCGGTTTTTGTGATCTTGGGCGATGGTGACGTTTAGTTTTCCATTGTCCGTTTAAGTTATTTTAGGGGAAGCAGATAGAGGGGTTGGAAAAGTTTGACAGCCCAAAGTGTTTTTGTTATACTCCCCAGACTTTTCCGAAACGACACGCCGTTGGTCTGATCTCAAGCATCGCCATATGAGGCGGTTGGTATACCATGGTCAGGTCCAGGCGCAGGGTAGTGCCCGAGGTTCATTTTAGGATATTCCGGATGAAAACGTTGATTCCCAAAGACAAAGACATTAACCGTAAGACCTACCTGATCGACGCCCAGGGCAAGACCTTGGGGAGGTTAGCCACGCGTGTGGCTTCTCTGCTAATCGGTAAAGGGAAAGCCTGTTTCGCTCGCGACCAGATGGTGGGAGACCAGGTCATCGTGATCAATTGTGAAAAGATCGTGGTGACGGGAAAGAAGGCCCAGGACAAGGTGTACAAGCATTTTACCGGATATGCCGGAGGTCTCAAGACCTACACCTACGAAGAGCTCATGGCCAAAAAGCCGGCGGAGATCATCCTTCGGGCCGTTTCGAGAATGCTTCCCAAGACCCGGATCGGCGATGTCATGCTCAAGAGATTACGTGTTTATGCCGGAGCTTCTTACCGGAATCAATCGCAAAAACCTATCCCAATTGAGGCTTGATCCATGACCGCAAATTCCTCTTCTGCAATATATGCCACGGGGCGCCGGAAATCCGCCATTGCTCGCGTTTGGCTTTTCCCCGGACAAAAAGGTTTTACCGTTAACGGTCAGGATTCCGATAAATATCTGAAGCGCGCTAACCTTCAGATGCTCGTGGATCAGCCTTTGAAAACCGCTAACCTCCAGGGGCAGGTCCGTGTTCGGGCGCGCGTGGAAGGGGGCGGTGTGGCGGGGCAAGCCGGGGCAATCCAGCTTGGGATCGCGAGGGCCCTGGTCAGCTTGAATCCCGAATTCAAGGCGGCCATGCGTAAGGGCGGATTTATGACCCGTGATCCGCGCGAAAAAGAGCGGAAAAAACCGGGCCGTAAAGGTGCCCGTAGAAGCTTCCAGTATACAAAGCGTTAATGCGGCCGCTGTGCTTAGCCTTTGGGGTCCTGGCTCTTGCGCTGGTGCTGACGGGTTGTCAGGGATTCTTAGAAGACTACAATTATAACCCGGCCGGGGCGATGCAGTTCGACTCGAACCGGTGGTGAAAGGTCCTCCTATAGCAGCGTCCGGGGGGCTTTTTTTTTGGTCTGAGATAGTGACGGTATCTAAGGCCTGGGTCTTTAACGCGAATCAGGGGCTATGAAGAAACGCCACTCGTTCCTGCTCATCCTAATCCTCTCGGTCATCCTCTTCATATCAGGTATAGGGTTTCAAGCCCGCCGGTTGCTCACCGACCCCCAGATCCAGGAATCCCTGGTCCAGAGGATCCAAATGATCACTGCGGGGAGCTTGCGTTTTCAGAGCTTTCGGGTCGAATACTTTCCCCAACCCCGGATCATTTTGGAACGTCTACAGCTCACGTTTCCCGAGAATTCACGTAAGCTGGAAGCCGACGAAATGGGTTTTGACTTCGATATTATCCCTCTCCTTTTCGGCCGGTCCGAACCTGCCTCGCTTTACATCGCGGGCGGAAAGGGAGAGGTCCCGCAGCCGCCCTTTCTTTCTTTTTTAACCCTTCCGGAACTGGAAGGATTTTCGCTGAAAATGGGGGCCCTACGCGCCGGTGTTCCCATTCCCCTGCAATGCGTTGCGGGGCTCGCGGGAAAGCCGGAAGTCCTTACGATCAAGGGACACTTTACCGCGGAGTCCGCTGCGCGTTGGGACTGGGGAAAACTGAGCGGGCGTATGACGGCAGAATTGAAAAGCTTCGACATGGCGCAGGATCGAGGCGCCTCTCTCAAAACGAGGAAACGGCCTTTTGCCGTCAAGAGCGGTCATGTTCAAGCGTTGATGGAGTTCAAAAAGAACGCCGGGGATGTTTTTCTGGAATGCGAAGCGATGGGAGAAATAACGGGATTCATTTACGAAATAGTCGGGGAGAAAACTTGGACGGCAGCCCCGATGGACGCGAGTTGGAAGGTCAAAGGGGCCTGGAACAATGATACCGAGGAATTAAAACTGTATAAGGCCAGCGCAAAATTCCCGTTTGGCAAAGTCGAGGCGAACGGAAACCTAAAACTGCGGACGGGGGAGATCGCGAATTTTCACATGACCGGTGAAGACATGGTCCTCGAAGACCTTTTGACCCATTGGCCCGGTCTTGAGAACGCGCTTCCTTTCCATATCGGGTTTTCGGGGCCAAGCCAGTGGGCCCTTTCGGGGGACGGGACGTTGGACCATCTGTCACTTCATTTGAACTGGGACCTGACGCGGGCGCTTTTGACCTACGCCCAATACTTCAGTAAGGCCAAAGATGTTCCGCTCGATCTGGGGGTTGACTGCCTGATTCAAAAAGGGGAGACCCTTTCGGGGGATTTTTCGATCCGTTTCCAGGATATGAGCCTTAAGGGGAACTTGAGCAATTTAGACGTAAGAACGGGGCATGGCCAGCTCAATTTGATCACCAATAAATTCAACGTGGACGGATGGGAAAAATACATTCCCCTGCTACAGCAGGACAAGATCGGAGGAGGCCTCAAATTCCTCGGGAATTGGAAAGGGGATCTTCGCAAACTGGAAAAAGCCGAGCGCATCTTTAACGTGACGGTCGAAAAAGGTTCCTGGACGACGGCCGAAGGTTTGGGCCTGAGGCAGGCCTCGTTCTCTCTTGATTATAGTCCGTTGATGCTGGAGGGGCGGCAGATGCAGTTCGAGGCGGGGGATTCGACGGTCACGGCCGATCTGAAAATAAGCGGTAGCGGGGATAAAGCCCAAGCGGAGTGGAAGTTGATCGCCGAAGAGTTCAAGCCAGGAAAGGCTTGGCAATCCATCGCGGCTTTGGGACAGCGGAGATCAGCGGGGACGGAGGGGGATTTTTACGCGCCGGTCAGCGATATGATGGCCGATTTTTTTCCCAGCGAAGAGCGGTTGAAAAAATTTGCGGCGGAAGGCAGGTACCGGGACAAGCGTTGGGATATTTCAAACCTCCAGTTTGTAGGCTACAACGGTCAGGTTTCGATGAAAGGAACGGTCCAAGTAAAGGACCAAGAGCCCTGGTATCGTTGCGAGGGCGAAATCCACGGTCTTGACCTCGGGCGCTTTCTCGGCCGGCATGAAGCGAACCGTAAGGCCGTGGAGGGGATCCTGACCCTGAAAGGTTCCTGGGAGGGGAAGGGTTGGGGGCAGGAGGCCGTGTCCCGCTCTTTTTCAGGCCAGGGGGATCTTTCCTTGATCAATGCGACATGCGTGAATTTTGACCTGAGGGAGGAACTTGCCACGATTAATCCGCTCTCCGGGATTTCGAATGTCTTGCCGTCGATGAACCATTTTGATGAAGTGGACCTTCGCTGGAAACTGAATGCGGGAAAATTTACGACCGACGACCTGCTCATGAGGCATAACGACTACGTCGTCGACGGAGAAGGGACCCTGGGATTGGATGGATTGGCGAATTTCCGCATGGAGGTCTTTCTGTCCAGCGCCGTGGCGGCTCGGCTCCTTCCGGGTATGGCGGCCTCGCTCCGGGCGGAACCGCGTGCCCACTTAGGGCCGATCCCAGTCCTGCTTTCCGGACCCCTGACAAGCCCCGAACTAAAATTGGATCCGGCGCAAGTGGCCGGGATCAGGGACAAGATCATCCGAGGAAAAACGGGTGAGATCCTGGTCGAGCTCGTGCTTCAATAGCGTCGTTTTTCTTTTCCCTGACGTTGTGCGAACTCTTTCCTCAGAAGACGGATTAACCCCCGAGCCGCTTTGAGTTCCGATTCGCGTTTGGTCTTATCCCACCCGATGGACCTCCGGCTTCGCCCAAGTGATACGACGGTCTTCACCCCCTGCGGGGAATAAACGTGCGAATATTCCGGAAGCTTCTGCCAGCGTTTCAGGGTCATTTCCTGAAGCGTGCTTTTCGGGTTCGGGTCCAAGCGGAAAAGCAGCTTCGGATCAAAATAGGCGCGAAAGTGTTTCAAAACGAATCTTTCGACCTTTTCGGGACCCAGGTCGAAATAGAGGGCCGCGAGCAAGGCCTCCAGAGCGTCCGTCAAGATTTTGGTCTGAACGGGGCCTTTGAACTGATGGCGCAGATTCTTCCCGAGGAGGAGGATTTTTTTAAGGTTTAGGGCTTTGGCGATGCGGCTAAGGATCTTTTGCGAAACAAGGATCGAGCGGAGTTTGCTGAGCATCCCTTCGTCGGCGTCCGGGAATTCGGTAAAAAGTTTTTGGCAAACGATCTCGTTCAGGATGGAATCGCCCAGGAATTCCAGCCGGTCAAAATCTTCCATTGCCTTGGGGGTCCGGGACTCATTGCGGTAAGAAGGGTGTGCGAGTGCGGCGAGGTACCAGGAAAGGTTCCGGGGCATGATCCCGAGGGTCTTTTTGACGGATGTTTTAGTGATCGGCCCCTTGGAAGAAGCATCTCTCGACATGGTCCTACCATAGGATTTTTTAAAGCGACTGTCAACAAAGAAAAACCATAACATATTGTCAGCAGTGGAGATAGGGCAAAAAGGCCCGGAGTTGTCCCGGCCGTTTTTCGTAACTTCTTAAATTGACAAAGGATAGAGCCATTTCTATAATACAAAACCTGTTATCAAGACCTACCTAGATCATTTCCTGGGGGATAGGTCTGGTTGATCGAGACTGGAAGGAAGGCTCTAAAAAATGCTCCATTGCGCGGTGTTGGGTGCCACGGGATATACCGGGATTGAACTGACAAAATTACTTTGGTCTCATCCGGGAGCCCGCCCCTCGATCTTGACTACCCGGCAGGAGAAGCCGATCTGCCTCAAAGAGATCGTACCGTCTCTTAATAAAGATGTTTCCCTTCAGATCGTGCCTTATTCTTTCGAGGAAGTGGTCAAAAAGGCCGAGGTCATTTTTTTATGTTTGCCGCATACCGAGGCCATGTCCACGGCCGATCAGTTCCTGAAAGCGGGGAAAGTCGTGATCGATCTTTCTGCGGATTTCCGGCTCAAAGACCCGAAGGCTTATCCGGAATGGTACGGGGTCGAGCACACGTTCCCGGGGCGTTTAAAGCAAGCGGTTTACGGATTATGCGAAGTGAACCGGGCTAAGATCAGGAAAGCGTCCCTGATCGCCAACCCCGGCTGTTATCCGACCGGTCCCTCGCTTGCCCTGATCCCGCTTCTCAAAAAAAAATTGATTGATCCTAACTCCGTCATCATCAACGCGGCCTCCGGAGTGAGCGGGGCGGGAAAGAAACTGGTCGCGGCGACCCATTTTTGCGAAGCGAACGAAAATTATAACGCTTACAAGGTCAATAAACACCAGCATATTCCCGAGATCGAACAATCGCTTTCGCAGGCGGCGGACCGGAAGGTCACGGTCACTTTTGTTCCCCATCTCTTGCCGGTCGACCGGGGTATTCTTGCGACGATCTACGCGTCGTTATCGCCGAAGGGTGGTGCGGGAGCCGTGCGCAGGGCGCTGGAGGCGGCATACGAAAAGAGCCCGTTCGTCAGGGTCCTTGACGAAGGGAGGATCCCATCGCTTAAAGGGGTGCAGCGCACCAATTTTTGTGATCTCGGTTTCTCGGTCGATACAAGGACCGGCCGGATCGTGATCTTTTCCGCGATCGACAACTTGGTCAAAGGGGCGGCCGGGCAGGCCGTCCAAAACATGAACATCCGGTTCGGTTTGCCGGAAGAAGCGGGGCTTTTATAAATGAAAAGACCTTTCTGGAAAAAAGAACCCAATGGTTCGGTGACCACCCCTCTGGGGTTTCGTGCGGCAGGGATCCACGCCGGGATCAAGAAGAAAAAAAAGAAGTATGATGTTTCCCTGATCTATTCCCGAACAGGCGGCGTGGCGGCCGGCACATTCACGACGAATCGCGCGAAGGCGTGGCCGGTCATCCAATCCATGAAAGTGATCGATGCGCCGAAGCACCATGCGATCCTCGGGACGAGCGGGAACGCGAATTGTCTGAACGGGCCGATCGGAAAACGGGCCGTGGAGGAGATCGTCTGCGAGGTGGCCAAACAGCTTCAGATCAAGACCGAGGAGGTCTTGATCGCCCAGACCGGGATCATCGGTGTGCCGTTCCCGATCAGCTGTGTGAAGCGGGCCGTGCCGCGCCTTGTGAACCGTCTTTCCGAAAAAGGCGGCCACGGGGCGGCGAAGGGGATCCTGACGACGGACCTTTCGACCAAAGAGATCGCCTTATCGCTCGAGTTGGGGGGCAAGAAGGTCACGATCGCCGCTTGCGCCAAAGGCGCCGGAATGGTGCATCCCAACATGGCGACCATGCTTTGCTTCATTACGACCGATTGTGCTATCACGAAGCCTCTTTTGCGCCGGGCGGTGCGCCACGCGGCCGACGATACGTTCAACCAAATGGCGATCGACAATGACATGAGCACGAACGACATGGTGTTGTGTCTCGCCAATGGCGCTGCGGAGAATGCTACGATCCAGAAAGTGGGCAAGGACTACTGGATGTTCCGCGAAACGCTGGAAGAGGTCATGCGGTACATCGCGCACGAGATGGTCACGGACGGCGAAGGCGTGACCCATGTTTGCCGTTTGCGGGTGTCGGGGGCCAGGAAGCCGACCGATGCCGAGAGGGCTGCCCGTCAGATCGCGAATTCCATGCTGTTCAAGACCATGCTGGCCGGATCGAATCCGAACTGGGGGCGCATTGCCGCGGCGGTCGGCGCGAGCGGGGTCGATTTCAATCCGAATAATCTCAGCATCTGGTTCGGGGACGCGCAGGTGGTCCACCAAGGCAGGTTGCGCGTTCTGAACCTTCCCAAGGCGAGGCGTATCTTGCAGAAAAAAGAATACACGATCGATGTGGTCATCGGGAAAGGACGCGGCCGCGCGGATTTTATTACTTCGGACCTGACCACGAAATATGTCTTGATCAACGCCGCCTATTCCTGATGCCTATGCAAAAGTATATCGAAAAAGCTCAAGCCCTGGTCGAGGCGCTTCCCTACATCCAAAAATTCCGGGGGAAGGAAGTGCTCATCAAATATGGCGGTGCGGCCCTGACGTACCAAGAGGTGCGTGAAATGGTGCTCCAGGACCTTGTGTTCATGAGCTACGTGGGCATACGGCCGATCCTGATCCACGGGGGAGGCAAATTCATCACTGAGAACATGAAGAAAAAAGGCATCCAGAGCCAGTTCGTGAACGGTCTGAGGGTGACGGATAAGGCCTCGATCGATGTGGTCGATGAGACCCTTGAAGAATTGAACCGAAGCATTGTTCACGACATCAACCGCCTGGGAGGTTCCGCGGTGGGTCTTTCCGGATATGACGCGGAGATCCTGAACGTGGTGAGACACACGGAGAACGGGGACGTGGGCTATGTGGGCGATGTGTCTTCGGTGAACACCTTGCCCGTGAAGGAGCTTACCGAATTTGGAAGGATCCCGGTGATCTTTCCCGTGGGGAAAGGGCCGGATGGCGAGATGTACAATGTGAACGCGGATGAGGCCGCGGCCAATATTGCCATGGCCATGAAGGTGCACAAATTCATGGTGCTCACGAACGTCAAGGGCATTCTGCGCGATCCGGCCAACGAGGAGACGCTGATCCCGTCTCTCCGGGTGAGCGACACGCAAAAACTGATCGAACAGAACATCGTTTCGGGAGGGATGATCCCCAAAGTAAAAGCCTGCATTGACGCGCTCGAAGGCGGTGTCCCGAAGGCGCACATCATCGACGGCCGCATCACGCACGCTCTTTTGCTTGAAATCTTCACCGACCAAGGTATCGGGACGGAAATAACCTTATAAGCAGCGGACCACTCTCGGGCCGGGATAAAATCCGACGCTCCGGGAGGTCTCGAGGTGCCATACATGAAAACCGCAGAAGTCCAGAAGACCTATCAGCAGTTCGTTCTGCCGACTTACAATCAGGTCCCCGTGTGCCTTGTCAAAGGCAAAGGCTCGCGGGTCTGGGACCTCGAGGGCAAGGAATACCTTGATCTTTTTCCGGGGTGGGGCGTTTCCGCCCTGGGGCATTGTCCGCCCGCGGTCGTGAACACGGTCAAGGACCAAGCGCGCAAGATCCTCCACGTGGCGAATAATTTTCTGAATGTGAAGCAAGCCGAGCTCGCGCGGGTGATCGTGGAGGCGTCCTTTCCGGCGCGTGTTTTCTTTTGCAACAGCGGCGCCGAAGCGAACGAGGGCGCGATCAAGTTCGCGAAAAAATACGGCAGTGAGACGGGGCGTTACGAGATCATCACGATGAAGAAATCTTTTCACGGCCGGACGCTCGCGGCCATGAACGCGACGGGACAGGACAAGTTCCACCAGGGCTTCGAGCCTCTTATGGAGAAGTTCCTGCACGCGGAGCTCAACGATCTTGAATCCGTGCGGCAACTCGTTACCTCCCGGACGGTCGCGATCATGTTCGAGCCGATCCAGGGCGAGGGAGGGATCAACGTGGCGACGCCGGAATTCATGACCGGGATCCGGAAACTTTGTGATGAGAAGGACCTGCTTTTGATCCTCGACGAGGTTCAGACCGGTATGGGGCGGACGGGGAAGATGTTCGCGTACCAGCATTATCAAGGCGTCGAGCCGGACATCATGACGCTTTCCAAAGCGCTCGGCGGCGGCGTGCCGATCGGGGCTTTTGTCGTGAACCGCAAGATCGGGAAAGAGGTCCTGACGGCCGGGATGCACGGTTCGACGTTCGGCGGCAGTCCGCTGGCTTGCGCGGCGTCGCTCGCGGTCTTCAAGACCATCAAGAAAGAAAAGCTTTTAACGCACGCGGTGCGGATGGGCGAATTGATGAATCAGGAGTTTGAAAAGCTTCGGGCGAAATATCCCGTCATTGAAAATATCCGGGGGATCGCGCTGATGCGGGCCCTCAAATTGAAGGAGCCGGCAGCCCCGTACGCCAACGAGGCTCGGGCGCAGGGTCTTTTGATCAACGCGACGCAGGGCGATGTGCTCCGGTTCTTGCCCGCTCTGACCGTGACGCCGAAGGAGATCAAACTCGCGATGAGGATCCTGGACGCGGTCTTTGCCAAGGTCGCGGAACAGAACGCGAAGCAGGGAGGCTGTTCATGTACGACTCATTGATCTCGATCAACGATCTTAGCTCCGAAGAGATCCGGAAATTGCTGGAACTCGCGGCGGATCTGAAAAAACGGCCGCAGGATTTCCGCAACATGCTCGAAGGGCGGATGTTCGGGTTCATTTTCGAAAAGCCGTCCACACGGACCTGGGTGTCATTCCAGGCCGGTATTTTTTCGATGGGCGGCGGCGTGATCTATCTCGGTCCCGAGGACATCAAGCTCGGCGTCCGGGAAGAAGTACGGGATGTCGCGCGCGTGCTCAACCGGTATCTTTCCGGCGTGATCATGCGGACTTTCTCGCACTGGACCATTACTGAATTTCGTGATTACTTCGAAAAACCCGTGATCAACGGCTTGAGCGACAAAGAACATCCCTGCCAGGCGCTGGCGGATTACATGACCCTTTATGAAAAGATCCCCGCAAGCCAGGACCCGGTGCTGGCCTTCGTGGGGGACGGGAATAACGTGTTGAATTCCCTGATGCTTCTCGCGGCGAAACTCGGGGCGAAGATCCGGTACGCGACGCCGAAAAAATACCAGCCCGACCCGAAGATCCTGAAGGCGGCCAAGGACATCGCTAAAAAGACCGGTGCGGTGATCGAAGGGTTCCTGGATCCGGCGAAGGCCGTGGCGGGTGCCGACGCGATCTACACCGATGTCTGGGTCAGTATGGGCGAAGAGGCCCTGCGGAAGAAAAAACTCAAAGATTTTGCCGGAATGCAGGTGAATAAAGAACTGGTGAAAAAGGCCAAGCCGGGGGCGCTCATCCTGCACTGCCTGCCGGCCCACCGGGGCGAAGAGATCACCGAAGACGTGATCGAAAGCAAGCATTCTATCGTGTTCGACGAGGCCGAGAACCGGCTCCATATTCAAAAAGCGATCTTGCTTCATCTTTCCAACGAAGGAGTGATCCGATGAAAAAGGTGGTTTTAGCTTATTCCGGAGGTTTGGACACCTCCTGCGCGGTGAAATGGCTCAGCGAGCAGCACGAGCTGGACGTGGTCTGTTTTTCGGCTTTTATCGGCGAAGTGAAGGACAAAGCCAAGCTGGTCAAAAGAGCGAAGGCCGCGGGCGCGATCAAGACCTATATCGAGGACCTCAAAGAGGAATTCGCGAAGGATTTCATCATGCCGGCGCTCTGGGCGCACGCGCGGTACGAAGGAAAATATCCGCTCGCGACGGCGCTCGGACGTCCCTTGATCGCCAAACATTTGGTAAAGATCGCCCAGGCGGAAGGCGCGGAGTATGTCGCGCACGGTTGCACGGGCAAAGGCAACGATCAGGTCCGGATCGAAGTCGGTGTCCGGACGCTTGATCCGAACTTGAAGATCATCGCGCCGCTGCGGGACTGGGAGTTCAAGACGCGCGAAGAAGAGATCGAATACGCCAAGGAACGGCGGATTCCGATCGACGTAACCAAGAAAAGCCCTTATTCCATCGACAAGAACATCTGGGGCATCGCGATCGAGGCGGGGATCCTGGAAGATGCGTGGGTCGAGCCGCCGGAGGACGCCTATGTGATGACACGCTCTTGCAACAAAACACCCGCAAAGCCGCGCTACATCGTGATCGAGTTCGATCGGGGGGTTCCCGTCAAAGTGAACGGCGTGAAAAGGGACCTTGTCGATCTGATCGAATACCTGAACGAAGCCGCCGGGGAATACGGTGTCGGGCGGTTTGACATGATCGAGAACCGGCTGGTGGGGATCAAGAGCCGCGAGATCTATGAAGCGCCGGCCGCGGACCTTCTTCTGAAGGCGCACGAGGAGCTGGAAGGTTTTGTGATGGACCGGGAATTCATCCATTACAAACGGTTGCTATCGGAAAAATACGCCACGCTGGCGTATTTCGGGCTTTGGTTCTCGCCGCTCAAGCGGGCGCTGGACGCCTTTTTCGCGTCCAACCAGGAACGCGTGACCGGCAAGGTCCGGATCAAGCTGGATCATGGTCACGCGACCTGCGTCGGCCGTGAGTCCAAATATTCACTTTATTCCAAAAAGCTCGCGACATATTCCAAAGGCGATGTGTTCGACCGGAAAGCTTCCGTCGGTTTTATGAAGCTCTGGGGATTGCCGTACGAGGGAATGGGAGCCTAACATGGCGCAGAAGATGTGGGGCGGAAGATTCAAGAAGGAAATGCACCCCGTATTGAAATGCTTCAGCTATTCGTTGGCGACCGACAGAGAGCTTTTAGGGGCGGAACTTCAAGTGAATGAAGCCTACGTCCGGATGCTCGCGAAGATCGGGATCCTGAAACGGGAAGAAGCCCAGAAGCTTGTCCGCGGGCTCCATGAGATCAACAAACAATTTTCCTCCCGCGATCTTGCGGCCTGCACCGAGAAATACGAGGACGTCCACACCTTCATCCAGATGGAGCTCGAAAAACGGGCAGGGAATGTCGCGAAGAAGATCCATACCGGGCGGAGCCGCAACGATCTCGTCGTGACTTCCACGCGGGTTTATCTACGGGAGAAGATCGAACGGATCCAGGACGGCATTAAAGCGCTTCAAAAAGCGCTCGTAACGGTCGCCGGGAAATCGGGAGAATTGATCGTTCCCGGCATGACGCATCTGCGAAAGGCGCAGCCCATTCTGCTGGCGCATCACCTGCTGGCTTACGTGGAAATGCTCGAGGAGGATAAAGCGCGGCTTCAGGACGCGGCCAAACGCGTGAACGTGTTGCCTTTGGGGGCCGCGGCGCTCGCCGGTTCTGCGCTTCCGCTCGACCAGAAATTCCTTCAAAAAGCACTTGGGTTCGGGTCGATCGCCACGAACAGTCTCACGGCCGTCAGCGACCGTGGTTTTTTGGCGGAATTTTTGAGCGTCCTCTCGATCCTCTGGATGCATCTTTCGCGGCTCGCGGAAGATTTCATCCTTTGGAACTCCGAGGCGTTCGGGTACGTCGAACTCGATGACGCGTTCGCCACCGGCTCCAGCCTGATGCCGCAGAAAAAGAACCCGGATGTTTTTGAACTGGTCCGCGGGCGGGCAGGGGTGATCTTCGGGCACCTGCAGGCCATCCTGACGGTCCAAAAAGGGCTCCCGCTTTCTTATAACCGGGACCTGCAAGAAGACAAACCCGGCGTTTTTGATGCCGTGAAAAAGACCGTGACGGCGCTTGAACTCCTCGCGCTGACCGTGGGCTCCGTGAGCTGGCACAAGAAGGCGATCGCGCGGGCCATGGAGGAAGACAGCCTTTTCGCGACGGATATCCTGGAGTACCTCGTGCGGAAAAAAGTCGCGTTCGCGGAGGCCCATCAGTTGGTCGGCAAGGCCGTCCGGTACGCGGCGGAGGCCGGCGTGAAGCTCCGGCAGCTTTCCGTGAGCGAATGGAAAAAATTCTCTCCCAGATTCGATGCGGATGTCCACGATCTTTTCGACCCCAAAGATTCCGTGCGGGGGAAAAAGACCATCGGCAGCACCCACCCCTTGCGGGTGAAAAAAGAGATCGCGGCATGGGAGAAAACGCTGGGGGTCTGATATGTTAGCCAAAGAATTCCAGGAAGCGACGCGCATTCACGATTTTTATTACAAGAACGGGGAACTTTATTGCGAGAAGGTCCCGGTCCCCAAGATCGTCAAAAAGTACGGCACGCCCACGTACATTTACAGCCACAAGACCCTCACCGAACACCTCGCCAAGCTCCAAAAGGCTTTCCGCAAGGTCAGACCTTTGATCTGTTATTCCGTTAAGGCCAATTCGAATTTAGCGGTCTTGCGCGCGCTCGTCAAAAAAGGCGCGGGGTTGGATATCGTGTCGGGCGGCGAGCTTTTCCGCGCGCGGAAAGCCAAGTGCCAGGGGAAGAAGATCGTGTACGCCGGCGTCGGGAAGACGGCGAACGAGATCCGCGACGCGATCCGCGCCAGGATCCTCCTTTTCAATGTCGAGTCCCTGCCCGAACTCGAGCAGATCAACGCGATCGCCAAGAAGATGCGCAAAAAAGTGAACGTGTCGCTTCGCATTAACCCGAACGTCGACCCGCACACGCACGATTACATCACGACGGGCAAGGCCGAGACGAAGTTCGGCATCGATTTCGAAAAAGCGAAAGAGATCTTTAAGGCCGCCCGTAATTTCAGCCACGCGCAGGTCTGCGGCGTGCACGTTCATATCGGGTCCCAGATCGAAACGGGGGACCCCTTTCTCGAGGCCTTCCGCAAGATCCTCGAGTTCATCGATGAGCTCGAGGCCGGCGGTTTAAAGATCAAATTTCTGAACCTGGGCGGCGGGCTGGGCGCGATCTACAGCGACGAAAATCCCCAGACGGCGGACCAGTTCGCGGCGAAGGTCCTGCCGCTTTTCAAGAAGCGGAAGTTCCAGATCATTTTCGAGCCCGGCCGTTTCATTGCGGCCAACAGCGGGGTCCTGGTGACCCGCGTGATTTACGTCAAAAAGACCGACGTGAAGAACTTCGCGATCGTGGACGCCGGCATGAACGATTTCATTCGCCCCGCCTTTTACGGCGCCTATCACGCGATTTGGCCGGTGGCCAAGAACGAAAAGGCCCAGTCCTGGGTTTACGATGTCGTGGGGCCGATCTGCGAAAGCGGGGATTTTTTTGCCAAGGACCGCGAGCTTCAGGAAACGTACGCGGGAGACCTTTTTACGCTCATGACCACAGGGGCTTACGGTTTCACGATGGCGTCCAACTACAATTCCCGCCCGCGGGCCTGCGAAGTGATGGTCAAAGGCGGCGTTTTCAAAGCCGTCCGTAAACGCGAAACCTATCAAGACATCATCCGCGGCGAATCAGCACGCTAAAGCCTATAAGCGATGGAACGGCGCGCATTCCGGGAGCTTCTTCCACAAGAATTTCTCCGATTCCAAGCGATGTTCTCTTGATGTGAAATTTTTTTTGATGTAATATTCCACTCTAATTACGATTTTTAAAATTTTTTCAAAAGGAAAAACGGAGCATCATGAAAGAGTTCAAATATCCCAAGGCGAAAGTCCAGATCCCGAAGCTCAAGGTCAAATTTAATGGCAAGTTGCTTATTCTCGGATGCGGCGGCGTTTCGCAGTGCACGGTCCCGCTCGTGTTGCGGCATTTTGGAATGCCCGCCAAGAACATTACCATCATGGACTTCGTGGACAACCGAGCGCGCGTCAAAGACGCCTTGAAACGCGGCGTCCGTTACGTTTTTGACCGTGTGACCGAGCAGAATTACAAAAAGCTTCTTGCCCAATATGTCGGCCCCGGGGACATGATCATCGACCTCGCATGGAATATCGATTGCTGGGCGATCCTGGATTGGTGTCGCAGGAATGAAGTGCTCTATGTGAACACGTCCCTTGAAGAATGGGACCCCTACCGGGACGACAAACGGACCGATCCGACCCAGTATACCCTCTACCGCCGTCACATGCGGCTTCGTAAGCTCATCAAGGAGAACTGGGGCGACAAGAAGGGGACCACGGCGATCGCAGACCACGGCGCGAATCCCGGCCTCGTTTCCCATTTCACCAAAAAGGCCCTGATCGACATCGCCAAAAAGATCCTCAAAGAAAAACCCCGGGACCCGCGCGCCAAGAACCTCGCGAAGTTCCTCGCGGAAAAGAATTTCAAGAAACTCGCGCAGACAACGGGAGTGAAGGTCATCCACATCAGCGAGCGCGATACCCAGCTCACGGACAAACCGAAACAGGTGAACGAATTCGTGAACACCTGGTCGATCGAAGGTTTTTACGAAGAAGGGGTCGCTCCCGCCGAAATGGGGTGGGGGACGCACGAGAAGACCCTCCCCAAGGACGGTTATCGCCACGCAAGCGGTCCGCAGAATCAGATCTGCCTTGGCACGCTCGGGATGAACACGTTCGTCCGGTCGTGGGTGCCTTGCGGCGAGATCAACGGCATGGTGATCCGCCACGGCGAAGCCTTCAGTATTTCCGACCGCTTGACCGTATGGGAAAACGGAAAAGCTGTCTATCGTCCCACGGTGCACTACGCGTATTGTCCTTCAGATTCCGCGGTCCTTTCGCTCCACGAGCTCCGCATGCGCCAGTACAAAATGCAGGAAAAACAGCGCATTCTCGCGGATGACATCATCGACGGCCGCGACGAGCTCGGCGTGCTTCTCATGGGACATGATTTCAAGTCCTGGTGGTGCGGTTCGCTGCTCGATATCCATACGACGCGGAAGCTCGTGCCCCATCAACAGGCGACGACGCTCCAAGTAGCGGTCTCCGTGGTCGGTGCGGCGCTGTGGATGATCCAGAACCCCCACGAAGGGTTCCTCCTTCCGGATGATATCGACCACGAATTCATCCTGAAGTTCGCGGTCCCTTACATCGTTCCGTTCGTTTCCATTCCCGCGGACTGGACGCCGCTTCAGAACCTCAATCAAAAATACCTGAAGTTCGGCGCCGCGGCCCCGAAGGAAGAAGATCTTTGGCAGTTCAACTCTTTCCTTGTTGACGAAAGGGTGTAATTTCCGATGACGCAAGCGCAATTATTGAACGGGAATGCTGTCACTCCGGCTTTGTTGAAGCCAAAGCCCGCGGAGACCTCCGGGGTTGAGAACCTGATCCGGCAAATGCTCACAAAGCATAAGACCCCTTTCATGATCATCCGCAGGAGCATACTTGAGCGGCAATACACGCGCTTTCTGAAAGCGCTTCCCGAGGTCACGCCTTATTACGCGATCAAAGCGAACCCAAACCCCCGGATCGTCAAAACCTTCGCGGAGCTCGGTTCCAGTTTTGACGTGGCGAGCGCCGCCGAAATGAAGCTCGTCATGAAACAAGGAGTGTCCCCGGGAAAGATCATTTTCGCGAACACGATCAAATCCAAGGAAGACATTGCCACGGCCCGGCGGCGGCGGGTCAGGCTCATGACCTTCGATAACGAAGCGGAGCTTTACAAGATCGCGGAGGTTTATCCCCGCGCCCACGTGCTGTTGCGTCTCCGGGTCGCGAACCGCGGCAGCGTGGTGCAACTGTCTCTGAAGTTCGGGGCGGAGCCGGAGCAGGGATTCTACCTTTTGCGGAAAGCCAAGAGCCTGGGACTCGTGCCGAAGGGGGTGAGTTTTCACGTCGGGTCGCAATCTACGAACGTCGAAAATTACCTCCAGGCGCTGGAACTGACCGCGAACATTTTCCGCGAGGCCAAGGAGAACGGGATGCCGCTCCAGATCGTCGATCTCGGGGGAGGGTTCCCGATCCAGCATTTTGACAACGAGATCGGGATCAACTTTGAACGCATGGCTTCCCAAATCCGCAAGCAGATGAAAGAGCTTTTCCCGAAGACCGTTCAATTCATCGCGGAGCCGGGCCGGTTCTTTGTCGGTCCCGCCGGGGTTCTGGTGACCCAGGTGGTCGGGCGTACGTTCCGGGACAACAAGAATTTCTACTACTTGAACGACGGGATCTATCAGGACTTTTCCGGGATGGTCTTTGACCATTGCAAGTACGAATTTAAGACCCTGCGACGGGGACAGAAATACATGAGCGCGCTGGCGGGGCCGACCTGTGATTCTTTGGACACCTTGTCGGTCAACGAGGAACTTCCCGAACTCTTCGTGGGGGATGTGGTCTACGTAAAAAATATCGGGGCCTATTCCAGCGCGAGCGCCATTCCCAATTTCAACGGATTCGAACCCGCCAAGATCATTCTCGTTTAAGGACACGCTGCGAGACCCGCTCCCGCCGTTCCGGTGAGCCGCCCGATCTATAATCCCTCCATCCCCGGCGTTCTTTGGGTATGTTCAAAAAGTAACGGGTTCAAGGTTTTCCAAGCAGGAGGAACGCCGGCCTGCGGTTCTATTCGCGCGGGAAAGGGACCCACCGATTAGAAAACGCGGCACTAGTATGAAATAAGGGGATTTGATAGAATACGTCCCTTAAATTCAAACTGCGTAAGGAGTTAGACTTGGAAAACACGGTTTCGTTTTACAAGATGGTGGCTTCCGGTAACGATTTTGCGGTGGTGGACAACCGACGGCAGATTATCAAGGACGCAACGGCCTTTGCCCGTTCGGTCTGTCGGCCTCATCTGGGTATCGCGGCCGATGGGGTGCTTCTTTTTGAATCTTCCAAGAAGGCCCACTTTAGAATGAGGATCCTCAACCCGGACGGCTCCGAGGCCGCCGCGTGCGGGAACGGGTTCCGTTGTATCGCGCTGTATGCGCACGAGGTCTTGAAATATTCATCGAACATGCGGTTCGAGTCCGGTTCCGGGATCGTCGAAGGGCGTGTGGGCCCCAAAGGGGTCGTTAAAGTCCAGCTGGTCAAACCGAAGATATTCGAAATGGATGGGACGATCGAGGTCCAAGGGAATCGATTGCATTATTCCTTCCTGGACACGGGGGTCCCCCACGCGGTGATCTTTGCCGAAGGGCTTCCGAAGATCGAGGTGGTCGAGATCGGAAGGGCGATCCGTAATCACGCGCATTTTCAACCGTTCGGGACCAACGTGAATTTCGTGGAGGTCAAAAGTAAAAGGGAGATCGCCGTGAGGACCTACGAGCGCGGCGTGGAAGACGAAACGCTGGCTTGCGGGACGGGATCGACGGCCTCGGCGATCATGAGCGTGCTCAAGGGATATGCGGAATCCCCCGTGAACGTTCGGACCCGGGGTGGAGAGGTCCTCAGGGTCGAGAGTGTTAAGAAAGGCAAGGAGATCGAGAGGGTTTTTCTGGAAGGTAAAGCGCAATTCGTCTACAAAGGGGAATATTTTTTATGAGCAGGAAAAGATCCGTGTTCGAAGGTTCGATGGTCGCGTTGGTCACCCCCTTCCTTAAGGGGAAGGTGGACAAAAAGGCCTTGAGGGGACTTCTGGATTTTCACCTCAAAGAAGGGACGGACGTGATCGTGCCGTGCGGTACGACGGGGGAATCGGCCACGATGTCGCACGAGGAACATCGCGACACGATGACGTTCGTTGTGGAGTATGTCAATCGCCGGGTCCCGGTGATCTGCGGCTGCGGTTCCAACAATACTGAGGAGGCACTCGGCCTGATCCGCCATGCCCAAAAGATCAAGGCCGACGGTGTGCTGGTCGTGACGCCCTATTACAACAAGCCCACGCAGGAAGGGCTGTTCCGCCATTACCGGTTCCTGGCCTCGAAGGTTGATATTCCGATCGTGCTTTATAACGTGCCGGGGCGCACGGGGGTCTCCATTTCGCCGGAAACCGTGGCCCGCCTGTCGAAGCTCGACACGATCGTTGCGATCAAAGAAGCGAGCGGGAGCATGGACCAGGCGGACCAGATCGCCCAGCTCTGCGATCTTCCGATCTTGTCCGGGGAGGACAGTTTAAATTTCCCGTTGCTGGCCATCGGCGCGAAAGGGGTCATTTCGGTGGTCGCGAATATCGCGCCCAGGCTCGTGAAAAGGCTCGTGACGGCTGCGTTGGCGGGGAAGATGGAAGAAGCGCGTTCCCTGCATAAGCTCCTTTATCCCCTTGCCAAACGGGTGTTCATCGAAACGAACCCGATCCCGGTCAAGACCGCGCTGGGGATGATGGGGAGGATCCGGCCAGAACTTCGCATGCCCCTTTGTGAAATGAAAGCTGAGAACAAGAGGAAACTTGCCGATACCTTAAGGGAACTCGGAGCGCTGAAATGATCAAACTTGCGGTGACCGGCGTTGGCGGCCGGATGGGAAGAATGGTACTGCAATTCGCCGCCCAAGACCCGGCGTTCAAGGTCGTAGGGGCCACCGAGCAGAGGGGCCATGCCTTGCTCGGGCAGGACCTGGGTGCGGTTTTCGGAAGGGACCCTTGGGGGGTCAAGATCCAGGAAGATCCCGTGGCCGCCTTTAAAACGGCGGACGTTATGATCGATTTCAGCCATTTCGCGGCCCTTCCGGGGAACTTGAACGCAGCACTGAAGCACCGAACGGCGTGCGTGATCGGGACGACCGGGATTCCGGAGGTGACCCTCCAAAGGGTCCGTGCGGCTTCCCGCAAAGTGCCGATCGTTCAGTCGCCGAACATGAGCGTGGGGGTGAACCTTCTTTTTAAGTTAGCGGCGGTGGCCGGAGCCGTGCTGGACGAGGACTACGACCTCGAGATCATGGAGATCCATCACCGGATGAAGAAAGATGCCCCGAGCGGGACAGCCCTGAAACTTCTGGAGGTCTTGACGCGTGCGCGCGGCCGTCATCCTCTCCGCGATGTGATCTACGGACGTCGAGGGGAGACAGGCCCTCGGGAAAAAGGCAAGATCGGCGTGTTCGCGCTCCGGGGCGGGGACGTGGTCGGCGAGCATACGGTCTCTTTTTTCGGGGACGGCGAGCGTCTGGAACTCGTTCACAAGGCCTCTTCGAGGGAGGCTTTTGCCCGGGGGGCGATCTTGGCCGCAAAATTCCTTGCGAAAAAAGAACAAGGTCTTTATCATATGCAGCAAGTCCTCGGGATGATGGATTAGGTGCTACCTTAATCTTTACAAGAACTTACAATGCACGAAAGATGACTGCGGGTGATGAAAATTAAAATTTTATTAATGCTTTTCGTCGCCATCCAATTGACGGGAAGTGTTCCCCTTCTTGCTCAAGAAGCGGAAGCGGTCGCCGCAGCGGCTCCTAATCTTTTCGTCGATCACTTTTACGCTTCGCCCTCGGTAAGACAGTCTCGCGGGATCACAGATGTGCGCGGTTTTTCCTTCCTGAAAACGCCTTCCCGTAAACAAAATGCCGAATATTCCGTTGTCACGGACTTCGGGGAAGGTGTCGTCAAGTCACGCTATCTTCCGGGGCTGAAGGACCCGGAGGCCATTGATGAGTACATCAAGGCCAACCTCAAAACGGCCCAATACGAGGGGGTCGAGATCCGCCAGCTTCCGTTGACGGATGCCTCCGGAAGCATGACGGACCTTTATTGGGTTGGGGACAAGGGTTACAAGAACCCGGGGGAGGCGATGGCCGCCATCGGCGCGGTCAAAGCTGCGGTCGTGTCGCGAGGCGGGGATTTTGCCCAGGATGTGCGTGATGCGCCCCTTTATGTGCCGCCCGTCGAGGAAGAGGTCCCCGTTGAGATCAAGACCCCTGCGCAGTACAAAAAAGAAGAAGAACTCGTTCTTAAATTCACCGACCAGCTGGACATCGGCGAAAAACTTTGGGGTCCCTTTCACGGAAGGCCCTCCGGGGAACCGTTGCTTTGGCAGTCCTTCGGGGAAACTTCCTGGCGTTTGACGAATCTGTCCGACAGGGATTACAAGAGTCAGGTGGGCTATTGGACCAACCGCCTTGTGTTCAAAGGGATCCGTTTTCCGCTCAATACCATCGATCCCTTCGTGGAAAATACGATCAGCATGGATTCCACATCCAATCCGGGCAGTAATAACCTGATGCTCTGGGCCGGTCTCGAATGGTACCCCATGATGCGGAACGCCTGGCTCCAGAATTTCCGGCCTTTCGGGGGGATCCCCATCCTGGATTGGATCCGCAATTACAGGTTCTACATCAAGTACGGGGACCGCAAGAACATCAAGAACGAGATCGAGAACAGCGAAGACTACGATCTGGTGTGGGGAGTTCAGATCTTCTACGAGTGGGGGACGGAACTTCCGCCCCTGGAGGAAGGGCCTCCGCAAAAATTCACGGATTACCTGCGCCAATACGTCTGGGGAGAGTACTACGGGGATTACTCCGTCCAGAAGACCAATTTCGGATCGGAAGAAAGTTACAACGCGTTCCTCGCCAACACCTCGCTGATCATGGGGATCATCCTCCCGGGCATCCCGGTCCCGGAGAACCCGATCAACAACGAGTTCGTCCTGATGCCTTACGTGCGTTTCGAGAGCACCATGAACAGCAAGTTCTCCTTCTGGTACCAGAATTATTATTTTATCGCGCCCGGCTTACGGTGGATGCCGTTCCGGAACTACCGCTGGAAAGAGAACGAGTGGCTTTCCAAGTTCGCCATCTTCGGAGAGTGGGTGGGGATCGGGCGGAATCAGTACTTGAAGCAGGACGGCGATCCTTCGACCAAGGTCAGTTACGACCTGAGGTTCGGCGCCAAATTCTCTCACCGGCGTTTTTAAGGGCCAGGGAGCCATGCGCGATACCCGTATGAATACCAAGAAGGAACGGATCGAATCGAGCCGTGACGTGATGCGCGCGGTCTTTCTGCCCGCCTTTTTTCTGCTGGCATTTTTAGCTTTACACCTTCCCGTTTCTTTTGCCAATGTTCTCGGCAACCCGAGTTTTGAAGAGCCGATCGGCAACGGTTCCGGCGGCAACTGGGATTCCACGAACGGGGCCACCCGTTTGGACAATGCAATGGTCACCGGCATGGGGTTCAGTGACGTGCCCGACGGGCAGTATGCTTTATGGATCGATAACGGGGCGGGGCAGTTCACCTTCCAGGTCAAAGACAACGTTCGTGAAGGGCAGATGGTG
>JAHQRI010000109.1 GCA_019052695.1 Candidatus Omnitrophota bacterium
GAAAAGCGGCGTTCCCCCGCGCCAGAGTCCACAGAACGCGTGGCAAGAAAAAGGCTATGTGCGGGATCCGGAAACCGGCCCCGCGGAAATTCTTCCAAACGAACAGGAAGGTATTCCGCCAGGCGACGGACTCGCGGCGGAAGGACGAGAACGCCTTTTTGAAGCTCGCTTGCCCCATATGGAACACGACGCTCCGGGGCTCATAATACATGCTATAACCTTTTTGCGCCGCCCGGAGGCAAAGGTCGGCGTCTTCAAAGATCCCGGGAAGGAACCGCCGGTCGTAACCGCCCAATTCCGCGAACTTTTCACTTGAGAACGCCCCGAACCCGGAGGCGAACGTCCTGTCCGGGACCATCGCGTGCGCTTCATATCCGGGATAACGGGCCGTGATCTGGGGCATCCCCCACCGCATCCGGAACCGGGTATCGACCGCCTCGATCGCGGCACCGTCAAAGCTCATGACCCGCGGCGCCACGAGGAAGGTCCGGGGATCATCTTCGAACTTTTCAAGAAGCGGGTCGACAAAATCTTTGGCGACACAGATGTCATTATTCAGCAAGATCGCGACCGGCTCTTTAATGGTCTTGAGGTACTCGTTGTAGGAGCACAAGACCAGGTTTCGCGGCGCCTTGACGAACTCAACATCAGGAAAATGGCTCCGGACATAGGCTTCACTTCCGTCCGTGCTTAAATTATCGAGGACCGTAACCGCCGTGGGAGTCTTGGCCACGCGCGCGGCCTCCACAACGCTCGGCAGGCATTGCGGCAGGAGGCTCCCCCCCTGATAATTTAAGATCACGATACGGGCTTTAAGAGTCATGCAAAGATCCTCACTTAATTAAATCAACCTCCGAGGTTTGACTTCGGGCCCACGAGACCTAACCCCGGAGGTTGTATTCAACTTCCGCGCTCAATTAAAACGCTGGCTTCGCTCACCCTGTAGGTCACACTTAAGCGTGACCTACGATCGCGTAACCGCATCACTCAACGGCTTCCTTCCTGCGGTCAGCTGGGACGGAAAAATGCTGCTACCATCTTAACAATCAAGGTAGGTCACGTTTAAACGTGACCTACAAAACCGACGGCTACTTCACAACCTCCGAGGTTTGACTTCGGGCCCACGAGACCTAACCTCGGAGGTTGAATTCATTGGATTAAAACTTTCCCACGGGCTTAGCGCAGCCTTACTCACCCAAGGACTCGATCTACATCATCCTCCGCAAGGATTCCCTTGGTTCGCGCATAAGGAACGAGCTTTTCACGAACCCTTTCGAATTCCCTCTCAAGGAAGAAGCGCCGCAGCGCTTCATTGATGATCTCCGCTTTCGTCAGCCCCTCTCGATCCATCAACACTTCAACCATCTTCGCGATCTCGGGCCGCAATCGAACTGATGTCAGGCCTTTCCGTTTCATCACAGACCTCCTTAGGAGCAACCGGCAGCACATCACCTTACGAGCTCAATGAACGTTGAAAAAAAATCGCAGGCGTTATGATCTGGATCCCACGGAACTTTTTCAGGTCCAGAAGGTGTTCATCACCGGTAACGATCACGTTGGCTGCCGCGGTAACGGCACAGGCCAACACCTGATCGTCGCTCGGGTCCTTGGCAATAATGACCTCGGAAAAAGGCCGGGAAACGACCAGACGTGCCATACGAACCATCTGCGCCAACGCATCTTTGAAATCCAGTCCTCGACGCTCGAGGAACCTTTTGAACTGAGGACGGCAAAGCACAAGCGCCAATTCCTCAAGAAGCTCTTTGCTGCTAAACAGGAAAAAGCGCTCTTCCTCCGCGGCCCGCAATATCTCTCGAGGCACTCCCGTCCACAAGAGGCCCGAAACAACGACGTTCGTGTCAAGAACGGCTTTGATCATGAACGTCCGGCTCGGCGGTTTCGAAGATTCTTTTTCACGGTCCCGGAGGCTTCGTCACTACTCGATCTTTCCCGGTACATCTCTTGGATGACACCTTCGACAGCGTCAGGGGTCCACGCTCTTTCCCCCGGATCGCGCACCCGGTCCACTTTCTGCGTAAAATCATCGAACGATAAGTTTCGCTGAGCATTCGATCCGGATCCGGATAGGGGTTCGATCTGGAACACCGGCTTGGAATCCCGGACGACGATAAAGCATTCTCCAGCCTCGACCCGTCTCGCGATCGCGGCAAGAGACAACCGTATATCTTTCATTGAAACAATGGTGGGCGTTTTCATAGGTCTCCTCCAAGGATGTCTAAGCATATGTTATAACATATGCTTTAAAATGTCAAATTGCACCCCTTAACTCCCTAACCCCGGAAGTTGTATTCAACTTCCGCGCTTAATTTAAAACGCTGGCTTCGCTCACCCTGTAGGTCACACTTAAGTGTGACCTACGAGAAACCGGCAAACCCCCAGAGATTCACCCCCTCAACCTCCGAGGTTTGCCTTCGGACCCACGATACTTAACCTCGGAGGTTGAAGTAGCCGTCGGTTTTGTAGGTCACGTTTTAACGTGACCTACGAGAAACCGGCAAACCCCCAGAGGTTCACCCCCTCAACCTCCGAGGCTTGACTTCGGACCCACGATACTTAACCTCGGAGGTTTTAATTGCCCGCGTCGGATGAAGCCAAAGTTCCTTCCATAAAAAACAGACCGTTCTTCCCGGATCAACCGCTGATCTTTTCCTGGACCCGGACCAGTATTTCCCACACGGTTTTTAGATCGAACCTCTGAATATCAGGTACCCGCAAAACTGTGGGAAGTTCCGTAGAGCGCTGCTGTTCCAACGCGCGGTAACGGTCTTGAGTAAGCCGGACCGGCCCGGTACCCGGAATTGCCAGCTTCTTCTTAAGAAGTTCCAAAAATCCGGAATCGTCCAGGCGCAAATGAAAGCTCTCGATCGCGTATTGAAGGTCGAAGAGATCACGGATCGCCGGGTCCAGCCGGGTCAGCGCCGCCCTTGCCTTTTCCGCGAGCGCTTCGGACAGATCGATCACACGGACAGGGAACGGAGGAATAAGTTCGACTCCCGTGAAGACATTCCGGGCCAAGGTCCGAGCGCTCCTTGACATCACGGGACGGAACAGGGGCTCACGGAGGGCGATCTCGACTTTGACTTTCTCCCAGTCGCCCGTGATCACCGAACGATAGCGCATCGAAGCGATATATTGAGTCGACTCGTTCCTTCCTTCAAGGGGCGCCTCGATCTCCACGCCCGGGACCTTCGCCGGCAACGCGTCCACGGCTTTCCTCGCCGGATCGATCAACCGGCGCCTTTCCTGACGCTTCACGGTTCCCGGGACCGGGATACAGAAATCAAGATCTTCACTGAGGCGGTAAAAATCCGCGTAGACCTTGCTAAGACATGTTCCGCCTTTGAAGACCCAGGAGGCCCCGGAGGGAGCCACCGCTTCAAGAATAAGGGAGCAGAAATAGTCTTTTTCCACAAAGGCCGGACGGAAATCAAAATCATGGGCGGTACGTTCCACCGCGGCCCGGAACGCGGCGCCATCGAGGTGCGCCTGACGCGGCGGGAGGCCGGGACCTTTATTCATTGTCGATCACGTTCCACGCTCTCACAATGGGGCCCTTCCGCGGCTTAAAAGGGACCATGGCGATCAGCGAGTTCGAAGCGCAAAGCGCCTTCCGGAGGGTCCGTATCGCGGCCGGAGAAACCTTGGCCTTTTGAAAGATCCAGCCCAGACGCCGCAAGGTTGACTTGTTACCGAACCGGACCGCGATCCGGGCGAGAGCCGGAGCAGAGACGGTCCCCTTCCTTGTTCCCTCACGGATCCACCCAAAGGCTCTGGGGATCCCGTTGAAGCGGGACCAGTCATAGAGGGCATCGACAAGAGTCCGTTCTTTGGAAGCGTAATAGAGCTCCGCGCCATCCGGGGTCTTGACCTTCTCGGTCGCCCCCAGCCTTTCTTCCGAGACCTGAATAAAAACATAGCGCGTCGAACCGATCCGCCGGGTCCCGGACAAACGGTCGTTATACACCACCACCGTGTTAGAGACCTGATCGTCAAAACCGTACCGGCTGAACGCGGTCGGACCGCTGACCTGGTACTTGCCCCCGAGCGCTTTCATGAGAGCGGGCAAAACAATATTTTCGGAAGGGTTCCAGCGGCCGCCCGCCGGGAGCACTCCGGGTACCAGGAAAAGGCCCCGTTGGAGCCGCACGATCCACCCGGCCTTGGTAAGACGCCGGAAAAGATTTCGTTCCTGGACACAGTTCAAACCGAGAGCGGGCGCCAAGGCGCCCGACCGGACCACCTCCAGGCGACGCATCTGTGTGAACGCGAAGAAGTTGCTCGCCAACCCGCCGAGCGATGCCGTTTTATATTGCTTTCTATTTCCCATAAGTGTCCTTTAAAAGCATTTTCGAGAAATATAATACAATTTGTTCAGAGACCTGTCAAACCTTTCATCCGACCTCCGAGGCTTGACTTCGGACCCACGAGACCTAACCTCGGAGGTTGAATTCACCAACCGGCAACCCCCCAGGGCTGATTTGGGCCTGTATTTCAGAAAACCCCCGAGGTTGGATTTTCATCCTCGGGGGTTGGATTCGCATTTTTAAAAAGCACAAATCCATCTTCTTCCAATACGGGCTGGAAACCCTCCCGGCGCAAGTCATTCACGGCGGCATCAAAATCATCCTTGAGGACCTGACGGTCGATTGCGACAAAATCCGTGCGCCTCGCCTTCCACGACCCGCCTTCTTTGGGGTGGTTATTTTCATAGATGTGCAGCTCTTTGCGATCCGCCGCGTGGGCGGCAAAGAATTCGTGTGTCCTGAGGGACGCGGCGGACGGGATCCCGGCCAAGAGCTGTTTGACCCTTTGGACGTGGGGCGTCAGTTGCAGGTTGTGACGCCTGATGTAGTAAGTTTCGGACACACCGGACGTCAGGACCGATACCAGCAAAAGAAGATACGCACCATAACGCCGGTGGGAACGCAGTTTGGCGAGCGCCATGGCGGACGCGATAAAAACAAAAGGCGTGAGCGTCGCCGTATATTGGTAAAAGATCGAACGGGTCATTTCGTTCCGGGAGAGAAGATTCTGGGCAAGCGCGGGAAGCGTCAGCAAAAAAGAAGCCGGCGCGAGAAAACTCGTGAACGCCAGCGGCCCGAAGACTTTCGCGAGATAAGCAAAAGTGGAGGGCTGCAGGATGTGTTTGCAAAAAGGCCCCCACCCGAGCCGCAGCCACTCGGTAAAGTTCCCCGAAAGATAAGCATAGGGAGCGCCGGAAAGCGCCGGAATAAACCCATTTACGACGGTGTAAAAGTAAAGGACGGAAGCCGCCATCCACGCAACGCCCCAGATCTTGGTCATTCCAACCCCAGGGGTTGAATTCAACCTCTGAGGTTGAATAGACCGTTCGAAAAATACGGCATAAATGCCGAACGCAAAGATCACCGTCGCAACATTTTCCTTTGCTAAAAGAACACCCGCCAAAGCGATCGTTGCCAAAACCATTCTTCTCTCCTGCAAGCACACAAAAGCCCAGAAAAATAAGGACATCGCAGCGACCTCGGGATGGAATTCGAACCGTACCGCATGCCGGACCGGAAGATAAAGGACGAACAAAAGGCTATAAAGGACGGCCCACTCGGGCGGCTGCCCCGAACGCCGGACGATCCGGGCCAGAGGGAAAACACACGCCGCG
>JAHQRI010000014.1 GCA_019052695.1 Candidatus Omnitrophota bacterium
CTTGGTCGTTGCAAGGCTGGTCCCGGTCGTTGTCCTCATCGCGGAAAAAGACATCGTCCATCGGGCGGCGCTTTACGCGATCGGCGTAGTTGGGGCGATCGCGCTGAACCTGGCGACGAGCGCGACGAACGGCGCGATCCGGCTGAAGGGTTGGGAGCGCGGGCTTCTCGCGGTGGGCGCGGTCATTACGATTTTCATCGAGATCACGATCGCGATCGAGAAACAGAACGCCCTTTTCTTCGTTCTGACCATCCTCGCGGTCGGTTTGGCGTTGCGATATGCGGCGAAGAAGGTCGTTCCCGTGCCCATGCCGGCCCTGGCCTCCGCGGTGAACGTTCTCACGGTGGCGGAAGCGAAAGAACTCGCTTCGCTGTATAAAAGTTCAATGTTCGTGGCTCTTAAAAGCATGAACCCGACCTTGTTGGAGGAGGCCGCGCTTCATGTGAAAGCCAAAGGCGAGAATTCGGTTTATCTGGGATACGTCGAAGAGACCCCGCCCTCGCCGGAATTACCGATGGAAATGGAGCCTTCTCGGGAATCCCTGGAAGTGCTTTCCGGGGCGCAGGCGGAAATGGAAAAATTAGGGATCACGGCCGTCCCGATCTGGCAGGCGGGAGACAATCCGGGAAGGCTGATCGCCCGCGCGGCCCAAGAGCTTGAGGTCAACAGTGTGGCGATCGGGGCGACGAAACGCAGCGCCCTGATCAACCTTTTGCGAGGCGATGTGCTGCGCACGCTGGCTCATAACCTGCACAGGTCCTGCCATTTGTTGATTGTCGGCTAGCCGCTTTTGGGCTATCCTACCCTCGCGGTACATCCTGTTTAAAGGAGCGGCTGAACGCCATGAGGTGCAGAATATTTTTCACGGTCTTGGCTCTTGCGGTCCTACCCTTGTCCCCGTGCTTCGCGGATTGGTTCGACGGGGAAGTGGAGCGAACGGACCTCGAGGCCGGAACGGTCACGGTCAGCGAGATCGACCCCATCACTGACACCGAGGAGACCTACGAGGTCCTGACCGACGATGCGACGACCTTTTCGGGCGTCAACTCGCTTGCAGAACTTAAGTCCGGTGACGATATCGCGATCGAAGCTCAGTACGACGAACCGACCGATTCCTGGAAAGCCGTCTCGGTGGAAATGCCCGAGGCCGGCGAATGACGCGAGGCTCGAAAGCGAAGCCGCGCTACGTTTTTGGTATTCTGACGGTCCCGTCGAAAGATATATTTCGTTCCTGTTATCATGCCGAACTTCTGTCGGGTCTCTTCCGTCGCTTTGCCGGGTGCGGCCATGAGCTCAAGGTCTTCACGCCGGCCCGTTCCTCCTACCGTTCTCTGAACGGTATCCTGCTGGATCACGGTCTTGACGGCCTTCTGGTATTGACCTGGCGATGGATCCATCCCGCGATCTCACGGCTTATCGAAACGCAGCGGCACGAGCGCGTGCTGGTTTTTAACGATCCCGTGCCCGGACTCCGGGTGAACCTCTTCTACACGGATGTCACCCGCGGCATGGCGCAGGCAGTCCGTTATCTTTTGCGTCAAGGGCACCGCCGGATCGGCATGCTCCGTGGTCCTGACGCGGTCCCTTTTCGCGTCCGGGGAAAAACGGTCCGGGTCCCGTTCATCGATACCCGGCTCAAGGAGAGAGGATTCATTCGCGCGATGAGAACGGCGGGCGCCCCCTGTGACCGCAGCTGGATCCGTGAAGGCAGGGCCAACACTGAGGGGGAGGGGTATCGCATCATGCGGCTTTGGCTCCGCGAGAAAAGATTTCCCGAAGCGGTCGTGTGCGGGAATGACGATCTGGCGTTCGGGGCGTTAAAGGCGCTTCGAGAGTACGGCAGAGAAGCGGCCGTAATAGGATTTGACGATAACGCCCGCGCGAAAGAATTCGCACCGTCCCTGACGACCGTCCGTCAGCCGCTCGCCCGGATGGGCGAGGATGCCGCCGTCCTGCTGATCCGACAGCGGGAAGCCAAAACTCCCCGGCCGGTGACCCGCGGGTACTTTCCTCGACTTGTCGTTCGCGATTCGGCCTGAAAGACCCCGTCAATGAACCGCTGTTTTTTGCCGTAACATAAGGCGGTACATCACGGGGTCACGTTGACCGGAACGGACGCTTTATGGGCACTACGATCTTTGCCGTCAGTGTAGGTTTACTTTTTGTCCTTTACACGCCGCGGTTTGCGTGGGTCCGCGCCTCCCAGAAATATTTGGTCGGAGGGTTTTGCCTTTGGACCGCCTTGGTTTTCGGGTCCCAAGTCTTGGACGAGGGGCTGATCTTTGCGTCCGGTCTCGCCCTGCTTTTTCTTGCGGGGTCTTTCTTGTTGGTCGATCTTTTGTCCTCATTCCTTTTCTGGTTCGGAGATAAGACAGGGTCCCTCTTCCGTAAAACGCCCAAGGTGCCTGGTTATGTCGCGGAGATCTGGACGGCCATGGAGCGCATGGCGAGCCGCAAAACGGGGGCCCTCATTATCCTTCAACGCAAACAGCCGTTACGCCCGCACATGAAGGGAGGGATGCCGTTCGACGCGGAGATCAAAGCGGATATCCTGGTGCCGCTTTTCCTGACGACTTCACCGGTCCACGATGGGGCGCTGATCGTTTACAAAGGGAGGATCCAGACCGTGAAAGGGATCCTGCCGCTTGCGGTTCTGACGGACATCGACGCCCGCTTCGGGACCCGGCACCGCGCCGCCATCGGGATCACCGAAAAAACGGATAGCGTGGCCCTCGTGGTCTCCGAGGAACGGGGCCAGATCAGTATGGCCTACCGAGGTTGTCTCGCCGGGATCAAGGACCGGGCCGAGTTCCTTCGGGCCGTGGCCTGGGCTCTCAAAGGCAGGAACTTATTGCGTCTCAAGAACGTTGATTTTATTGTGACCGCTAAAGTGTTGAGCGATCTGGAATGAAACGATTTATTCTTGCCATCGATCAAGGGACCACGGGGTCACGCGCCATTTTGTTTGACGCGCGCGGCAGGATCGTATCGAGCGCTTACCGGGAGTTCCGCCAATACTTCCCGAAACCCGGATGGGTGGAGCACAACGCCGAAGAGATCTGGCAGTCCTGTGTTTTTGTGATCCAAAAAACCGTAGCGGCAAGCCGTATCGATCCCCGGCAGATCGCCGCGATGGGCATCACGAACCAGCGCGAGACAACGGTCCTTTGGGACAAACAGACCGCGCGGCCGGTCCACCACGCCATCGTCTGGCAGTGCCGCCGCACGAGCGAGCTTTGCCGCCGGCTCAAAAGGCATGAGCCTTTCATTCATAAACATACGGGACTTGTGCTCGACCCTTATTTTTCCGGGACGAAGATCCGGTGGTTGCTCGAGAACGTTCCGGGATTGAGGCGGCGCGCGGCCGCGGGACAACTGGCGTTCGGGACGATCGACAGCTGGCTTATCTGGAAGCTGACCGGAGGGCGATCTCACGTTACCGACCTTACGAATGCTTCCCGCACGCTGCTTCTCAATATCCGCACAAAAAAGTGGGATGAACGGCTCCTTCGTATCTTCAGGGTCCCAAAAAAGATCCTGCCGCGGCTTCAACCCTCGGGCTCGGTTTTCGGGCACACGCAAAGGGTTGCGGGACTTCCGGCCGGGATTCCGATCATGGCTGTGATGGGCGACCAGCAGGCCGCGCTTTACGGGCAGGGATGCTTTGGTCCGGGAACGAGCAAGAACACGTACGGCACGGGCTGCTTCATCATGTTGAACACAGGAAAAAAATTCGTGATCTCCCGGAAGGGCCTTCTCACGACGCTCGCAAGCGACTTCAACGGAAGGCCTTTGTATGCGTTGGAGGGGGCGGTCTTTATCGGGGGCGCCGTGGTTCAATGGCTCAGGGACGGTTTGAGGGCCATCCGTCGGTCCTCGGAAGCGGAGCAGGCTATCCGCGGGCTTACGGATACACACGGGGTTTATGTGGTGCCCGCGTTCACGGGGCTTGGGGCCCCATATTGGGTGAGTGAGGCGCGGGGGATCATCACGGGGATCACGCGCGGAGTGACGATGCCGCACATCATTCGCGCCGGCCTTGAATCGATCGCGTACCAGACCAAGGACGTTTTTGATGCGATGCAGGAGGCTTACGGCCGCCCGATCGGGGAACTCAAGGTAGATGGCGGGGCGTGTAAAAATAATTTTCTCATGCAATTCCAGGCGAACATCCTTCAGGAAAGGATCGTCCGGCCTAAAGTCGTCGAACTGACGGCAAAAGGCGTGGCCCAGCTGGCGGGCGTGACGGCAGGGGTGTGGCGTTCGGCCGCGGAGTTAAAGCGGCAGTACAAGATCGACCGGGTATTTCATCCTTCTCTTCCTTCTGCTAAACGCGATAAGCTCTACGGCGGCTGGCTCAAAGCCGTCAAACAGGCGATGACGTTATGATCCGGGACCTCGAGCGGTTCACAAAAAACGTTTATGACCTGCTCGTGATCGGCGGCGGCATTAACGGCGCCGCGATCGCCCACATCGCCGCCCGGCGGGGCATGAAGGTCGCGCTGATCGAAAAAGGAGACTTTGCAAGCGGCACTTCCAGCAAGTCCACGAAACTTATCCACGGTGGTATCCGGTATCTCGAGAACTTTGAGGTCGACTTGGTCTATGAATCGCTCCGGGAACGTTACATCCAGCTCAAGACCGCGCCGCATCTTGTAAAACCCTTGCCATTCGTGATCCCTGTTTATGAAGGCGACAAACGGCCTCTCTGGATGATGCAGTTCGGGGTCTTTCTTTATGAGATGCTCGCGGGGCCTTACCGGGTGAGCCCGCGAAAAAACCTCGCACGCGAGGAAGTCATGCGCCTTGAACCGGGGATCGAATCCAAGGGGTTAAAGGGCGGGGTCCTTTATTATGACGCGCAGATGGATGACGCGAGGCTTTGTCTTGAGAACGTATTGATGGCCGACCAATACGGCGCGCATGTTGCCAATTACGTAAAGGCGGCTTCCTTTATCAAGGAGAACGGCCGCGTCACCGGCGTGCGGGCGCGCAACATGCAGGGGGGCGGGGAATTCGAAGTGCGCGCGAAGAAGGTCATTTGCGCCGCGGGGCCCTGGACGAATGAATTGCTGCGTCTCGACATTCCCGGCGCGAAAAAGAAGGTTCGCACCACCAAAGGCATTCACATCGTTTATCAGGGGGAGATCTCAAAACACGCCATCCTGATCGGTTCGCAGAGCGACCGGCGTATTTTCTTTGTCATTCCTTGGATGGGGAATTCGTTGATCGGAACGACCGATACGGATTACATTGCCGGGCCGGATGAGGTCCGAGTCGAGCGGGAAGATATCGATTATCTGATGCGGGAATCCAAGCGCGTTTTTCCGGCGCTTGATTTCGATCCCCAAAAGATCCTAGCGACGTTCGCGGGACTGAGGCCGCTTATCCGGAAGGGCGGCTCGCCGCGCAAGGTCTCCCGCAAGCATCTTTTCTACGAAGCGCCTTCCGGCGTGATCTTTGTCGTGGGCGGAAAGTATACGACCTACCGGAAGGTGGCCGTGGACTGCGTGAACAAGCTCCGCAAGATCTATCAAAAGGAAGATTTCACGCTGTACGGGGGCGGCAGTATCACGGAAAGCGCTGAAACGGTCGCTGCCAAAACGGGGTTAGAAATTGCTGTGGTCCGGTCGATTATGGACGTCTACGGGACGCGTTACAAAGACGTGTTAGAGCTCGTAGAAAAAGACCCCGCACTAAAAGAAAAGATCTCCGATGATCCGCCCGTCATTAGGGCCCAACTCGCTTATTCTGTCCAAACCGAAATGGCACAAAAACCGGAAGACATCCTGGAGCGGCGCCTGTCGCTCACTTACCGGAATTCAGTGTCCTCGCCCGTCCTTGGTGCTATTTCGTCTCTTATGGGGCGTAAGTAGAAAAAGCGGTTATTTCCCTTGCCTTTTGGCGTCCAAAACTCTTCAGCCAGTGAGAGTCGGATCCTCCAATGTTATATTTTGCTATATTTTTTTTGCCTCAGAGCAATGACAAACCAAAAATCATGTGATACACATTGCGTATAGGTATTGAAATCTTGAAAACAGGGAGGATTTAAAAATGGAGAGAAAAGTCGTTTCGATTTTGATCGTGATCGGCATGGCATTCCTGCCGGGTTTACCTGCCGGTTATTGCGAAGATGTTACACCTCCGGCAGATCAGGTCGTTGGGCCGGTCCCTGAGGTGCCCGTCGGGGAAGTGCAGCTTAGACAGGGAAATGCGGGCGAAACGACTCCGCCCGAAACATCAACGGGCTTCCTTTATGGTGACGGGCCTCTTTCCGAGCCGTTACCCCCCGACACAACGCAACAGCAAACTCGATTAAGCTATGCGGAATCGCAGCAGGACGGTACAGGTCCTGGGCCTGTTGAGTCTCCTGTAGAACCGCCGCAGGACGGTACTGGGTATGGTCCTGGGCCTGTTGAGTCTCCTGTAGAACCGCCGCAGGACGGCACTGGTTTTGGTCCCGGGCCTGTTGAGTCTCCTGCAGAACCCCCGCAGGACGGTACTGGGTATGGTCCTGGGCCTGTTGAGTCTCCTGCAGAACCGCCGCAGGACGGCACTGGTTTTGGTCCCGGTCCCGTTGACTCTCCTGTAGAACCACCGCAGGATGGCACTGGTTTTGGTCCTGGGCCTGTTGAGTCTCCTGTAGAACCGCCGCAAGACGGTACTGGTTTTGGTCCCGGGCCGGCACCCATTGAGCCACCTCTGGTGGAACCGCCTGTGGAGCCACCGGTGGTTGTGCTGCCCCCTTTAGAGCCGCCCACCGAGCCTCCGGTGATCGAACCGCCTTTGGTGGAGCCGCCTATCGTTGAACTACCGCCGGTAAAACCGCCAATTCAGATGCCGGTGAAAAGCCGGTCAAGGTTTACGCGGCAGGATTAAAAAAAGCAGTCTTCAGACCTCCCGAAGCACGATGGGCGCTTCGGGAGGTTTTCCATTCAGAGCATTAATTCCCGCCAGCAAAGGTTGCGATCCCGATCTTGCCATCCGTGGATAAGTTTTCGAACAAGATCGTGATTCGTGCCGGTCTTTTAAAAATTTCCTTTCTTGTGAGTTTGCATGAACTGCCTGTGGGGGATAACGTCCGTTTCAAATCCGCAGCAGACCGCCTGAAGTAAAATTTCATCGCAATAATTATATGCCAGGGAATCGATCATATCGAACGACCGAAGAACAGCGATTAATCGATCTGAGGCGAATTCCTTTAATTCCATCGGCCTTAAGTTCTGAACGAAGAATTAACGCAGTTTTGAATCGATTCTAGTCATTATTAACAAACCGTCAATGTTACATCTGATAGCCCATGATAAAGATTGCATCTCTAAAGTTTAATAAGGTTCGACTATTATTAGCAAATATCTGTAAGAGCAATTGATTTATAAATGCTTTCTATTATTAGTTTAAACTTTAGAAGAAAATTTGCAAAGCTTATACCTATGTGTTATGAACTAAATATCTTTAATGATTTTGAAGAAAAGATGTAAACAAAAGAAGGAAAACAGGGAATGGGCAGATCAATCGAAAGTATCACATCGAGTCAGCGGACTTATAGCTGTGTTCCCTTATGTTCCCGGTTGTCACTATTTACCCGTAGCCTCGCGATCGATCCCGTCTTTGAGAGCTGGAGCCAGCGGGCGGGTTCCGTCTATTTCGTGCAGAAATTATTCCACAAGAGAGGAACAAAAAAATGAAAACGCATCTCTCGAAAAAGTTAATCTGCGCTCTAACAGCATTTTGTTTTGCAATTATTCAGGTGGCCCCATCGGGCTTCGCGCTGATCCCGCTCGAACCCGATCAAACCGAAACGACATTGGCGCCGACCGTGCCCGCAACGGACACAACGTCGACCCAAACGCCGTCCAATACGACACCGACGGACCCAAACGCAAGTTTCTTGGAGGGTGGTGGACCTCTTTCCTCATCTTGTGTTCCAATTCCAGAAAACCCAAATCCAAATGAAGAATATGATTCGCGGGGTTTACTTGTCCACAAATGGTTTGTTTGGAACGACGAGCAACAGACCGTGGAAGATTGGAGATACGAATACAACGAGGATGAGTTGCAGGTTCGTTGTCTTTACACAAAAACAGTGGGAGGGGTTTTGGCGATCAGCAGCGAAAAAATTACTGATCCCGCGACCGGAAATGGTGCGACGATCACAATTGATTACACCGCAGCGGACGGGCATATCGAGACGGTCACTTCCGACTACCAGGCGGGGAAATTGGTCAAGGAGACCACCGTCAAAGACTACACCGCGCAGTGGCTCGGCCTTACGGATATCTGGACGACGGTGAAGACGTTCGATCCCGCGACGGGTTTATTGACGTATGAGGTCGTGACGAATGTCGTCAAAGCCACGGATGTGGACCGGTATACGGAATCCCACCGTTGGTACAATGAATCGGGAGTGCGTGTCCGGGCGACTTATCAGATGAGAGAGAACGGCCTGCTGACGGAATCCCAAGATCGGTCTTACGATCCCGTGACCGGGGCTCTCATTAAAATCGTTTTTTCGGTATACGATTGGTCGAGCGTGCCGCTTCTGGACGCGCCGGCCTATGCCGTGATATTCCCGTCAACGCTCAAGCATTATGACGCGAGCGGTGCCCTGACCAAAGAGTTCGTTATGGACGCGAACGGTCAGGTGACCTCCATGACCCTTTATGGCGCGGCGACGTTGGGTCAAATCCCCGCCAAAGTCGTGGTCGTTGCCCCGGACGGGACCGTCTATTCCGAGATCACGTACAATGCCGACGGGCAGATCGTATCCGCAGTTATATTCAGAGTACAAATTGAACAGCTGCGGCAGTTTCTATTACAGAAGACGGACGCTGAGCTCGTGAGCATTCGCGCTGAAGCGGACAGGCTCGCGGCACTGTTCGAGCAGATCAAAGCGGAAGTCGAACAGGAGATGCCGAAATTTAAGGCGGATTATGAAAATATGACCGTCATTTTGAAACAGATTTTAGAAGAAATGGCGGCCTTGATCCCGGACCCCCGGTTGTCCGAAGAGACCCGCACGCAACTTCAGGGATTTTTGGACCAAGGCGTCGCTTATTTGGGGAGCAATCATGAAGAAGCGATCGCCTATCTTGCGTTTTTAGAACAAAAGGGCCTGAACGCGCATGCGGCGCTTATGGCGTGGGTGGACTACGCGAATGCGATGTATGCGTACCGGCAACAGATCCAGGCGGCCGCGACGATGGAGGAGTTAGAGGTTTTAGCGGCGCATCCTCCGGTCATCGGCCAATACCCGGCCGTGGACGGATCGACATATCCCGATCCCCTGATCAAGCACCAGGGATTGATCGATCAGGGGAACGGGCTGCTTGCCATGGCGAACGCGGAAATCGATAAGAAGGAACAGCTTATTGCTTCAGTCCAAGCGGCGATCAATTCGCTCATGGCGGACGTTGCGGCATTCCGGGAGCGGCAGGTCCGGGAATTCGCAGTTTTCAGCCAGGAAATCACCGTGATCGGTGATGCGTTCACGGGGGCACGCCTCCAAGTCAATGGGGTCGTGATCGAACCGCCGACGTTGCCGGATAATTTATTGACGTATCAGACTCTTGCCAAGCTGGTGTGGAACTGGAAGTGTCAGGTGGAGGGACGTCCGGAAGCGTCTGTTGATTTTTCGGCAGTTGAGATCGAAAGAGCCAATTCTCTTGGGCTGTATGCGCGGAATCTGGAGGCCTTATGGGTGCCTGGCGACCTGACGGTTTTGACGGATGCGGAGCTTCAGGCGCTGCTGCAGAAGTTGACGGCGGCCAAGGATGTCGTGCGCCAGTGTTCGGAAATTTATGGTGCGGAATGGGCCAATCAGACGTTGCGGAACGCGATCCTGGGGTATGTCCAGAATTTCGATCGGACCACTTTCGAGCAATTGCTTCAGGCGATGGTGGCCCGTGTGGATACGGAGCTTCAGAACGCCCAGGTCCAGGTGGACCGGCTGAATGCACTGCTTGCGAGAGTCCAGGTCGAAGTCCAGCAGAAGACGGCCACTTTTCAGGCGGAGGTGGGGGGCCTGACGAATCTCTTGAACCAGGTTTTGGCGGAACTGAAGTTGATCATGGCAGATCCTCTTTTGTCCGAGATGACCCGGATGCAGCTTTCTATGTTTTATTCCGAGAGCCAAGGCTATTTGGCGAATGAGTTATCCTCGGATGTGAGTTTGTATCTTGGGTCCTTCAATGCTCAGGTGACGAACGTGAAGGCGGAGCTCGCGGTATGGGAGAAATACCAGCAGGAGCTGCTGATCTATCACCAGGAGATCCGGACGGCGATGACGGTAGAAGCGTTGATGATCCTAGAGGGCCGTCAACCGCAGGTCGGTCAGTACCCGATCATCGGCGGAGTAATAGGTTCGGACCCGAGGGTTGTGCTCCAAGACTTGGCCTCTCGAGGGAACGGGCTTCTCTCTATGGCCCGATCGGAATTGGATCAGGGTCAGGTGCAGCTTGAACAACTGCGAGCGGAGCTGACGGCTCGCGTGACGGCGGAATTGCAGGAAGCGGATGCCCAACGCGACGGCCTGAAGCTGGCGCTCGCGCAGATGCAGGCAGAGCTTTTCCAATATCAGCAGGAGACCGGGTACCTGAGCGACGTGCTCAGCCAGGGTCTGGTCGAACTCGAAATGCTGGCGGCGGATCCGCGGCTTTCGGACCCGACGCGTGTCCAGCTGCAGGAGTTTTTGGGGCAGTGCCACAACTATCTCGGGGCCAGTCTTCAAGCGGAGCTGTGGGCGTATATCGATGCGTTCAACCGGAAGTTGGAATATCACGGGGTTGAGCTTTCGAACGTCGAGCAATATCGTTTGCAGATGCAGGCGTACCTGCAGGCGATCCAAAGCGCGCAGACGGTGGAGGAATTAGAAGACCTTGAGTTGCGTCATCCGGCGCTCAAGCCGGTGCTCCCACCGGACAGTTCGATCATATCTCCGGTGGATCCGCGCTTGAGGCTACAGGCCATGATCGCGGAAAAAGAAATGCTTCAAACGAAAGCGCAAGCCGAGATCGACGCTTATCAACCGCCTCCCGTGATCGTGGTGCCGCCGGAGGAAGAGCCGGAGCCGGCTCCGGTCAAGCCGCCCAACCACCAGAAGGGGCGATCGAAAAAAAGCTTGTAGAATATGTTTTTGATAAAAAATTAAAGCAACATTAGGCATCGTTCAAAAAGGGCCGCCACCCACCTCCAGAGCGCGGTCCGGCCGGCCACGGCCAAATGAACGATGCCTTGTTTTTTCTGTCACACACCGCGGCTGTCTTGTCATAAAATAGGTCCATGAAACAAAAAGATTTTTTTCCATTTATCCTGGTGATCCTGACGGCTCTGAGTGCCTCGGGATGCGCGACGCTGTTCGGTTGGGACATTCACGCGCCGGGGGTCCTGTCCCAGAGGTTCTATGAACGGGTCGCGCCCGCGCCCGATCGCGTCGCGGTCTATCTGGATCCGTCGCTTTTCGATCTTGTCTCCCAGAACAAAGGCGGCCGGTTCGCGGACCCGCAGAATTATCATATCGGGGAGGCCTATGTGCCGCTCGCGATCGAGGGCTTCCAGCGGGGCTTTGACGAATTCCTCTTGGTCGAGGACGAGCCCACACAGGCCATGCTCACGCAATACGCGGTCCCGTACCTTGTCTATATCCGGCCCCGGGCCTTCAATAACGACGTGTCCCTCAAAGGACAGATCCTTTCATTCGAGACCGAAACGCTCGTGTTTGATAAGGACCTCCGGCTTTTGGACCGGTTCCAGACATCCGGCAAAAGCGATTCCAAGAAAGTATTCGCGAAAAAGGGCGGGCCGCAGGTGAATTTCAATGCGGCGCTCGAGAACAATATCGAAAGTACGGTCCTTTATATCCAGGATGCGGTTCGGACGGGCCGGTGGCAGGGGGTGAAGCCATGAGAAGATTCTTCGTAGGTGTGATGACCGCTCTCTTATGTGTCAGCCCTGTTCGTGCGGCGGAAAACGAAGTGGTTCCGCCAAGTCCGGCCAAGGTGTTCGTGCGCGAACACCCGCAGACGGGGAAACCGTTCGTCAGCCTCCGCGCGGGGGAGGATTCGAAAGATCTTTTCCGGGGATTCACCAAGAGGGAAGTTCGGCCTGATTACAAAATGTTGGACGCGAAGGTGAGATCGGGAGAGATCCCTTATGACGGGCCCGTGAGCGACCGCAAGAAGGTCTATATTTTCGCCGCAACGATGATGACGCTCGGGGTCGCGGGCGGGGTTGTGACGGCTGCGATGCCTGTGGGTGCCGCGGCGGCCGGGGCAAGCGGCGGGACGGGACTTCTCGGCGCGGGGGCCCTGGCAACCGTGGGAACGACCGCCGGGACGGTGGCCCTGAAATCGCATTTAAGCCCAGGCGAAGAGAATTATATTCACGAAGGAAAAACTACCGCGGTGACCCAGGACCCCGGGCAACTCAGGCTCAGCGACGTTTTGCGCGAGATCGATAGGGAGAGGAAAACGGTTATTTAAAATGTGGTTGCTGCCGTGCTTTAGGCTGTCATCCCCGAATGTTTTTATCGGCACTGGCTCTCTCTTAAAAAAAATGAAGCTAGTGCCGCACTGAACTTCTGATAGATTTAATCGGTTGTTTAGTGCGGCACTTGCTTTCACTAAAATTTTGAATGAAGAGCCCGTGCCGCTTAAGGCATGCGAGAATGACACGAAATAATAATGTTGCGTATACTTACAGGACTACTTCTAGAAACACAATGCTTTTTCATTTATGATGAATGCCATGTTTCCCATCAATATTGAAGGCATCCAGTCTGCGGCGCAGAAGTTCATTGCAAGTCCTTCTAAAGACCTGCTGATCCTGACGTTGGCCGGTTGGTCGAGCGGGATCAGTCTTTACCTTACCGTCGGATTGCTGGGACTTTGCGGGCATTTCGGATGGATCCAGCTTCCCGGCGAGCTGAATGTATTTTCCAACCCGCTCGTTTTTTCGTTCGCCTTTATCGTGTTCTCAATCGAATTCATCGCGGACAAGATCCCCTATGTTGATTCCGTTTGGGATTCCGTCCACACATTCATCCGACCGCTCGGCGGGATCGCGATCGGGTATTTGGCGGGTTCCGAACACGGCCCTGCGCTTCAGGCCATGTACGCGATGTTCGCGGGGACGCTCACGCTGAACATGCATACCGCCAAGGCCGCGGGACGGCTCGCGATCAACACATCGCCCGAACCCTTTTCGAATATCGCCGCGAGTACGGGGGAACAGGCGCTTGTGATCTTTATGTACTGGTTTTTTATCAAGCATCCCGTCATCGCTTGCCTCATCATCCTGGGCCTGCTGGTTCTGGCCTTCCTTTTGATCCGCCTTTTGTGGCGCTTTGTGAAGGCGCTTTTCGGCGGTTCAAAAAAACAGCCGAATTAGGCGTGGTCTTACTCTCCTGCGCGGGTTAAAATCGTTCCACTATGCTGATCGATTCCCATATCCATTTACAGGACATCAAAACCGAAAAGGTCCGTGCGTCACTTTTAAGCCGCGCCCGGGAGCTTGCGGTGGGGCGGTTCGTGTGCAACGGGACCCGGCCTGAGGATTGGCCGCTGGTCCGGGAGATCGCGCAAAGCGATGACCGGGTCGTCCCTTTTTACGGGGTCCATCCCTGGTTCGCGGACAAAGTGGTCGCCGGATGGGATGCGGAACTCGAGCACTTCCTGAGCGGCACAGGCGCGGGGATCGGCGAGATCGGACTGGACCGGGTGAAAAATGACATCAATTTCGCGCGGCAGACCGAAATTTTCCACCGTCAGCTGGAGATCGCGGGCCGCTTGGGACGTCCGTTCGCGGTCCATTGCGCGCGTGCCGGGAGCGATATCTTGGGCATCCTGAAAAGGGACCCGTCCCGGAGGCGTTTTATGGTCCATTCTTATCACGGCTCATACGAGATGCTCCGGAATTTTTTAGACCTGGGGGCTTATATTTCTTTTTCCTGGAAGATCCTGTCGCGGGGGACGGAGGAGACCATGGACCTTGTCCGGCAGGTCCCCTTGGACCGGCTGCTTTTGGAAACGGATTTTCCCTACACGCAACCGGGGAAACTCAGTCCGGAGGCGACGGTGGAGGATTATTGCGAATGTCTCGGCAGGATCTACGCCCTCGCGGCGCAAACCAAAGGGATCTCCGAAGAAAAATTACAAGACGCGGTGTGGAAGAATGGAACGGTTTTTTTGTCTGGAACTGCTGCTCAATAAGAAAAAGCTCGAGCGACTTCACCGATCCTTTGTTGTCGTGATCGGGATCGGGGCCGTCGGGGGTTACGCGGTTGAGGCCCTGGCGCGAAGCGGGGTCGGGCGGTTCCGGCTCATCGATTTTGACACGATCAAGATCACCAATTTCAACCGCCACATCCTGGCGACGGAATCCAATCTCGGGAAGCTCAAGGTGGAGGCCGCCCGGGAACGGATCGCGCAGATCAATCCTGCCTGCCGGGTCGAGGCCCTGAACACCTTTGCGGCCGAGGAAACGATCGAGAGGATCCTCGAGGGGGGGCCGGATCTTGTGATCGACGCCATCGACTCCCTGAATCCCAAAACGCAGGTCCTGGAAGCTTGTTTCAAGAAAAAAGTCCCCGTGATATCGTCGATGGGCGCGGCGTTGAAGACCGAATTGGCCTCAGTCAAAGCGGGGGATCTTTTTAAAACGAGCGGTTGCCCCCTTGCGCGGCAATTGCGGTCCCGGCTCCGGCGGCGGGGGATCGAGAAGGGGATCTTTTGTGTTTATTCCGACGCGCCTGTGCCGAAACCGGAGAAGGAAGAAGCCCTTATGAATGCGGAGGAGGATTACCCGCGAGGCCGGAGACGTCAAAAGATGGGGAGCTTGTCGACGGTGACCGGTGTTTTCGGGCTGACCGTGGCCCATGAGGCCATCCGCTATCTTACGGGTGACTCGGCCCTCCGTTAATACTTGAAATCCTCAAGAAAAAAATTGCCCCCATCCTATTTTTCATTATACTGCACGTATCGTTCTTTGAAGTTTTGGATGATAGGGCATTTGCCTTAGGTTTTCATTTGATTTTGATTGGAAACTAGGGCTATACCGATCTTGGGTTCGATCCATAGGAAAGATCGGTTTTGGGAAGTGAGCCCCGCCGCATTTTGGCGGGAACTCCACGGTGCCGCCGCTGTAAGTTCTTAAAAAGCAAGAAAACCACTGCTTGGGGCTGAAAAGCTCCGGGTGGGAAGGTTTGCTTGCCCCGTTAGAAGCTTAACCGAGTTTGACGCCGTTGAAAATCATGAGAATGGTTTTCAGATCAGCGCGAAAGGTTAAGATATTTGAGCTTCTAACGGGGTGGACCTAGTCAGAATATCAACCTGTCATCCGTTCCAAACACATCAGTGCCTCCGTGCAGAGGTCGAGACAGGTCAACCCTTTCTTACCCCGCCGGGGCGGAAAGGGTTTTTTTGTGTCCATAAAATTAAAATTCCGGGACGAGCTATCCCGGACAGCAAGCGGTTTGTTGTTGGTTGTTTGTCTTCTGCATATAGGTTGGAGCTGGCCGTTTTCCAAAAACCGTGCAACGGACGACGCGCAACGCGCAACGAAAGAAGAACAGGCAACAACGTCGGCAGTTACCTCGACAGATCAAGATCCTAAAAGTGAAATCAAAGGACCGCCGCGCGCAGTGGCAACGGAAGTTACGGTCCTCGCTTCGAGGCTCCCCACATTTCAGCGAAAACTCACCGACATTCCCTACAATGTGACTTACAAGGACATGGCCGCGCTGGATACGATCAATCCTCGCACTTTCCAGGATGCAGTCAGCGACGCCGAAGGGGTCGTCCTTTATGATCCGGTGGGGAACGGCGTGGATACGGCATTTGCTCTCCGAGGGTTCAGCGATCCCAACACGACCATTTTTCTCGTGGACGGTGTCCGTGTCAACGAAGTGGACGGGAACAGCATGACTTTCCCTCTGATCCGGATGCGGGACGTGCAGTCGGTCCAGATCGACCGTGGTTCGGCCTCGTCCGTGTACGGGAGCAATGCCTTCGGCGGGGTGGTCCATATCACGACCCGGCAGGCGAGCCCCAAACCCGTGAGCCTTTTCGGCGGCCTGGAATGGACCAGTTTCCACGGCCTGCGGTTCAACGAGGGCGTTAGCGGGACGCTGCAGGATAAACTGACGCCTCTTGGGGGAAAGCTCGGCTATTACTTCAACGGAGAACGCGACAGCGAACACGGGTTCCGCACGAACGGGGAATTCCGGTTGACCTCGTTCGACATCAAGACCGCCTACGAACTTCCGGACGACCAAGGGAAGATCCACTTCGGACTGAAACACATCGAGGATGCCGTTTCCTCTCCCGGCGAAATGACGTTCCAGCAGTATCAGGACGACCCTCGGCGCAGCAACAAACCGCTCGATGGCCGGAAATTCAAAAACACGATCCTTCAACTCGGCGCAGACAAAAAGTTTTGGGACGACCGGATCCTTGCCTCCATCCTTGCGAGCGAGCGGCGGAATACCATCAGTTTCGTCAACACGACCGGGACCTTCGTCCCTTGGTACACGACCGATGATCCCTACACATCCTTGGTGAACACGAAGAACCAGGAACGTGATCTGACCTGGCAGATCAGGTATCAGGACGCGTGGGGCTGGCTCGGCAACGAGAGCATGCTCGGGATGGAATACCGCAACGGCCGTAACTGGTCGATCCAGCGTGACGCGACGAACGGTACGGTGTCGGCTTCCGCGGTGACGCGGACGGACCGCACGGCCCAAACGGACAACGCGGCGCTTTTCTGGAACGAGACGCTCAAATTTTTCGACAAAGTGATCCCGTACTTCGGCATGCGGCATGATTTCCATTGGCTTGGGACGCAGAACGGTTTGGACCGCACGACCGATCTGACGAACCGCTGGTATAAATCGACGGTCTCGACGGGGGTCACGGTCAAGCCGGTCCGGTGGGCAGACCTTTTCTTCAACTATTCGCAAGGTTTCCGTGTGCCGACGATCGACCAGCTCGCTCCTTACGGCGGGACGCAACTGACTTCCCTCAATCCCGAGCAATCCGGAAGTTACGAGATCGGGACCCGGGTCCGTGCCGGGAAATGGGCGGAACTCAAAGAAAGCTTTTTTCTGATCGACGTCGAGGATGAGATCCGCTATGACGCGACGGCCATCACTGCTGCGACGCCGTGGGGGCGCAATATCAATATCTCCAAGACCCGTCGCTACGGAATTGAAACCCGCGTGGACCTGACCCCCATCGAAGAAGTGAAAGCGTACTTTGGATACACGTTCACCAAGGCTTTTGTCCGGGAAACGGACGGCGCAGAAGCGTTGAAGGACGGTCGCGCGCTTGGGCAGATCCCCGAAAACCGTTTTGTCCAGGGGATCACGGTGACCCCGCTGAGCCGCCTGGGAGAACGCTACAAGGGGCTCAAGATCGGTTTATACGGGACCGTGACCGGTCGCCAGCATCCGACCAATTACGAGACCTCGGACCAAGCGACACTGGACGCGGCGGGGGGGGCGGCCCACTTCATCAAACTTTATTCCGTTTGGGACTTCCTTTTGTCCTATGATTGGCGGGGAAAAGAGATCTATTTCAAAGTGAACAATGTTTTCGACGAGAAATATTATTCGCGCGCGATCAGCCAGGCGTCCTGGGGGACCGCGATCTATCCTGCGGGCACCTACACGTTCGTGAACCCGGGTGCGCCGCGCGAATTCGTGATCGGCTGTCAATGGGAGTTTTCATGACCCTGTTGAACGGGAACAAGATCGCCGTTCTTGTATGCCTGATCGTGTCCGTTTTGAGCCGTCCGGTCCTGGCTCAAAAAAACCCAGGGGCCGGATGGCCTGCACCGCAGACGGGACCCAAAGGCACCAAGACGCCGGCTGTCGAGATGATCTCTTCCGGGCCTGTTTCCGTCAGCATGGACCCCTCGGTGTTCGGCGTGGCGGGCGCGGTCCGATGGGGGGAACCATCCCTGGTGTCCCCGCCCTTTCCGGTCGCGATGCCGGTCGCAATCCTCTATCCCGAGAAAGCCGTGAAGCGCGGATGGGAAGGGCGGACGGTGGTCGCGGCCGAGATCCGTCCTGACGGAACCGTGGGGCGGACGGCTTTGGCGCAATCCTCCGGCTACGACATCCTGGACAACGCGGCGCGCGAGTCCATCCGAACGTGGCAATTCAAAGCGGCCGATGGGGACATGGACGCGGTCCCTCAGTTCGTCGACATTCCGGTCACGTTCAAACTTGAGGGCGAGGACGGACCGTGATCTCTGCTTCTAAGGGATCCTGGATTTCCTTGTGTCTTGTTTCGGTCTTGGCGTTTTCCGGATCCCGCATTGCTCCCGCGGCGGAAAGCCCCTTGGTCCCCGGAGCCGGGCGCCTTCGTCCCCAGCGTATCGTTTCCATCAACCTCTGCACGGACGAGCTATTACTGCGGCTCGTGGGCCCGGGGCGTGTGGCGGCGTTGACGAAATTCAGCGCTGATCCAGAAGTTTCGACGGTTGCTTCTCAGGCAAAAGACCTCAAAAGGATCCAGGGCGGTATCGAAGATGTCCAGGCTTGCGGGCCGGACCTTGTTTTGAGCGGACGCTTTAGCAACCGGGAGACCGTCCGCTTTTTTGAGAGGACCAAAGTGCCGGTACTTGTTTTCGGCGTTCCCAAAGGTTTCGAGGATATTTACGCGGCCATCCGGCGTCTTGCGCAGGCGGTGGATGAAAGAGAAAAAGGGGAAGCGATCGTGCTCGCCATGCGAGAGGAACTCGCCGTCTTGAAAAAGACCGGCCGGCCGCGGCGCGCGGTCTTCTTCCAAAGTGACCGTTATGTGCCGGGCCTGGGGACGTTCGAGAACGCCGTGATGGAGGCCGCGGGCCTCCGGAATATTGCGGCCGAGCGCGGGATCAAAGATTACGGGAGGATGGGCCTCGAGGAATTGATCCAGGCCAGGCCCGATGTGATCATTTTTTCGAGTGAGCAAACGAAGTTCCCGACCGTTCGAGGGGAAGTGCTTTCGCATCCCGCGATCAAAAAAGCCTTGCCGGGGGTGAAAACCGTGACGCTTCCGACCCTTTACCTGAACTGCGGGTCGCCGGTTTCGGTCGAGGCCGTGCGCATCCTTGTGAAGGAGACGAATCCATGAAGGCCCATGGGCGTGAGATCCCGGGTTGGCTGCTTTATTCCTTTTTGGGGGGCCTTTTGTGCGTTGCGTTCGCGGGGTCGGTGAGTGTTGGGGCCCTGAAATTTTCCTGGGCCGACGCGCTTTTCCATCCTTCCTCCGAATTATCGTTCATTTTTTGGGATATCCGTTTGCCGCGCGCGCTTCTGGGGCTGATCGTCGGAGCGACGCTGGGCCTTGCTGGCGCCGCGATGCAGGGATTTCTCCGGAATCCTCTCGCGGAACCGGGGATCCTCGGGGTGACGGGAGGTGCCGCCCTGGGAGCTGTGGCGGTTTTTTATACGGGGCTCGTTTCGGTTTTTCCGTTGGTGCTTCCGGCCGGCGGGATCCTCGGAGCTTTTGTTTCCGTGCTTCTTCTTTATCTTTTCGCGGGGACGCTGGCGAGGGTTGAGACCCTTATTTTGGCGGGGGTCGCGATCAACGTTATCGCTTTCTCAGGGACTTCACTCATGCTGAATCTCGTGAAAGACCCGTACGCCATTCTTGATATCGTTTTCTGGCAGATGGGATCTCTCGCGGACCGGAGTTTTCAACACGTGTTTTTGATCCTCCCGTTCGTGATCGCTGGCGGGGGGCTGCTTCTTTGGGACGGCCGCGCGCTCGAGGCCTTGAGCCTCGGCGAAGAAACGGCTTCGAGTCTCGGGATCTCCCTGAAAGCCTTACGCGCGAGGATCGTGTTCGGGACCGCGCTTTGCGTCGGCGCTTCTATCGCGGTCTGCGGGAGCATAGGATTTGTCGGGTTGGTTGTGCCGCATCTCCTGCGGCCTTTCGTGGGAGGCCGGCCCGGAAAACTTCTTGGCGTGAGCGCTTTGGGCGGAGCGATATTGCTGCTCGCCTCCGATATCGTGGTGCGGGTGGTCCCGTCGCTGGTCGAATTGAAGCTCGGAGTCGTGACGTCGATGGTCGGCGCGCCGTTCTTTCTCCTGTTGATCTTCCGGTTGAGGAGAAAAATGTTATGAACTTGCTCGAAGCCAAAAATCTCCGGGTCCTGCTTGACGGGATGCCGGTCCTTGAGGATGTTTCTTTCTCCCTGGCGAAAGGGGAACTCGTGGGCCTGGTCGGGCCGAACGGTGCGGGGAAAACGACCGCTTTGAGGGCTGTGACCGGAGCGCTGAAATCCGGTGGGGGAGAGGTCAAGGTCTTCGGGAAAGAACTGAAGGAATTCATTCCGCGGGAGCTGGCCCGGAGGCTGGGATACCTGCCGCAGGAGGCCGAAGTTTATTGGTCGATCGCCGTTGAACGGGTCGTGGCGCTTGGACGAGTACCGTTCCTGATGCCGTGGGAAGACCTTCGCCACGCGGACGAAACGATCATTGAGAACGCGATGCGCTCGACCGATACGCTCCGTTTGAAAAGACGCCGCATTGACCATTTGGCCGGCGGGGAGAAGGCGTTGGTGATGATCGCGCGGCTTTTGGCCGGCGAACCGGAGGTCCTTCTCGCCGATGAGCCTGTCCAGGGTCTCGATCCGTCGCACGCGCTTCAGGTGATGGAACTGCTGAAAGGTATCGCGGAAAGCGGCCGCGGGGTTTTGGTCGTACTCCACGATCTTGCGCTCGCCGCGAGATTTTGTCACCGGATCCTGCTTTTGCATCAGGGGAAGATCGTCGCTTCCGGCCGCCCGGAAGAAGTCTTTTCGCCCGAACATTTAAAAGCGAGCTATCATATCGAGGCAAAATACGGGAACGGCGACGGGTTTTTCGTGGTCCCATGGAGAAGGGTATGAAACCGGCAAAAGGTCTGGTATTGATTTTCACCGGGGACGGAAAAGGAAAAACCACGGCAGCGTTCGGGGTTGCATTACGGGCCCTGGGTCACGGCGGTCGGGTCGGGGTGGTCCAATTCTTGAAAGGCACAACGCACAACGCGCAATGTGCAACGAAAAGACAAGCGTGGAGCGTTGACCCTTACGCGTTGCACCAGGGTTCAAAGTCCGGGGAGCTGGAAAGTCTTAAAAAATTCGGGTCGAAATTCAAGGTTTGGACTTTTGGCGGAGGATTTACGTGGAGCGTGGCGCGCGAAGTGAACGCGAGAGCCGTTACGGCGGCCTGGCAGCAGTGCAAAACGCTGCTTCGGGACCCGCGATACACATTGGTTATTTTTGACGAGATCCACGTTGCGCTCAAATATAACTTTTTGGAGACGTCTCAAGTCGTAAAAGCCCTCAAGAAAAGGCCGCCGTCAAAACATGTCATCCTTACCGGCAGGGGGGCTCCCGCGCAGCTTATCCAAGGGGCCGATCTTGTGACGGAAATGAAATGCGTCCGCCATCCTTTTAAAAAAGGGGTTCGGGCTCAGCGAGGGATCGAGTTTTGAAAGGTCAGGAAACGGACCCCCCTCCGGGTTAAGTGGATGGATTTTTGTGGTATAATCCGCCCATCATGCGCACAAAAAGAACCTGCGACGGATTGGTTTTGACGGTCCTTCTGTTGACGGCCATTTGGGGCCTCTCGGGCTGCGGGCCGAGGCCCTTTAAAGAATACGACGAAAACGGTAAACTCCAGGCCGAAGGCTATCAAAAGTTTGGAAAGCTCGAAGGTCCCTACCGTGCTTACTACGGGTCAGGGATATTAAAAACCGAGACGATTTTTAAAGGGGGGAGGGTCGACGGGCCGTTCAAGACCTACCACGAGAACGGGAAGATCGAGTTGGAGGCCTTTTTCAGGAAAGGGACTCCCGACGGATTGTTCAAAGAGTACGATGAGAAGGGTAAATTGAAACGGATGGAGTCCATAGACGAAACTTTGAAGGAGGCCATAAAGGCGCGTTTGTCCTGAGCTGGTCCCGGGGAACGGTGCGTGAGGTTTTCGGCTCTAAAAGTTAGAGTGGCGTTTTTCTACGAGACGCCGTAAAATGTCAGCGTTTCTCCCTTGAAAGTTCTGGCCGTGCGGCTATTAAAGGAGTCCGAGATGCCGAAAAAAAAGATCTTAGTCGTTGACGACGAAACGCAGATCGCCATGCTGCTACAAATGCGGCTTCAGGCCGAGGGGTATGACGTGCTTTTGGCCGAGGACGGCGCGGTTGCGCTTACGAAAATGAAGAACGAGAAACCCGATCTTGTGATCATGGATGTTTTTATGCCGCGGATGAACGGATACGAGGCCTGGGACAAAAAAAGCCAGGACCCGGAGATCAGGAAGATCCCGATGATCATCATGTCCGCCAAATGCGCCACCAAGGACTGCTACGACCCTTACGCGATTATTGAATTCATGCCCAAGCCGTTCGACATCCCTCGCTTCCTCGAAACGGTGAAGCGCCTTGTGGCTCCGATCGAACCCCCTCCCGGGGACTAGTTCGGGCCGGGAAATTACTTCCCACAAGGGGTCCCTGCCAGTATAATCACTCCCGATTTTGCCGTTCCCTTCGCGTCCCCATCGTCTAGGTTGGCCTAGGACACCAGATTTTCATTCTGGTAACAGGGGTTCAAATCCCCTTGGGGACGCCATTCTTTTTCCTCTCTGACCAAGAGAGGCCATTCCTCCAGCAGGATCTCCCGATTCTTGCAACATTACTTCCGTGTACGCGGCACATGCACCGGCGTGTGCGGCAATCCTCTCGAAACCGGCCTTTGGTGACAGGTCCTTGGTAACGCCTCGTTCCGGCCGTTTGATGCGGACTATGCTGTGCTGAAATGCGCCAGTTACCAGAAATGCCGGAAGTTTCGAAGATTGGGGAAGGGTATCTCTGGTAACGCGCTAGCGGGCGACTTCTGACGGTAGGAAAAGCTTCCACAGTGCGATCTGCTTTTGCCAATCGATCTCTTCGGTAATGTGGCGCAGGTGGCGCTCCGTGGTCTTGGCAAGCTTCGGATAATCGCGAAAGATGATGTCTTCCTGGATCTGCGGGGCCAGATAAAGCAGGTTCATGATCTGATAGAGCCGCGAGCGGTGAATATGCGCCCATTTTGCCACTTGGTGAAGGTCCCGGACTTGGCCTTTGCTCATAAGTTGGCGGATCTGATGGGCAAGGAGAAGCTGCCTTCGGACTGGAGGGAACTGGTTGAATGCGGCTTCCGTGGTGGCGGGCATGCGGTTTTTCAATTGATAAAGCGGAAATGAGAATTCGTGTTTCTCCGGTGTCTCTTTCAATTTAATGATCGTCAGCCCTTTGTGGGCATCATAATCAACGGAATGAACGAGGGAGTGTAGAATCACTTTTTGCTCGTCCGAAGTAAAAGAATCCCATTTGTCGTGCCTGATTCGCTCATCATCTGTGATCCTTCGCAGGAACTCGAGGACCTTCTGCTCCATCGTGACTGCTGAAAAGGATTTTAAAGGGCAGACCTTGCGTCCGCGCTTGATTCCGTTCAAGCAAACGTAATAACGATATTGGCGCTGTTTTTTGTTTTTATTTTGGAATGCATGACAGATGCTTGAGTTGCACGCGGCGCAGCGCAAAATACCGCTCAAAGGTCCCTGAAACTTCCGGTTTTTTGAAATATTCCGTTCTCGAGTGTTTCGCTTCATTTGCTCCCGGGCTTTCCAGAAAGTCTCCTCGTCAATGATCGCTTCATGCAGCCCCTGATAGAGTTTGCCTTCATAGTCAGCCTTTCCGATATAGGTTGCGTTGTTAACGATCATCCGGATATTGGTGTTTTTGAAAGGTACACCGCCGAGAAGCCCTTTTTTGCCCTGGATCTGCTTGGTGTGATACCCCTTGGCGTTCAGCTCCGTTGTTACCTTGAGAAAGGAGCCCTTTTCAAAATAAAGGCGGAATATTTCACGGACCAGTTCAGCTTCTTTGGGATTTACGACGATCCTTTTGTTCAAACGATCGTAGTCATAGCCGAGCGGCGCCCGCCCGCCGACCCATTTACCTTTCTTCCGGGCTGCGCCCATCTTGTCTTTAGTACGCTCGCTGATCATTTCTCGTTCAAATTGGGCAAACGAGAGCAGGATATTGAGCGTCAGGCGGCCCATCGAGGTGTTCGTATTGAAATGTTGGGTGACCGAAACGAAGGTGATCTTTTGCTCCTCAAAGAACTGGAGGAGTTTAACAAAATCGGAAAGCGAGCGTGACAGTCGGTCTACCTTGTACACAACAACACAATTGATCTTCTTGTCACGAATATCCTGAAGGAGCCTTTGTAGAGCCGGACGGTCGGTCGAGGCCCCTGTGAAGCCGCCGTCATCATACCGGAAGGGGAGCGCCTTCCATCCCACATGCTTTTGGCTTTGGATATAGCTTTCGGCGGACTCCCGCTGGGCATCAAGAGACGTAAAATCCTGTTCTAAACCGTCGCTGGTAGACTTGCGGGTGTAGATAGCGCAATTAATCGCTTGGACTTGCTTGTTCTGTTCCATGCTCCTGCTCTCCTTCTGCGGCTGTATTGGTCCTTCCGCGTCGTTTGCTTGGTCCTTTAATCCCAAAGAACGCATAACCGTTCCAGTGCGCTCCCGTGATCGTTATGGCGAGCGTGCTGAGATTCTTGAAGAACTTGCCGTCATATTCAAAACCACGCTCCAGGACTTTAACTTCAAGTTTTTGCCCTTTATAGATCTTGGTGATGACGGAACCCGGCATCGGCAATCTGTAATCATGGTCCGAACCGTTCCGGAGATCATGTTTGCGGCTTTTAAATGAGAATCGATTTGCGGGGTCATAAAGAGCGATCAAAGAGTCGATCTTTTTTTTTAGCTCCTCGGAACCTTCTCCGTAAAAGAGCCTTTGTTGTTCCCGGGCGATCTCCCGTTGCAGATATTTTGGGTTATTGGGCATAGCTTGGCCGGGGAATAGAGCCTTGTATTCTGCTTGAAGCATCTCGATTCCCATGGCCTGTATCGCAGTAATGTTGGGCGGCTGCTTTTTCATGGTTTCACCTCTCGTCCCTATACATCCATACCCGGGCGGATATAGCAAGGCTAATAGAGAGGTGGGGATAGTGGCAAAGTGGGGAAGCTTTGATGGGCGGTTACTTGGACTTTTTCCGGCGCAAGATGTTTGAGCAGGTGATACCGAAGGCGTTTGCGATCTTGACCAATACATCAATCGTCATATCTGGAGGGTTCATGCTTTCGATCTTTTGAATGTAACGCCGCGATACTTTTGAGCGTTTTGCCAGCTCTGCTTGCGTCCAGCTATATGAGCATCTTAACTGCCTGATTCCTTTTCCAACCTTGCGCCTTAAATTTTTTCTGTCCATCCTCGGTTCCTCCGTAGCTCACATACATCCATACCGAGGCGCAGATAGCAAGTCATATAAGGGGGCCTGTAAGGCGGCATGACGTTGTCGTGTTATTTGATAGAGTAAATCCGTGTGTTTCGTAAGTCCTATAATTTAAAAGGGTGTGGTATAATTTCCCGATTTGCGACTGATAAACACTGTACTTGAAGTAACGAAAATGAAGAGGCGAAACTAAGCGTGACCGAAGAAAAAATAACCTTATCACAGCTGGAGCAGTATCTTTCCAAAGCTGCTTGGATTTTGAAGGGGCCGGTGGATGCGGCTGATTTTAAGGTTTATATCTTCCCGCTACTTTTTTTCAAGCGTATATCTGATGTCTATGATGAAGAATATCAACAGGCATTATCCGAATCGGGCGGAGATGTCGAGTATGCCAGCCTTCCAGAATTTCACCGTTTTGTAATCCCTGAAGATTGCCACTGGAATGATGTCCGAGAAATCACGACCAATGTCGGTCAAGCCCTCCAATACGCGTTCCGAGAGATCGAAAAGGCGAATCAGAAGTTTCTATATGGGATCTTTGGTGATGCCCAGTGGACAAATAAAGAACGCCTTTCCGATGAGATTCTGATTAATCTCGTCGAGCACTTCTCCTCTTGTAATCTTTCCAATGCAAATGTTGAGCCCGATATTCTTGGGCAGGCCTACGAGTATCTGATCAAGCACTTCGCTGATCTCACCAATAAAAAAGCAGGCGAGTTTTATACTCCTCGCTCTGTAGTTAATTTAATGGGGCGCATTATTGATGCGAAACCAGGTGAGTCGGTCTATGACCCGGCTTGTGGGACGGGCGGAATGCTGCTCGAATGCATCAATCATCTCAAAGAAAACAAACAGGATTACCGAACCCTCAAGATTTTTGGACAAGAAAAGAACCTTACGACCTCGACCATTGCCCGAATGAACATGTTTCTGCATGGCGTTGAGGATTTCAACATCGTTCGGGACGATACTTTGAGGAATCCCGCTTTCTTTGATGGGGATAATCTTGCCACATTCGACTGCGTCATAGCCAATCCGCCGTTTTCCCTCAAAAAATGGGGCGCAAAACAATGGGAAAACGACCCATATGGGCGCAATATCGCTGGTGTGCCGCCGGACAGCAATGGCGATCTAGCATGGGTTCAACACATGGCAAAATCGATGGCTTTTCCTAATGGGAGAATAGCGGTTGTTCTTCCTTTGGGTGCTTTAATGCGCACTGGAAAAGAGGAACAAATTAGAGCAGCTCTTCTAAAATCAGATTGCATCGAAGCGGTTATTGGGCTTGGCCTAAATATATTTTATGGGGCTTCGTTAGCGGCCGCTATTTTGGTGCTTCGAACAAGGAAAAAAAAGGACCATGTAAATAAGGTTCTATTTATAGACGGATCGGATCAAATACGAATTGGCAGGGCTCAAAACTACCTTGATCCCGAACATGTAGCGCAAATATATTCTTGGTATAGCGCCTTTCGAGATGTAGACGGTTATGCAAAAGTAGTTTCATTGGAGGATATTGCAAGGAATAAATTCAGCCTTTCGATAGGACTCTATATTGGGAAAAGTAGCGCTCAGAACATGTTATCGTTAAAAGAGGCGTTTTGTCGATTAAATGAAAATTTGACAGCCGCTCGGCAGGCTGACGAAAGTTTGAAGGACGAATTGCGTGCATTTAAGGATATTCAATTATGGCAAAAATAACTCTAACTGAACTCGAAAGTTATTTATGGGGTGCGGCAACCTTATTGCGCGGACTCATTGATGCGGGTGATTACAAACAATATATTTTCCCGCTCCTGTTTCTCAAGAGAATTAGTGATGTTTATGATGAGGAACACGAATTGGCCTTGCAAGCATCAAAGGGAAGTGTGGAGTATGCGAGATTTTCAGAAAATCATCGATTTCAAATACCGGAAGGTGCGCATTGGGAAAATTTACGTCAAAACACTCGCAACATAGGAGTTGCAATTCAAAGAGCAATGCGCACCATCGAAAAAAATAATCCAGAAACTCTCTTCGGGATATTTGGCGATGCGCAGTGGAC
>JAHQRI010000110.1 GCA_019052695.1 Candidatus Omnitrophota bacterium
ATGTCCGGCCGTTCCAACGTGTAAGAAGACCCGGCGGTCTCCGTTTTTTGATCCGGATCCGGATCCCGCTCCTCAGCACGGCGGCTTTGGTCTGCCCCCGATTCGCGCACTTCAGAGCGAACTTGAGTGTCCCCTGTTATTGTTTTGTCTGCTGAGGCAATATTTCCGCTTAACTCCTGGATGAATTTTTTAACAAAAGCTACAACCTCGGGGCGTTCGAAGGATTCATATTCTTCGAGATAGGCCTGCAACCATTCAATAGTTTTTTCTTTTCCTTCTTCGGGAAAAAGGTCCTCCATAGCCAGGTAAAAGGCCACCGCGACATCCTTATAAGGCAAAGAAAAGAAGGGCGAATCCAGGCGCCATCGTCTTTGCGAATTAACCACCTGCTCTCCGCCGAATAAGGTCTGAACCAAAAAGCCCTTGGTCGCTTTCGCGCTGAAGCTTCCGCTCGTCAGCATGAGAGGAAGTGTTTCGTCGTAAGGTACGGTTTTAAATTCTTGTTTAGAATCAAAAGGATAAGGGGGACCGACCGGTTTCGTCGCCGTCTGAGCAGGATACATAAGATCTCCCTGGGGCAAAGCAATGTGAAAGACCTCTCCCGTTCCAAGGAACAATTGGATCTGTAATTTGAAAAAGTGTTTCAAAAATTTTCTAAAATCATTCTCGACCATCTGCCACATTGACTTTGAACCGAGTTGGCTGACAAGGCGAAAAGCATCGCTTGCATAAATGGCATAAATTGCGTGACTCCCGGCCGCATATTGCATGCTGAAAATGGGAAATTGCGGCAGTCCTTGGGCCCCGCTCTCCATGTAAACATAGGGTTCAACTACGTTCTGAGGCAAAATTCGGTTCATCTTCTGTAAATTCAGGAATTCTTGCTTCACACTGTAGGGTGCCTCACCATGGGCCCTCCTCTTTGCCGCCTCCTGGTCCTCAAAAACACGGCTATCCTGACCCACGGCTAAAGCAAAAACAACCGGCTTGCCGCCAGAAACGGGCCGCACACTCACACGATAGATGCGCGTTTCCGCTGCACAGGCAATGAAAGTCACCGAAATCGCGGGGGCCAGGATAAAAGGCGTTATATCCTGCCCGGGAATCACACGTTGGAGTGTATGATCCAGAAAATCTTTCCCTTTGAAGAGTTCTTTGATGATCCGGTGATATCCGGACACAGGTATTTCGCCGTTTGAACTATGTTCTTTTTCTTCACCTGTATTCGTGAACGCAACCCGCGCCTCGGAACGGAGGGGGGCGAGAGTCGCGGTGTAGGGCTCCCGGTCACTAAAATTTAAACGATGGATCTCTTTTTCTGAAAACCGGAGATTTTGAATAAAGGCATCAAAAGCGCCTCGTCTGTCCGGCCACCGGGAGAACGCGTATTCGCTATAGCTGAGCTCCCTTTCCTCGACATTCATCCGAGGCGGGATCAGTTCTTTGACGGCTTGTTCCAACCGTGCGAACTGGCCCGCCGTAAAATGGGCCGCGAACATCAGTCTCTCGCCCCCCAGGGAACCGGTGATCTTCAGAAGAAAACATCGCGTCACGGACGTGCGAATCCTCACCAGCTCCAACTGCTCGGGAGTTCCGCGCACCAGCGCTATCTCACTTTCCCCCAGCTCGATCTCCGGACCGAGCTCCGGTTCCTTGATCTTGCCCAACGCGTAAGCGTCGTAGATCACGGCCTTACCGAGAACCGGACCGGGATCCCCTGATAGATACCGTTCCAAGATCGAGGGGTCGGCGTCGGGATACTGTTGCACGGTTTCATAAACGGCTTGCACCGCGGAAGAACCGACACCGTTCTCGAAAATGCTGGAAGGCCGGGTCGCTGTGGCCGGAGCGATCGTGCGTTCAAACGGCAGCATCCCGTCGGTCATGAGTTGTTTGTAATAATTCTCGTGGCGCGGGCTGGGTTTGGTAATGCGCGGGCTGACGATGACGTAATTGATCCCCTTCGCCTCGAGGATGCGCTTGATGTTCTCTTTGTGGAAGCCGCCATATACCAAGATTGCGGTCTCACTGTCGGGTAATTTTAGGTCTGCCGCAGACCTTACGGGCTTGCTCAACGTGCTACGCGCAACGCTCAACGAATCGGATTCACGTTGCGCGTTGTCCGTTGGGCCTGCCTGCCGGACAGGCTGGCGTTGTCCGTTGCGCGTTGTGCGTTGTCCGTTGCGCTTCTGTAAAAAATATTTATCGATCACCGCCGCAAGCGCGCTATCACGTTGTTGGGCGATCTCATAGAACTTGACCGCCTCTTTGATGTTCCGTTCCCATTGCTTGGAAAGAACAAGCGGCTTTCCGGTTTGTTTGTGAATAAATTCCGCCAGACCTTGAGTGTCCACAAACGGGGGGGGCAAAAAACGACCCTCTCGGGACTCGAGACTCGGGACTCGAGACTCGTTTTGGTTTCTCGCGAGATACAAGTCCCGAGGTGCGAATCCCACGGCGTTTTTAAGCGCCGTATATTCTTCCTGCGTCACTTGCAGGTTGTTTAAGCGGTCCAGGAGATCCAAGGTTTGGACGTAACGGAAAAGCTTTTTGTCTTCCGGGCTTTTCAGGAAAGCCTCTTCGACTGTGTTTTCCAGATCGCCCAGCGCGGTAAAAACCTCACGGGCATCGATGTGTTTGGCCTTCTCTAAAACAACGGGATCATTGCTCTTAGCGGCTTCGACCAAAAATTGGAGTAGTGGCGAAATAAAAGTTTGAGGCAACGGACAACGCTCAACGCTCAACGTATTTTTATTACTTTTTTTTTCGCTCGTTGTGCGTTGCGCGTTGCGCGGCACTTTACCATGCTTCGCTTCTTGAGGGACGATCAGCTCTATTGTCCTAGTCAGATACGTGAGAAGATCCAGCTTCTTCGCATCGAATTGTTCCCTTAGTTTCAGCCATTCTTTTAAGGGTTTAGGGAAACGGCGGTCCGCAAGCTGTTTTAATTCCTTTTGAAGCGCTTTGAGGTCTCGTGCGATCGCTTCCTGTTTCATGGCTGAAAAGCGGTATTGATCGACGTTCGCTTTGTGGAGTTCAAGGCTGTCGGCACCGATCAACTGCCATTCGGCAGTCGCGGCACTTTGTACCGCGGGCAACGTATCACGCTCAACGCGCAACGAAAGAACTTCCCCTGTTTTACGTTGTGCGTTGTGCGTTGCGCGGTTTATATGCGCATACTCCGCGCCGCCGATGCGGAGCTTGTCCAAGAAGAAATAGGAGACTTTTTGTTTGAGAACGGGATCCTGGATAAAGCCGAAAAATTCGTCGGTGGGAACGGTGCCCTCGTAACCTTCCTCGAAAACCGTTTTGACGCCGTAATTCGCGACCAGGTAATCGATGATCTTCGCGATATTTTCCTGGGCCTCGAGCGAGTTGTGGGCGTCCTGTACGAAGACTATCGTCTTCCGGCCTTCGGCCGCGGGCAAAGTACTACGCGCAACGCGTAACGCATTTTCTTTTTCCGAGAAGTCACTCGTTGTGCGTTGTCCGTTGACCGTTGCGCGGTAGACTTCGTCTACCAAGCCCAGTTCGGAAGGGACCGCGATCGTACCGTTAAGGACTTGACCGGTCGCTGTGGCGGTGACCGGGTCACCTTCCGTAACCTGGGTATTGGGAGCAGATCGAGCCTGCCTGCTGTCTGCCTGCCCGGTAGGCAGACCAGGCATGGCAAGGCTTTCGGGAAGCGGTAAAAAGACTTGGGTCGCAAAAAAAAGGGGAAGCGTGAAGAGCGCAATGCCCCTCAACGAGGAGGTATTCCTGTATAAAGATCTCTTAGCTTCATTCATGACGGTCAAGTCCTTTGAAATAACTCTTCCCGAAAGGGTAACATTTTTCCCGGGTAATACAAATTTTGTATTTTTTACGATTTATTCTTGGGTTATGAATTATTGAAATGTTATATTTTGATAGTTTTTATTAAAGAAGCTGTTTTAAAATGCTTTTATTGTGTCATAAATGACTAGATATTTTTGAGGCACTTTTCCGAAATTTTAAGCTCTTTTTTACGGCTGGCACCCTTCCAGAATCCGTCGATGCATGCTATATTTTATTGCGCTTTTCTATTCACTGAAATGGCTTGAAAATGGACCTCCGAGACCTCAGGAAACCTTTCTGCACCGTTCTCGCGGCCGCGCTTGCATTTTGTCCGACGCCCACCTTAGCGGTACTGGCGGAAGACGCTCCTTTGCCGGTCCCGCAGGAGATCCCCCTGCCTCCGGCTCCCGGTGCCGCCGGTCGCCTGCCGGTCCCGCTGCCCGAGAAGACCCAGGTCCCGATCTATTACAAGCCGGGAGCACTTATCGACCCGCAAAAACCGCTCCCCCCGACCATGATACGCGGGCCGCGGGAAGTGCCGGTCAAAGAACCCGTTTACATCATCTCCGAACCCGATTTTTACGGGCTCAGTTTGGCCGCGCCTCTGCCGACGAACTCCCGGCGTTTTATCGAGGAAACGCTCATCCCCGGCGAATCCGTCTATTTTCTCCCGGGCACGGGCTTCGACACGAAGACCGCCATGCCCTACGATCACGTCCGGGTCCGTCTGAAGGAGAACCTCCTCAGCGAAGTTGGGAATTATACCGCCGCCTCCAAACTGTCGCTCCTGGTCCCCTTTTTGCTTAAGGTCATCCAAAAAAACCCCTCTTACCGGAACGTCAAGCTCAAACCCGAAGAGGCCGCCGCAAAGCTCCGGCAGACGTTGCGGACCCTGCTGGAATACAACAAGAAGTATCCCGATTACGGCGGTTTTTTACCCTGGGTCGACATCCGCCCCAACGGAACGATCGCACCGGCCTCCACCAAGGTGCCGTCGCTCGATAACGGGCAGCTGACCTGGGCCCTGGCCGCGGTCGTCGCCTCCCTCGAGGACTCCTCTGACCCCGAGCTCCGCAAGATCGCCAGCATGGCGCAGGCCCTGCTCCACGCACAGGATTACAAAAAATTCTACGACCCCAAGGCGGGGCTCCTGCATGGGACGATCCAGTACGACACCGAAACGCGCGAGTGGCACGGGGACGCCACGTATTACCTGAACGACATGTTCGAAGGCACGCTCGCGGTCCTGTGGGGCGTACTCAACGGGCAGATCCCTGAAGACGCCTGGGACAACCTCGCCATCCCGACGATCGAGTACATCACGCGGCACGGCGAAAAGGTCACGACCTTCGCGGGCTTCAGGGCCTCGTTCCACGAGCACTGGGCGCTGGCTTACCTCCCGATCATGAGTTCCGCGCTCGCGCCCCTTTACCAGAATTTCCTTTACGCACAGGCCGACCACGCCCGCCGGAACTTCCTGCCGGGTTTCATCAGCACGGCCTACGACCCGCAGGGGGTCTACCGCCAGATGGGCGTCCCCTCCATCGCCTACAATCCGGTCGACCGGAGCGATGTGGCGGTGCTGTACGCGACCGCCATGAGCATGCTGATCTCCCCGACGGTCGGCGCGGCCTCGCTCGCGAAACTCTACGCCTTCAAGGATTTCGTCACGCCCTACGGGGGATACGAATCCGTGGGCCGGGACGGCTACGCGGACATCT
>JAHQRI010000111.1 GCA_019052695.1 Candidatus Omnitrophota bacterium
CGCGCGGCACCGCGTCCGGGAATTCCTGAACGCGCCTTCGGAAAAAGAGATCGTTTTCACGCGGGGGACGACCGAGGCCATCAACCTGGTGGCGTCTTGCTACGGTCGGACCTTTCTCAAAGAGGGCGATGAGGTGCTGATCACGGGCATGGAGCACCATTCGAACATCGTGCCTTGGCAGATGCTGGCGGCGCAGACGGGGATCCGGTTGAAAGTAGCACCCCTCAGCGACCGCGGCGAGCTTATTCTCGAGGAATTCAAACAGCTCGTCGAAGGGAACGTGAAATTCGTTTCCATCGTCCATGTTTCCAACGCGCTCGGCACGGTGAACCCGGTCAAAGAACTCGTGCGGCTCGCCCATGAAAAAGGCGCGGTGGTCCTGGTGGACGGGGCCCAGGCGGTCGCGCATACGACGGTCGATGTCCAAGATCTTGGCTGTGATTTTTACGCGTTCTCCGGACATAAATTATTCGGTCCGACGGGGGTCGGCGTACTTTACGGGAGGAAGGCACTGCTAGAAAAAATGCCGCCGTATCAGGGAGGCGGGGACATGATCCGTACCGTGACCTTCGAGAAAACGACCTATAATGACCTGCCGTACAAGTTCGAGGCCGGAACGCCGCATATCGCCGGCGTGATCGGGCTTGGAGCCGCGATTGATTATGTCCGGCGGATCGGGTTGGACCGGATCGAGGCGTACGAACAGGAGTTGCTGAAGTACGGGACCGAAAAGATCCTGCAGGTACCGGGACTTCGCATGATCGGAACGGCGGAGCATAAATCGGCGATCCTGTCGTTTGTGATCGGAGAGGCGCACGCGCACGATATCGGGACGATCCTCGACCGTCAGGGGATCGCGATCCGTGCGGGCCACCATTGCGCGATGCCGGTGATGCAGCGGTTCAATGTACCGGCGACGACGCGGGCATCGTTCGCGTTTTACAACACTCAAGAAGAGATCGATCGGTTGGCCGCGGCGCTTCATGAAGTGACGGAGGTATTCCGGTGAACGGGGATATCCGGGAACTTTACCAGCAAATGATCATGGACCACAATAAGAATCCACGGAATTTCCATGAGCTCAAAGACGCCGACCGGAACGCCGAAGGCTACAACCCGCTTTGCGGGGACCACTTCAGGGTCTTTGTTAAAATGGACGGGGATGTGATCCAAGATATTGCCTTCGAGGGGGCCGGTTGCGCGATCTCGAAGGCTTCGGCCTCGATGATGACAACCGTTCTGAAGGGCAAGACGCGAGAGGAAGCCCGAACGCTTTTTGATGAAGTCCGGAAAATGCTGTCGCGCGAGATCGGGGAGCCGTTCGATGCGGCGAAGGTCGGAAAACTGGCGACCTTGGCTGGCGTTTGTGAATTCCCGGCGCGGGTAAAGTGCGCTTCGCTGGCTTGGCACACCATGATCGAAGCGCTGGACCCGACGGGGAAGCAAGTGACGACGGAATAATAACTCCGCACAACGTACTACGCTCAACGCACAACAAAAATCTTCAAGGACCCACGACGTTGCGCGTTGTCCGTTGAGCGTTGCGCTCGGTCAATTGAGATTTATTCCTGTGTAAAGAAGGTGAGATGTGGATAAAACACTCGACGAACAAGTTTGGGACCAATTGCGGTTGTGTTACGACTACGAGATCCCGGTCAATATTGCGGACCTTGGCCTGATCTACGGGGTCAAGCTCGTCGAGCTTGCTGAAGGGAAAGGAGTCGTTGTCCAAATGACTTTTACCAGTCCCATGTGCCCGATGGGGGATGTGATCAAAAAAGACGTCGAACGTCGTGTCGCGACCGTCCCCGGCGTCAAAAAGGTCACCGTGGAGATCGTCTGGGACCCGCCCTGGGACCAGTCCCGCCTCTCCGAAGCCGCGAAGCTTCAACTCGGATTGCTTTAATCGAAGAAGCGAAGCAGTCGTGATTTCATTTAATCTGATTAAGATCAAGGGCGCGAAGCTTTAAATGGGCTTGCTCGGATCAAGGCGGCGAACAGTCCTGTTCGCTCAAAAGATATATTCCCTGGAGGCATTTACATCCTAGAAATCTGGTGCCGTGTCTTAGGATGTGAGCGGATTTCCGCCCATTATCGCAGGGGGGTCCCCCCTTAACTATAGGGAGGACTCACATAGAACCCTAGAGATTTATTTCCGTTGTATTGATCGAAATCGCTGGATTTTACGATAAACGGTATGATTGCTGTAGACACTAATTTGCGGCAGGGCTAAAATGAACCGAGCGGGGTTCTGAGGCGGTTCAAGTGCTTAACTGTCGGAGTAGAGTGCGTATGACAAAAGAAACCAAAAAGAAATGGAGGGCTCCGCGATTACTGATTTTATTAAGAAACAACCCGGCAGAAAGCGTCCTGTCGGGCTGCAAGATGATTGCAGTAAAAGTAGGCTCGAGCGATACGGATCAGGGTTGCTATGCTGGTCCGTATAGTTCCGAGTGTGATAAATGCCTTAGCATTTTTTTTCGTAGTTGCCTTGAAAATACCTACCTTCAAAATAATTTAAAACAGAAATATGCCGCAGGGGATTTTCGGTTGTCTTGCAGGTGCTGCGTTAAAGAGCCAGAGTCGTTTCGCCATTTTAAGGGCATAACTGATGCGATTTTTAAAACGTGCACCAAGGTCTTCCTGGCCGAGGTTTGAATTTTTGAAATAATTTTTTAGCGCGACAGTTTTTGACTCTTTGTCGAGGCGAAGACAGAGCCCCACAAAAGCATGGATCCCCACAGGGGTGCTCCCCAAGCACTCAAAGGTTCTACCACATAACCCAGGAATACCGAAAAAGCGCATATCCAGAAACTAAGGAAAAGGCACCGGCGTGTCGCCGTGTTCCTCGGGGCTTGCTCGAGAAGGAACAGCGCGGCGAGAAAAAGGAGATAAAGATTCGTGTAGTGATGGATCTGTGTGACGGGGGACGCGAAGAGCATCAACATGGGATAAAGCGAATATTCCGCAAAGAGGCTGACGGGGTTTTGGGTATTTTCGGTTTTTGCCGGAAGTTTTTTAAAGAAAAGAATGCCCAGAAGGAAAATGCCGATAGCAGATGTAATGGTACGGATCAGAACGTTCGAGCCGGTGACGAATTGCGCTTCCGAAGGCCAGGCGAGCCGTGTGACGACCGCGTAAAGCGATTGATTATCATTGGCGAACGGGGTGAAAAGCTCGCTCCAGAGGTAAATGGTGTGGGCTTTATCCGAACTGCCGGCCGCCATCAGCGAGTGCCAGGTCTTCAACAACGTCCAATTTATTTCCGGCCCGATGATCACGGAAGGAAGCAGCAAGCCAAAAAAAACGATGCCGCATAACGCGCCGCCCAGGACCCGCCATTCCTTCTTGAACAGGAAAAAAAGGATCGCAACGGCCAGCGGGCTGATCTTCAGCGTTACCGCGAACGCAAGCAGGAATCCCGCCAGGAATTTCCAGTATTTCAGATAACAGTAAAAAATGAGGATGCTGAAAAAAAGCATCAGGATCCCGAATTGGGCCCGGGAGAGCGTGTTGAGGAAAAGCGGGAGACAAAGGAACGCGGCAAGCGCGATCTGCCAGCCGGCGGCATTGGGTTTCGAGGAACAGGCCCGTGACAAATAAAAAGTCCCGGCGATCGCTCCGATCGAGATCAGATAAGCTAAAAGGACGTTCGCCCCGAGGGGCAGTTTAACCAGGGGCACAAGGAGGATTGCGAGGAGCGGGGAATAAACATAGTGCCAGTGACGTTCGGTCTCGATCCCGTAGATATGGTCGGCCCGTCCGATCGCGATCATTTCGGCGGCCTTGAGATAAACCGTCAGGTCGGTGCGCTGTTTCGGGCTGATCGCTCCCCGGTAGAACGTGGAAACGCCGGTTCCGATGACAAGCACGGCCACAAGAAGAAGGCCCAGCCATTTTTTTTTCAGGAAATACCCGATCAAATCTCTGAGTGTGTCCATGGCCCGTCTTTCCGGGGTACAGGCGGCGCGTCCGTTCCATTTTGTGCCGCCCGTGAATGTTATTGATTGAAGTTTTTACACTAAACACAGTATAATCACAACTCATTTTTAGGCCGCAGCGTATTCGAAAAAGAAAGGGACCCGGAGGCATGGGGACAAGCAATCCGCGGAAGCGTCTTTACGAATCCAAGATCATCCAGGAAGACATCGCCCAGCTCGCGAAACGCCTTCAGGACCAAACGGAGGACTTCGAGGGTAAGACTTTCTTGCTCACGGGGGCCGGAGGGTTTCTGGGGAATTACATGGTCCTTCTTTTCCGCTACCTGAACCGGCATGTCCTCAAGCGGAAACTTTCGGCGATCTTGCTAGACAATTTTATCACGGGCTATGAGCAGCATATCTTATCGGATGAAAACCTGACGTTTCAAAAACATAATGTGATCGAGCCGTTCCGGACGGACAAAAAGATCGATTATCTGATCCACGCGGCGGGGATCGCGTCTCCGGTCTATTACACCAAGTTTCCGGTCGAAACGATGGACGTCGGGACGATCGGGACGCGCAACATGCTCGAACTCGCGCGCGAAAAAAAGGTCCAGAGTTTTCTTTTCACGAGTTCCAGCGAGGTCTACGGGGACCCGGACAATGCCCACGTGCCGACGAGCGAGGAGTACCGGGGCAACGTCTCGATCACGGGGCCGCGTGCCTGCTACGACGAATCCAAACGCTTCGGGGAAACGATGTGCATGACCTACTGGAATGTGTTCGGCGTGCCGGTCAAAATGGTAAGGCCGTTCAACGTCTACGGGCCGGGCATCCGGCCGGACGATTACCGCGTGCTTCCGAACTTTATCGAGCACGCGCTCCGCAAGGAACCGCTCCCGATCCACGGTGACGGCCGCAACACCCGGTCGTTCTGTTACATCAACGACGCGATCGAAATGATCTTCCGCGTCCTTTTTTCGGATGCGAACGGCGAGGCCTTTAACGTCGGTAATCCGGATCAGGAGATCTCGGTAGAGGGGCTGGCCAAAGAGCTCGTCGCGGCCATGCCCTATCCGGTCGAGATCGTGCACATTGACCCGCCGTACGCGGTCTACGCGCAAAGCGACCCGAAGCGTCGGTGCCCCGACATTTCCAAGATCCAGCGGGTTACAGGTTTTAAGCCGCAATACGACCTCAAAGAAGGCCTGGCCCGGACCGTGGCGTGGTTCCGCGAATTTTGAAGACCTGAAGGACGCATCCCGAATCAAACAAGGAGACCCGTGATCATGGAATTAGAGACCATCAAACATCTGGAACCTGCCTTTGTCGATGCGCGGGGTGAGATCATCAACGTCTTCGAGGGGACGACCGGGCACGTGGCCTACATCACCTCGAAGAAAGGGTCCGTGCGCGCCAACCATTACCATCAAAAAGACGTTCAGTACATGTACCTCATCAGCGGGGCCTACGAGAGCCACTGTTGTTCGGTCGCGGACCCTTCGCAGAAACGGGTCCTGAAGTTGAAGGCGGGGGCCATCGTTCACACGCCCCCGATGGTCGCGCATGCCCAAAAGGTCACGGAAGATTCGGTATACCTGTCCCTG
>JAHQRI010000112.1 GCA_019052695.1 Candidatus Omnitrophota bacterium
GGTTCTCCCTGATCACCCGGACGGCGGATTCATCCGCGGGGACCCGGATCGAGGCGGAAGGCGGGATCCTCGCGAAAGTGAAGGAGTGTCCCTGCGCGCCGGGAACGACGATTGAAGTGCGCGACCTTTTTTTTAACACGCCGGCCCGGCGTAAATTTCTTAAGCAGGATACAACGGAAATGGGGCACATCCTTGATTGCGTGACCTCACTTGCCCTGGCCCGCCGGAACGTTAGGTTCCTGCTTGATTCGGGTGACAAGAGGCCCCTGGACCTTTTACCCACGGCAGATTTAAGCACGCGGGCCAGGGCGATCTTCGGGGATGCATGGGCGGACCAGACGCTGACGGTCGAAAAGGAAGTGCCCCACATGCGCCTTTCGGGGCTTGTCGGAAAGCCCTCCCTGGCTTCCGGGAATCGCGCCCAGCAATTCTTTTTTGTGAACCAGCGATGGGTTAAAGCCTACGGCCTCAGTCACGGTCTTCAGGCCGGGTATCACGGGTTCTTGATGCAGCATCAATTCCCGATGGCTATCCTTTTTCTCGATCTCGATCCGCAGTACGTTGATGTGAACGTTCACCCTACAAAACAGCAAGTCCGTCTTTCGCACGAGACGTTGATCAAATCCCTTATCGAGCATACCGTGCAAGCGGCTTTAAAAGAACACGGTGACCTTGCTCCCTCCGTCAGGATCAGCGGTGGAACGTCTGCCGGTCCCGGTGACCTCCCTCAGACTGAAGTGCGAACGTTCGATTTTGGGACCCGCCCGACAGGCCGTGAGATCCCGGGACAGGTTGCGGACTTGGGGACCGGCGCGTTTGCTTGGAACGTGGATCCTGGCCTTTCGTCGATCCACATCGGTGAGGGCCCGGTGATCACGCGGGTCCTTGGTCAAGTGCACCGCACTTATATCCTCGCGGAAACGGAGGAGGGCTATGCCCTGATCGATCAGCACGCCGCCCATGAACGTGTGATGTTCGAAGAGCTCCTAAAGAATTTCGAAGCGGAGCGTCCCGCGAGCCAAAGATTGCTTTTGGAAGAGGTCCTGGAACTCCACCCGCGTCAAAAGGGTCTTTTGACGCGTCACCTGTCTTTTCTCAACAAGATCGGCTTTGAAATCGAAAACTTCGGGGAAACGTCGTTCGTGATCCGCGCTCTTCCCGCAGCCCTTTGCGACGAGGATCCGTTATCCTTGGTCCGGCTTTTTGTCGATGAAAAAGAGGCGGGGAAGGTCCGGACACGCCTTTCAGAGACCCATGAGAACGTGGCGGCGATGATCGCCTGCAAGCGTCGGTCCGTTAAGGCATCGGATGCTCTGACCTTTCAGGAAATGCAGGGCCTTCTGGCACGGCTGGCACGATGCGAGAACCCTTTTAATTGCCCCCACGGCAGGCCCTGCCTTATCAAGTATTCGCTGGAAGAGATCGAAAAACAGTTCAAACGAAAATAAGCAAGATCTTGGGAAAGGAAAGGGTTTCATGGCGAAGATCCTTGTCGCGGATGATGAAGTGGATGTCGGGATGATCGTTTCGGAACGTTTGCGCCGGGGCGGGCACGAGGTGGTGTGGGCCGCGGACGGCAATATCGCGGTCAAAATGCTCGAGGAGTTCTATTTCGATCTCGCGATCTTGGACGTTCGCATGCCGGGGCGCGACGGCTATACCGTTTGTCGCTGGATCCGGAATTCTCCGGAGCATAAAACGATGCCGATCTTGTTGATGAGCGCTTTTTTTGAGGAGCATACCCAGTGGAAACAAAGTCAGGCGGACTTTTTTTTACCGAAACCTTTTGAAGGGCTCCACTTGCTCGAGGTGGTCAAACGGCTCCTGGAGCAGGCTCCGCCGCGGGCGACCCACGAAAAGGTCTAAAGGATGATCCGGATCAAACGGGGGGACATTACGAAAGAAGACGTGGCCGTGATCGTCAACGCCGCGAACGAAGGATTACGCGGGGGCGGTGGCGTGGATGGGGCGGTTCATCACGCGGCGGGCCCTTCGGTCATGGAAGAATGCCGGAAGATCGGCCGTTGTGCGACGGGGGAGGCAGTGATCACCCGGGCCGGGAAGCTAAAAATGCTGAGGATCATCCACACGGTCGGCCCCGTTTGGAAGGGCGGCGGGTTTGGCGAAGCTGTTTTATTGAGGAACGCTTACCGTAATAGTTTCCGGTTAGCCAGGGAAAACGGATTACGAAGCATTGCTTTCCCTGCGATCAGCACGGGTGTCTATGGTTATCCGAAACGTGACGCGGCGGCAATCGCCCTCACGGCGGGCAGGGAATTTGAGGCTGATTTCGACGAAATACGGTTCGTGTGTTTTTCTGAAGAGGACCTTGCGGTCTACCAAGAGGTACGGCGCGCCACTGAAGATGAAGGGAGCCGAACGTGACCCAGGACACCATTCACGCATACGTGACACAGACCCGGGAGGCCTTGATCCTATCCCTCGGTGTTGCCTTGGTCCTGACGGCCGTAAAATTTACGGCAGGGATCATGACACATTCCATGGCGATCATGGCTTCCGCGCTGGATTCGACCTTGGATTTCATGATGTCTGCCCTTAATTTCTTTGCATTCAAAATGGCGTCCAAACCGCCTGACGACGAGCACGCATACGGGCACGGAAAGATCGAAAGCCTGGCCGGCCTCTTTCAAAGCCTTTTTATAGGTTTTAGCGGCTTATTCCTGATCTTTGAGGCCATCAGGCGCCTGATCCGGGGAAGTTACGTTGCCGCGATCCCGCTGGGGGTCGGGGTCATTATTTTCGCGGCGATCCTGACGGCGTTCCTGTCCTGGAGGCTCCGAAGGATCTCCCTCAGCAGCAGGTCTCTGATCCTTGGCGCCGAAGAGGTTCACTACACCATGGATTTCTTTTCCTATTTGGGCGTGATCCTGGCCCTGGTCCTGGTGGGCTGGACCGGGGAGGTTTTTTGGGACTTGATCGTGTCGATCCTTGTCGCCTTTTTCACTTTCAGGGCCGCCCTCCGCATTTTGAACCGGTCCATTGCGGAACTGCTGGACCGGGGGTTGTCCGTGAGTGAGCTGAACAATTTGAGAATGATGATCCTACGCCACCATCCGGCAATCGTTGGCGCCCACAGCCTTCGCAGCCGCATGGTCGGCAACCAGCTTTTCCTGGATTTCCATATTGAGATCCGCGGGGAAGACGATTTTAAACGAGCACACGATATGACCGAATCTTTGATCACGAAGATCCGGGAACATCACGCCAACGCGGACGTGACCGTCCATTTCGATCCGGAAGGAGAATAAGACCGCTATGAAGATCTTGATCGTCGAGGATGAAAAAAAGATGTCGAGTTTTTTGGAACGGGGCCTCAAGGAAGAGGGGTATGTCGTGGACATCGCCGATGACGGCGAAAAAGGGCTGGAATATGCCCTGACGAACGAATACGACCTTTTGTTACTTGACTGGATGCTGCCCAAGATGAGCGGCGTTGAGCTTTGTCATAAGTTGCGTCAGCAAAAAAAACAGGTGCCCGTACTCATGTTAACGGCGAAGGACACGGTGGAGGACAAGATCAAGGGGCTCGATGAAGGCGCGGACGATTACCTGACGAAACCGTTCAGTTTCGAGGAACTTTTGGCGCGGGTCCGGGCGCTACTGCGGCGCCCGCCGCACTTAAAGGACAAGACCGTTCTCCAAAATGCGAAATTAAAAATGGACCTCATCAAACGGCAGGTCTGGGTCGGAGCAGCTGAAGTGACCCTGTCGCAGAAAGAATTTTCCCTGTTGGAGTACCTGCTTCGACATGCGGGGGAGGTGGTTTCAAGGACGGCGATCGCGGAGCACGTCTGGGACCTTCATTTCGATCCGATGAGCAACACGATCGACGTTTACATCAATTTCCTCCGGAAGAAGATCAATGAAAAAGAGGCGGGCGCACGGATCGAGACCGTTCGCGGAACGGGTTACCGTCTCGCCAACCCATGATCCGGATCCGCTCGTTCAAGCTCCGCCTGACGTTGTGGTACGCGCTCATGCTGACCGTGTTCCTCGCGGGCTTCGCCTTTTTGATGTACGCGGAACTTTCGCGCGCGCTCTATCGGGACGTCGAGCAAGGCATGACCGGAGAAGCCCTGAGCGTCGAAAAAGGGCTTTTGTCTTTTCTCCGCGAAACCAACGACCCTAAGTTCCTTTCGCCGCCGGGCATAACGAAGGGAACCCTCGCTTTTCCTCCCGACTTTCAGGGTTTACTGGAATTTCGGATCCGGGAGTTTGAAAGACGTCACCGGCGGATCGCTCAGAGCCTTTTTTTAGTGCGCATTGTGGGCCTGGACCATGCGGTCATCAGTTCTAATTTGGGAGGATGGGAGCGTGAGGTCATTTTCCCGGATTACGAACGGGATTCCGTGTTCATGGAAAAGGGGCAGTCCTACCAGACGATCCATTTTCGAAACAATCCCATCCGTTTGTATTATCACCTGGTTCGGTTCCGGGGCAGGCCTTTTTTTATCATTCAGACAGCAAAACGCCTCTCCGAGATCGACCAGACCCTGGCGCGGCTTGCGAGGATTTACATCGTCATCATTCCGATCGGCGTTGCGGCCGCGTGTTTTGCCGGTTGGTTCTTGTCCAAGCGTTTTTTGAACCCCGTGGACCAGATGATCCGGCAGGCGCGCAAGATCACGGCGGCCTACCTTCAGGACCGCTTGCCGCGGACGCAAACACGGGATGAACTGGATCGATTGGCCGAGACGCTTAATGAAATGATCGACCGACTCGAAGCCTCGACCCGAGCGGTTCAGGAGTTCAGCTCCAACGTATCCCATGAATTCAAAACGCCGCTGGCGATCATCCGGGGGGAGATTGACCTCGCGCTTCGGCGGGTTCGATCGGCCGAAGACCTTCACCAAAGCATCCTTGTGATCGACGAAGAAGTGAACGGGTTGATCCGGTTGGTGGATGACCTCATGCTTTTGGTCCGGAGCGATGCCCGGCAGTTGAATCTTCAGGTCAAGACGATCTCGTTGGTGCATACGCTGGAGCATGTGGTCAAGCTGTATCAAGAAAGAGCTCGCCGGGAAGAGATCGAAATGACCTTGGAAGTTCGCGGGGACGTACAGATCAACGGAGATGAAGTCCATCTCAAGCGACTTTTCATGAACCTTCTCGATAATGCCCTTAAGTTTACGGAGGCGGGTGGAAAGATCAAAGTCCGCGCCGATGAATCTTCGCCGCAAGCTGTTGTTTCGATCGAAGACACGGGGATTGGTATCGATCCAGAGACGCTGAAGAATCTCGGCAAGAGATTTTATCGCGCGGACCAAGCCCGTTCGCGGGAGGGGGCGGGTCTCGGACTCAGCATCGTGCGGGCTATTTGCGATGCCCACCAGGCCTCATGTCGCATCGAAAGTGTGCTCGGTCAAGGTACGCAGGTTTACCTCAATTTCCCCTTGGTGTTGTCAGGAGCTTTCGAAGTCCCAATACATTAAAGATATTTAATCTTTTTTTAATTCAACTTTAATCTG
>JAHQRI010000113.1 GCA_019052695.1 Candidatus Omnitrophota bacterium
CTACGTATGCGGGCGGGTTCAACACCGCGTGGGAACTGGACCTGTGGGGAAAGATCCGTCAGGCCGTCCGGTCTTCGAAAGCGGAATTTCTGGCCACCGAGAACGCCCGCCGGGGGGTCCTGGTGATGCTCGTGGCTGACATCGCGCAATCCTACTTCACCCTCCTCGAGCTCGATCTTGAATTGGAGGTCGCCCAAAAAACCTTGCAGACCCGGAGTGACAATCTGGACCTTTTCAACAAACGTTTCCAAGGCGGGGCCGCCTCCGCGCTGGAGACCTCCAGGGCGGAAGCCGATTACGAGCAGACCGCCGCGAACATCCCGGACATTGAGCGCCAGATCGCGATCCAGGAGAACAAGATCTCCGAGCTGCTGGGCAGGAACCCCGGCCCGGTCCGGCGGACCTCTTCTATTTCCCAACAGTCCTTCACGCCCGCGCTTCCGGGATCGGGACTTCCCTCGGCGATCCTCAAGGAACGCCCCGACATCATGGAAGCCGAACAGCTTTTGCGTGCGGCCAATGCCGGGGTGGGTGTCGCCGTCGGAGAGTTCATGCCCGCTGTCAACTTGACGAATTTCGTGGGCGGGGCAGGTGAACGCCCCTCGTCGGTTTTCGATGCCAAGGGCTATACATGGTCGATCGGGGGCGAGGTTGACATGCCGGTCTTCAAAGGAGGCAAGAACGTTTACGGATACAAGGCCGCCCAGGCCCGCTGGCAGCAGTCCGCGTCGCTTTACAAACAACGGGTGATCACGGCGTTCCGCGAGGTGGCGGACGCCCTGGTGGACATCGACAAGATCAGGACCACGCGGGAGAAGCAGGAGAAGCAGGTCGCGGCGCTCAAACGGGCCGCCGAACTTTCGCGGATCCGATACGAGGACGGGCTGTCCAGCTACCTTGAGGTCTTGGATGCCGACCAGCAATATTATGAAGCCCAGAACATCCTCGCGCGCACGCAAGGCTCCCAGGTGAATTCCTACGTCCGGTTGTACCGGGCTCTCGGAGGCGGCTGGGAACCCGAGGGGAATGTATCGTGATCCGCCCGTTCTTCCGGCCTATTTTTCACGCCACGCAAAAAGGTCCCGTTTCAATTTTTTGCTGATCGGACGGTCGGATAACCATATCCCGAAATAAGCCCTCTGAAAATCGTCCCCGGGGATCACGACCTCGCTCGTGCCGTTGAAGAGGAGTTCGGTCCCTTGTCCCGGAACGAAAAGCAAAGCGTACCGGTCGTGTGTCTTGACGTTCCGGAATTTCGAATGCAGTTGCTCGACACGTGTCCGGAGGGCGTCCAGATCGAGATCGGGGTTGTTCTCCAGGTTATGCCAAGCGGCCCGAAGGATATCTTCTCTCGAAATATCGCGGTGATAGCGGAGCACCAACTTTTTGGGGATGGGCTCCAGCGCTTTCCCCGGATCGCCCAGGTCGGCCGGAAGGTAAAGGGCGGCATCGTAGACCGTGAACCCCCAAAAACGTTTTGTACCGAAACCCCGGAGCAGGAGTGCCGTATCGCCGCGCCTCACCTCCCGTTCAAAACAGGCCCCGTGCGGGCAAGGGTCGTGACCGGCCGCCGCGAAAACGGGGGGAGTGACCGCGAGCAGTCCCGTCAGGAACAATATCCGCGATCTCGGGGGGAGAAGATTCATTGGGCACCGGCGGGTCCGGGGCCATTTTGACGCGCCAGGACCATTTGGATCACATCGATCATTCCGGAAGCGAAGCCCGCCTCACAGTAATGGAAATAATAGTTCCACTTGCGGCGAAAAGCCTCGTCGAAACCAAGCGCCGCGATCTCCCGGCTATGTTCGTTGAAACGTGCGCGCCAGGCGGCCAGCGTTTTGGCGTAATGGGGGGCTAGGGACGCGGTCTCGACGATCCGGAGCCGGGTCGATGCGAGGGCCCTTTGGAGGGCCCCGGACGAGGGGAGCATCCCTCCCGGGAAAATGTGCTTTTGGATCCAGTCAGGCCTTTTCCTGTAATCCTCGTAGCGGGCGTCGGGGATCGTGATCACCTGGAACACGGCCCTGCCGCCGGGCTTCAGGCATCGGTCGCAGTTTTGGAAAAAAAGCCCGAGGTAATCGTGCCCGACGGCCTCGAGCATTTCGATCGAAACGATCTTGTCGAAGGATCCTTCGACCTCGCGGTAATCCTTAAGCAGGATCGAGATCTTTTCCTGCAGGCCGGCCTTTGCGACCTTTTCCACGGCCATATTCCGTTGTTCTTCGGACAGCGTGATGCCCGTGACGCGGCATCCTGTTTTTTGGGCCGCCCGTACGGCCCATCCGCCCCAGCCGCAACCGATCTCGAGGATGTGGTCTTCCGGACGCGGGGCGGCCTTTGCGAGGATAGAATCCAATTTGTTCTCTTGCGCCCGCTCGAGTGAACAAGAAGGAGTGTCAAAAATGCCGCAGGAATAGGTCAAGGTCGGGTCCAGAAAAAGCTGGTAGAAGGCGTTGCCGAGATCGTAGTGCTCCCGGATGTTCTTCCGGCTTCCGCGAAGGCTGTTCTCCCGCACGCGATGAAGTGCTGCGACGAGGGCACGGGTGAAAAAATTCCCACGGGGCATCTTCCCATTGACGGCGTCCAGATTGTCGGCAAAGAAAAGGAGAAGCTCAGTGACATCGGGGGATCCCCATTCTCCCGCCGTGAAGGATTCGCCAAAACCGATATCCCCGGAGAAGAACAGACGCTTAAAAAAATCGTAATTGTGAACATGAAGCGCGACGCGCCTTCCTTTTGAAGCTGTCCCGAAACGAAGCGCGGACTTGTTCGGCAGGATGACCGTGAGTTCCCCGCGATCAAAGTGGCTGAAGTATCGCAGGACCGCTTTCAGACAAAGGTTCTGGAACGGGGAAGGCGGGGCCAGGCGGTAGGTCCTCGGATGGGAGGGCTCCGGTTTGTCGTATACGGGGAGCCTTTTTCTCGTTAAAAGGATCACGGCTTGCCAGAGGATCCTCGGGAAGGTCATCGCCCCGAGCAGCGGATGGCGGAACATCATTTTGGCCAGGTTGCCGTTCGTGAGGGGAACGGTATTTCCGAAGAACCGGGCGAAAAAGAAGATCTTTCCGTTCCGGTGGTCGGTGACGCGAATGTCGACCCGGTCTTCCAAGGTTGAAAAATGGAATTCATAATCTCCCTCCGCTTTCATAAAAGGGGAGATAAAAAATTCGATCGGGTTCCAGTAATGTGCAAGAAACCCCGGCCGGGGGTCGGCCTTTTGGGTCAGAACATAAAAGTGCCGCTCGCCGACGGTGTTGTTGACCTCCGCGACGACGCATTGAAGGTCTTCCCGCGGCGTGTAAACATAATAAAAACTAACGGGGTTGAAGACGGTCCCGAAATAACGCGGTGCGGTCACAAGCTCGATGCGTCCCTCGGGGGCCGGATAGTCCTTTGATCTCAAGAAGTCCGTGATCTTTTGGCGGAGGGGGCCCTTGCCTCCGAGGACATAATCCTTTTCGTGAATGGAAAAGGCGCTGAAACGGTTGTGTCCGAAAAGGGGGACTTTCCGTTCGAGAGTCTCGATCTCGTCAAGATCGAGGATCAACAGGGTCATGGGATAACGGAAGGAGTGGCGGACGGGGGCGAAACGCGCATGTACAAGCTCACAAAGCAGGATCTTCGATCTCAACGGGGGACCCCCAAAAGTCCGGCGACTTCGAATCCCGAGCGGATCGCGTCTTCGTGAAAGCCGTGGCCGAAATAACCGCCGCAATAATAAGTGTTCCGCCGGCCGTTCAAAGCCGACAGGGCCTCCTGGGAACCCAGGGACGCGAAGTCGTAGATCGGGTGATGGTAAAGAAAACTGCCGACGACCTTGGAAAGCTCGATGGCGGCTTCGCGATTGAGAGTCACGAAATAATCGCTTGCGGTGCGAAGCCTTTGCAGCCGGTTCATATAGTAAGTGACGGCCACGGATGACGGGGCGCCCGCCGCGTCATCACGAAAAACGTTCCACGAGGCCCAGGCCCTTTTGACTGGAGGCATCATTTTGGCGTCCCGGTGAAGGACCGTTTGGTTGGCCGAATAGCGCCAGGCCCCGAGAAGCCGCGATTCTTCAGCGGAAGGATCCTGCAACAGGGCAAGGGCTTCGTCGGCATGCCCCGCGATCACGACGCGGTCAAATGACAGGGAGCCCCGTGCGGTCCGCACTTCCGCGCTGTTGTCGTGGCGTTTGACGGCGAGCGCCGGCGTGTTCAAAAGTATCTCGCCTTGAAAGTTTTTCTCAAAGACACGCACATAACTATGGCTTCCGCCCGCGATGGTCCGCCATAAAGGTTTTTGGGTCAGGCTGAGCAACCCGTGATTTTGATAGAAACGAAGAAAGGTCAAAACAGGGAAGTCGGGCACCTTACCCGGAGGGACGGACCAGATCGCCGCCGCCATGGGGATGAGATGATCCTCCGCGAATGTTTTCGAAAAGCCTCCTTGTTTCAGGTACTCTCCCAGTGTGGATCCCGCTGGCACCCGGCCGGCTTCAAGGTCTTCGCGGGCCTGACGGTAGAACCGGAAGACCTCCCTGATCATGCGGTAAAAAGAGAGGCTCCAAAGATTCCCCAAACGCGCGAAAAGACCGCCGGGAAGGTCGCTCGAATAAAGGACTTTCCGGGAGGGGACTTCGACGCTCAGGGACATGTCGCCCGGTTGGGTCTTGACATCGAGTTGGGCCAAAAACCAGCAGAGGTCCGGGTAGTTCTTCTCGTTCATGACGATGAAACCGGTGTCGACGGGAGTGCCGGCGTCGGGACCTTCGGGGAGGAGGATGGTGTGGGTGTGTCCGCCCAGGTAGTCGTTCTTTTCCAAAAGGGTCACGCGGTATTTTCGCTGCAGCAGGTACGCGGCGCCGATGCCCGCGACCCCGCCCCCAACGATCCCGATATGGAGCTTTGCGTCGGTCCCCATAGACCCTCAAGATTTGATTTTCTTATCCGGACTTTTTGTCTATTATAGCGACTGCCCAAGCTGTTGCACGTTCTTTGTTGGGCGGTAGTGCGTTCCCGAACCGGTAAAGGAAACGATCTTGGCCCCGATCCTCGAAGTAAGACCTCCGTTATCCCGTTACGTTCCCGCGAGACATCCTCGCGGCAAACAAGCCCGGATCCTCTTAACGAGCGTTTTCGGGCCTTACGCGCGTGACGACGCTTACGGGAGCCGGTCGATCAACCCCATGGAGCTTTTCCACAATCAGGTCACCCGCGTCCAGGGACCGTTTTCGCTCCGGATGTTCCACCGCTCCTTCAGCCTGCTTCTTTTGCAAGAGAACATTGAAGCTCCCTGCGCGGTGCTCGACTTTCCCTCACTCGAACGCTTCAAGCAGGAACTTCAGAAGAACCGCTATGACGTGGTCGGGATCACGAGCATTCTTTCCAACGCCGGCAAAGTGAAGGTGATGTGCGAGGCGGTCCGCCGGATCCTTCCGGAGGCGAAGGTCGTTGTGGGC
>JAHQRI010000015.1 GCA_019052695.1 Candidatus Omnitrophota bacterium
ATCCCGGCCTGCTTTTGCGCGGTTGATGAACCGAAAGGTCAGGCAGATCGGCGGGAAAAATTCTCATTTTGTTAACCCGTCCGGCCTGCCCGCGAGCGGGCAGTACTCTACGGCGCATGACTTGGCCCCCATAATCATGGCGGCTTTCCGCTATCCCTACATCTTTCAACCTCTCAAACCGCGAAGCGCTGTCATTTCCTCCCGGGGGGGGCGCAAGATCTCCCTCGTGAATTGCAACAAAATGTTGTGGCGCACGAGCGGGGTCATCGGCAAAACAGGCTGGACCCGCCGTGCCCGCCATTGCTTCGCCGGCCGCGTCAGCGCCCCCGGAAAAGAGATCTTTGTCGGGATCATGGGAAGCGCTCGCCGGGCCTATCTCTGGTCCGACCTCAGGGCTATCGCGGCCTACGGAACGGGCCAACAGCTCAAGCCGATCAAGTCGACGGCGCAATTGCCGTCCCGCACCAAGACGCGGGAGATCCAAAAAGCGTTGCAAAAGGCGGGCTATTTCAAAGGCTCGCCGACCGGATTTTATGGCAAACGGACGCGTCAGGCGGTCCGGCGTTTTCAAAAGGCGAAGGGCCTACGAGTCGATGGGATCGTCGGGCCCCGGACATGGAAAAAATTGGGGGCTTACTTATGAGCGCCTCGCACGTTCCTCACACGTTCTTTTCTGCCGACTGTGGCAACCCGGGAGGTCGGATCCGCGGGGGACTTGGGATGCTCCTGGTCATGACGCTGGCGTTTCAGTCGGGGTGTTCGGGCGCGAACAAGCCCGCGGCGGGGCAATTTGAGACGGCCTCCCAAGAAGCGGTCACCTCCTCGGGCCCCGCGCGGGAGCAAACCGGCGCTGCGAAGACCGTTCTAAAAGAACCCATCGTGAAGCTTGTGGCTGACTTCGAGGGGGAGGAACTCGTCAATAACCTGGGCGGCGGGATCGGCGATTGGAACATGGATCCCGAAGACATCAATAATTCCTTTACCGACCTCAAGGTCGTGTCGCTGGTCTCGAAGGAAGGGACGGAAAGCCGCGGGTTAAGTCTGACCTACAGCGTGGATTCGGACCGGTCCGCGGCGAACGGTTTTTGGACAAAGCTCGAGGGCCTCGACGGCAGCCAGTATGACCATCTCGCGTTCGAGCTCAAGGGCGACGGTGAAAAGGGATTCACCGAAAAATTCCGTATTGAACTCAAGAAATGCAAGGACCCGGGTTGTCGCGAAAGCGTCCGGGGTTCGGCCGTCATCCCGGTCACCGCGGAGTGGCAGACCGTGATGCTGCCGCTCAATAAGCTGACGGGGCTTATCGATTTCGCGAAACCCGAATCCTGGGAAAACCCCTTGGTGGGTTACACCGACCTCAATGAACTCATTTTTATTTTTAATGACAAATTTGTGACACGTAAACAGGGCCGGATCTATGTGGACAACATCCGCTTCGTGAAGACCGGGGATCCGGGCCCCAGCGCCGTGGACCAGCCGCAACGGTTCGCGAGCAAGACGACGATCCCGCACGGGACCGTGGAATTCGCTCGGTTCCTCGCGGGCCGGTTACGCGGTTTCCCTCGTGTCCTGACCGTGAAAAAGGATCTTTCGCAGGACCCCCGGGAGTTCCTTCGGGAGGTTGCGCACGATACCTGGAAGTTCTTTGATGAAATCATGGATGCTGAAAATCATATGCCGCTCGATAATATCCAGTTGGGGGAAGCGGATCCCCTCGGTGAGGGGGTCTGGATCGGGGATTATACGAACGTTACGAACGTGGGGGTTTATTTCATGGCGGTCGTAAGCGCCTATGACCTCGGTTTTCTCACGCGGGAGGAGGCTGTTGGGCGCATCCAGATGACTTTGGCGGCCGTAGAAAAACTCGAATTTCACGCCAGCGGTTTCCCTTATAACTATTACGACACGACGCTCATGGACCCGACGAGTTTTTTCGTGTCGTTCGTCGATAGCGGGTGGCTGCTTCTCGGTCTCTACGTGGCGCGAAGCGCTTTTCCGGAAGAATTGAACGAGGCGGCAACGAAAATGATCGCACGTGGGAATTTCGAGTTCTTCTACGATCCGATCGAGCGGCAAATGTTCCACGGTTATTATGCCAACCTTGGTGTTTATTCGGATTATCATTACGGTGTGTTCTACGCCGAACCTCGCGCCGCCACATACATGGCGATCGCGCGCGGGGACATTCCCGAGGAACACTGGTTCGAGGGACCGGTCCGGACGTTCCCCGAAAATTACGACTGGCAAGGACAGATCCCCAAGGGCCGGATCACCCGGGACGTCCTCGGCTACCAGTGCACCGGAGGACATTACGAGTGGAGGGGACTCCAATATGTTCCGAGTTGGGGAGGATCCGCGTTCGAAGCGCTGATGCCGGCGATCGTCCTCAAAGAAAAAACGCTGGCGGCGGAGGGATTGGGTAAGAACAACGCGCTTCACGTGCAGGGGCAGATCCGGTATGCCTTGGAGGAGTTAGGACTGCCGGTATGGGGGATGAGCCCGTGCTCTGTGCCCGGCGGCGGTTACGCGGAATACGGCGCGAAACCTTTCGGGATCAAAGGATATCAAAGCGGGGTCGTCACACCGCACGCGAGCGTGCTGGCGCTCGAGTACGCGCCCGAGCAGGTGATCGCCAATTTGCGGAAGTTGCTTGAACTCTATGACCTCTACGGCGAGTACGGTTTTTACGACAGTGTCGATGTCGCGACCGGGAAGGTCGCCCGAAAATACCTGGCACTTGATCAGGGAATGATCTTGATCGCCATCAACAATTACCTCAACGACGGGGTCCTCCGCGAACGTTTCCATGCAGACCCGCAGATGAAAAAAGCGGAAAAGCTCTTGTCCGAAGAGAAGTTTTTCGAGGCAGCCCCTGCTGCCGTTGAAGCGGCCCCTCAGCCGTGACCGTTCAGGAATCGCCGCCGGGCGTGTTCCGGTTCAAAACACTCGGAGGCGGAATTGTCGCCGCTTTTTCCTCCCGGGTTTTCCCGAACTCAAGGCGGGTAGATTTTATGCGCGCGCTGTCTTTGGATCCGGGGCGGCTGGTCATGGTCAAACAAGTTCATGGTGATCAGGTCCTGTGGGCGGAGGAGGCCGGGCCAAAAGTCCTTGAGGTCCCGGCGGACGGTTTGATCACGCGGGTTCCGGGGCTCGCTCTAGGGGTCCGGACGGCGGATTGCGTGCCGGTGTTTTTTTGGGATCCCGCACGGAGGGTGGCAGGAATCGCGCACGGAGGTTGGAAGGGCGTCAAGAAAGGGATCATCGGGCGAATGTTGAAGGCCTTCTTCCAGAAGGCGAAGTCACGGCCCGAAGATCTTTGCGTCGCGATCGGCCCCGCGATCCGGGCCTGTTGCTATGAGGTGGGGAACGAGTTCATGGGGTATTTCCCGGGTTTTTACAGGGCACGAAGCGCCTCCCAAGGGGTCCTGGACCTTGTCGGCGTGATCAAAGACCGCCTTCTCAAACGGGGGGTCCCCGAGGCACGCATCGAAGACACGGGCGTTTGTACCGTTTGCCAGAACCGGGATTTTTTTTCTTATCGGGCCGAGTGCAAGACCCCGGAGCGCATTCTTTCCGTGATCAGTATTTTGCCGTCCTGAGGCCGGGCCGCCTGATCCGGTTTACGGGGTTCGCGCCGGAAGGTGAGGCGGTGCGTGACGGGGAATCCCTGCGCCATCGAGCGAGCGTTGCCCCTCCGAGAGGGACATGCTATACTGCGCCGTTTTTGCCGCCCGTTATTCATCGTAGGTCGCGCATTCTTTTAAACTTTTATTTTTGAACCTGTTCATGCGGAACAAGGAGCGTTATGGAAGCCTGTATCTCGTCTCTCCCCAGTGTCGAACTCTATAAAGCCGGGCAAGGGCCGTGGCTGGATACGATCAGCCGCAAGCTCCTAAGGTCCGGAACGCTTCGGTCCTATATCGAAAACAGCGGTCTCTTGGGCGTGACGTCGAACCCTTCTATTTTCCAGCAGGCCATCAGCCAGGGCGAAGGGTATGAGGCGGATATCCAGAAACTTCTCGCGAAAGGTGCCGGCACGCTTGAGGTCTATGACGCGCTGACGCTGGCCGACATCCGCGAGACCTGCGATCTCTTCCGTCCGGTCTTTGAAAAGACGGGTGGCGAGCAAGGTTTCGTCAGCCTGGAGGTCCTTCCGTGCCTCGCATTCGACGAGGACGCGACGGTCACGGAGGCCAAAAGGCTCTGGAGCCTTGTGAACAAACCCAACGTCATGATCAAAGTACCGGCGACGCCGCAGGGCGTGAAGGCCGTGGCACGGCTCATCGGGGAAGGCGTGAATGTCAACGTCACGTTGATCTTCTCCCAGAAGAATTACCGCGAGGTGGCGGATGCTTACCTGGCGGGTCTCGAGGCGTTCGCGGCCCGGGGCGGCGACCTCCGCACGGTCCATTCGGTGGCGAGCGTTTTTGTGAGCCGTATCGACACGGACATCGACAAGCAGCTTGACGCGAAGCTCGCGACGGAAAAAGACGCCGCGAAACGCGCCCTTTTGCAGGACCTGAAAGGCCGGTCCGCGATCGCGAATTCCAAGGCGATCTATCAGGCGTTCAAAGAATTGTTCGGCTCACCGCGGTTCGAGGCGCTGAAGGCCCAAGGGGCTTTCGTTCAAAAGACGCTTTGGGGCAGCACGAGCTGCAAGAACCCGGCCTATCCCGATCTTATTTATGTGGAACCACTGGTCGGGAAAGATACAGTGAATACGCTCCCGCAAAATACTTGGGAGGCGCTCCTGGACCACGGGAAAATACGCCCGGACACCGTGGAAGAGGACATGGAGGGCGCGATGGAGGCGATCCGTCAGCTCAAGGGGTTCGGGATCGATATTCACGCGGTCTGTGACAAGCTGCAGCGGGACGGCGTGAAGGCTTTCGTCTATTCGTTCGAGTCGCTGATGGCGGTCCTGGAAAAGAAGCGCGCGGCAAAGATCAAGAACGCGGCGGCCGTTAAGACGACGGTCGCGCTGCCGGCTGCGCTCCAAAAGACCGCGGCGGACACGGTCGCCGGGCTCGCGAAAAAGGATGTCCACGCGCGCTGGCTCGCCAAGGATCCGACCCTTTGGAGCAACGACGCGGCGCACCAGAAGGTCATCCTCAACCGTTTGGGCTGGGTGGAGAACTGCGAAAAGCTCGTCGGGAAGCTCTACGAGATTGACCGGCTTCAGGAAAAGTTTTTTCAAGAAGGTGTTCGCGATGTCGTGCTGCTCGGGATGGGGGGTTCCAGCCTCGCGGCGGAAGTGCTGTCGCTCATCTTGAAAAAACCGGCGGACAAGGTCAAGGGGGCGCCGAAGGGGACCCGGTTCCACTTGCTCGACACGACGGACCCGGCCAGCATCCTCAAGGTCGAGAAAGTGATCCGCTACCCGAAGACGGTGTTCCTGGTGGGCAGCAAATCCGGGTCTACGATCGAGACCCGCTCGCAATACCAGTATTTCTTTGCCAAGGTGACGGCGTTCTACAAAGGCGACGAGTCCCAAGCGGCGACGCGGTTCGTGCTCGTGACGGACGACGGGTCGCCCCTCGCGGACCTCGGGCGCAGCAAGCCGTTCGCCGGCGTGTTCTTGAACCCCGGTGATATCGGCGGCCGCTATTCCGCGCTTTCCTTTTTCGGGTTGGTGCCCGCTGCGCTTTTAGGGATCGATGTGCGGAGGATCGTGGCGGACGCGCAGCGTTTTCTGGACGCAATGCGCGCGGACAAGGATATTTCGAAGAATGAAGGCATCTCGCTCGGGATCCTGCTGGGCGCTCTCGCGCTCCGGGGCAAGGATAAGCTGACGTTCTGGACGTCGCCGGCCCTGGCTTCGTTCGCGGATTGGGCTGAACAGTTGATCGCGGAAAGTACCGGCAAGGAAGGCAAAGGGATCACGCCGGTCGCCGGAGAAATGCCTTTTTCGCTGGATCGCTACGGCCAGGACCGTGTCTTCGTTATCCTGCGCCTGAAAGGCGAGAACGAAAAAGGCTGGGCGGCGCGCATCAAGGCGCTGAAGCAGAAAGGATTTCCGGTTCTGGATTTCGTCTGGGCCGGCGGGAGCAATGTGGGCGGGGAGTTCCTGAGGTGGGAGATCGCGACGAGTTTCGCGAGCGTCGTCCTCCGCATCAATCCTTTCGACGAACCGAACGTCAAAGAGTCCAAGGACATCACGGGGCGCTTGCTGGAAAACGTCGAAAAGAAAAAGCCGTTGCCGCAGCCGAAGCAGCTTCTTGCGGTCAAAGGCCCGTCGCTGACGCCCGCGGACAACAAGGCGCTCAAGGCCTTTTTCGGGAAACTGCCGCAGCACGGTTTCGTCTCGCTCCTCGCTTATCTGGACCGCTCTCCCGTCACGCAGAAGGCGCTCCGGGCGCTTCAAAAAAGGATAGCGACGGCGTTGGGGGTCCCCGTTCTTTCGGGGTTCGGACCGCGGTATCTTCATTCGATCGGACAGCTTTACAAGGGCGGCCCGAAACAGGGGATCTTCATCGAATTCTTCGTCAAAGACGCGGCGGACGTGAAGATCCCCGGGGAAGTGTACGGGTTCAGCCAGCTGAAGCGAGCCCAGGCGATGGGGGATTATGAGGCTCTGTCAGCCAAGGGGTTGCCTGTTCTGGCGGTTGACCTTGGACGGTGTACCACCAAAGGGCTCGGGGCATTTCAAAGAAAGATCGACCGCTATTTTAGCCTCCGCTGAAGCTGTTCGAGCTTGGCCGGAAAAGGCCCCGAAAAATCCTAAAGCTAGGGGACTTTTAGGGCGAAAATCTAGGGAGCTAAAAAGGTCGGTCCGGAGGTTTTTCATGGTCTTCACGGGTCCTTGTCATCTTTCGCGGGGTACGGTCCTTGCTGTTCTATTGGGATGCGGGAGCGTTCTCTCCGGGTGTGCGAGCACCCCGCCGCCGACAACGGCACCGCGTGTCCTTCCTTTACAGACCGCCGCCCAGCCGGTTTCAGCGATCAGTTCTTACTTGCCCTCTTCCGGAGTTACGCCCAGGGATATTTACCATGAGGTCGGTCCTTCGGAAACTTTGTGGCGCATCAGTACGGTTTACAACGTCAATATGGCGACCCTCATGCGGGTCAATAACATCACCGATCCGACCCAGATCAAGAACGGGCAGAAGCTTTTGATCCCGAACACGTACGGGCCGCGGCCGAACATCCCCCTTTATCCGACGATGCGTTGGACCCATATTGTGATCCACCACACGGCGACGGACGAGGGCAGTGCGTACAGTATTAATAGCCTTCACCAGAAAAGGGGTTGGGAGCACGGCATGGGTTATGATTTTCTGGTCGACAACGGTACCCGGGGAAAGATGATCGGCCAGATCGAAGTGGGACCCCGGTGGATCAAGCAAATGGACGGGGCCCACACCAAACAAGGGGACTGGAATAAAAAATCGATCGGGATCGCGGTGGTCGGCAATTATAGCGAGACGGGTCTCCCCGTTCCTATGATGGAATCCCTTGTTTTTCTCGTGACAACCCTCAAAAAATTCTATGGGATCCCGGATCAGAACATCGTTGGTCATCGTAACGTCCCCGGAGCCGCCACGGAATGTCCGGGAAAATACTTTCCTTGGAGTGAGTTCAAGCGACGCATCCGCTGACCTTGACCGGACGCTGTCCCGAGTGAGGCGTTAATTTTGATGGTGCCGCTCTTGATGACATTTCCCCTGGGACAGCGTTCGGTCAATTGACAAAATCCCGAAACACTGTTACATTTGCCTCGTTCATCTCCCGCAAAGATTAAGAAGGAGCGAAAAAGGAACAACGATGAACGGGTTTAACCTCAAAAAAATCAGGAAGTCGGTACGTCTTCCCATGACGCCGGTCATGGCGCAGGCGTGGTTTCTGTCCACGCATTGCCGCTACGGCGGTCGTGGGCTGTTGAGGGAAACTCCGGAGGGACTCGAGTAAACCTGAAGTAAAGAACGGAATCATTCAAAAGCCCACAACCGAACCAGCGGTTGTGGGCTTTTTTTTTCGCCTTGGCGCCTGTTTTAGGGCGCCAAGAGACGAATCCGCCATGTAATTTGGCGGATGTAATACCCATCTCGCAAGGATGCGGGGCGAATAAAAAGGGAATAGCACAGTGACCGGCGTGAATGGGTTACGCCGGTACGTGCATATGAAAGGAGACACCCATGAATCCCATTACAAGACCGACGTATCTCACCAAATACAGGTGGAGGGTGCGGGATCCTGTGAAGTTGACCGCTTTGTTGTACCTGCGGGAAGCGTTGCTCGGGGAGGCCTATGAGAATTGCCCCGAGTTCATCGCTATCGCCAAAGAATTCGGAGCGCTCGATGAAGAGATCTGCGTCCTGCTCGAGAATCCCAAAAGACACCCGCAATCTTAAAGAGGGGGTGCGACGGAACCGTGAGGCCGTTAGAAGGCGTGTGTCCGTTCTCTGGGCGCCTGGGCAGCGCATGAAGTGCGGACATTTTGAGCTTACGCCGTCGGAAGGGGTGTGCCCTGAAACCGAAAAAATTCATCAAAAATTCAAGGTTTTAGAAATTCATCCGTTAATGTTAGGGACCCCAAGCATTCGGAAATTGCCGCCGCCGGGGCGAGGTAATCACGCGGAGCTTTATCAGCGTGAATCAAAAAATATTCTCATTTTTAACGGGGCAAGGGGGATACGATGATCAACAATATGGTCTTATCGAGCGAGATCGAATGGATCGGCTATGAACACAAGCGGAACATGCTCCAGGTCGAATTTATCGCAGGCCCCGTTTACCAGTATGAAAGTGTCCCCGAAGTCGTCTACAAGGATTTTTTGACGGCCCCCTCCCACGGCCGCTTTTTTGAATCGAACATCAAAGGGAAATACCAATACCGCAAGGTCCGGTAAGTCCTGATCTATTCTGAAAGGTCTTTTTCTTCCATGTATCTATCCTCCTATCTGTCCATGCATTCGGTGAACGCTTTTACGGTATTCCTCGCCGATCTTTTTTGGCAGCACCGCTGCAGTCTGCGCTCCGGAAAGAAGTAAACGCCAGTCCGGACCACCCTGAAAATCTGGCATTTTACTTAATGATGCCAGATTCCTGCCGACGAATCTAACCAGGATGTGTTATAGTAAAATATAGCAAATATATTGTCTTATAGCATATTATAGTCAATTACGATCAAATAATACCTTTTAAAAACTTGTAATATCTTTTATGCAATGGCATATTTTAGTTAGAGAAAGGAGGCAGGTCAGAAAAATTACAACATCATCCCGTTGAAGGGGTTATCACCTCTTCCGGAGTAAAGTATTTTCTGACTAAGGGGATAAAAAAAGCGACATCTTTTATGGGTGTACAAAGTCAGAAACAACATAGCGCAGGACTGAGACTGACATCAGTGCTCGTGGCGGTGATGTTCACGGTCACGAGTGTGGCCTGGGCTTCACCCGCACCCGTGGACGCGTCCGCCGCTCCACAGAAAAATATTCCAATCACGAAACTGTCTGATTTCACCATTCCGGCGGAGATGGGCCGGATCGAATCCCAACAGTTGTTTTCGGATGACTCCAACGCTCCGGCGACGGATGGCGGACAGCAAAAAAAGGATGGCGTAGAGCGGTTGGCGGAGGGAGCAAATAGTCTGTCGTCATCCTCCATCCTCCATCCTCCCTCCAGGTTTGTTATTCTGATCCAAGACGCCCACGCGATCGACGATGCCCAAACGAACATTCAGAAGCTTATCGAGCATCTTGATAAGAGCTACGGTGTCGGCCTGGTGGCGCTCGAAGGGGCCAGGTCCAAGCTTGATCCGACGATCTTCCGCGCGTTTCCCGACGCGAAGATCAAGAAGCAGATCCTCTCCGGCTATCTGGGCCGGGGAGAGCTCAGCGGCGCGCAAATGGCCGCGATCCTTGGCGAAAAGGAGCGTGTTTTTTCCGGGATCGAGGATTGGGACCTTTACGAACAGAATTACCGGGCGTATTTAGACGCGCAGGAAGTCAAAACCGTTCTGGATGCGAAATGGAAGGCCTACAAGAATAAGCTCGATGAAGCGCGCCGAAAAATTTATTCGGAAAAACTCAATGAATTCCAGGAACAGGCGGAGGCGTTCCGCGCGGAGCGGACCAGCTTCGCGGAATTCCTGCTTTACCTCGTGAACTTCAAAAAGATCCTGGCGCAAGACCCCGAACTTTCAGAACTGAGCCGGTTGGTCAATTCCGTGGGCTCTGTGGCATCTGGGGACCAAGAAAAACTGGCCCCGCTGATCAAGACCATGGCGGCCGAATTCAAGGCGAAATATGCGCGCAAAATGAGCCCTCAGGACGAGATCAATTTCTACAACGCTTTTCAGGCCTTCTTGACCGCCAGGACAGACCCGGGGCAGTTCCTCCAAAAAATGATCGAGACCGGGAACGCGTACGGGTTCCGGCCGAAGCTGACGCCCGCGATGCAAAAACTTCTTGGGAATACCGAAACGCTCGCGTCAATCAAAGGCAGCCGGCTCTTTACCGAGCTCCAAAAAGGGTTGGAGACGATCGAATCGAGCCTCATCACCAAGTCGGAGGAAAAAAAGATCGCGGACAAATACCGGAAGCTCTTTTTATTGCGCGAATTGTTTTCGTTGGAGCTGACCCACGAGGCGCTCGTCCAATTCCGAAAGGACCCGGATACCTACCGTGATCTTTTGGAAGACCCCGAGTTCCGGGAAGGGATCGCGGCGTCCGAAGCGTTCTACGATTTCGCGCTGGAAAGGGATCAGGCCTTTTACCAGAATCTGACCCGGCTCATGCACGATGAAAGACAGACGGCAGCCGTCGTGGTAGCAGGCGGTTTCCACACGAACGGCTTGCGGCAGATCCTGGACGCGCAGAAGATCAGTTATGCGGTTGTGAGTCCGCAGAGGGCTTCTTTGGCAGGCGCCGAGAATTACGCCGAGGTGATGCGGGAGGAAGTGTCCTACAGCGAATACCTCAAGACGACCTATTATGACGCCTTCGTGCGGCACGCGACCCGGCGGCTTGTGGGAGCGATGAACCAGCCGGATTTCATGCGCGGGATCAAAGAGTGGCGGGACACCCTGATCCGCGACCTTTCACGGAAGGGACGTATCACCGAAGCCGGAAATTACACGCGGTACCTGGATATGCTCGCTCAGGTCTACGCCTCCAAATTCGGGAAGCGAACGGCCCAGACGAACGAAGAACTCCTCAAGGCGATCGAAAAAGAACTAGGCGATTTCCGCGACAAAAGTCTGGGCCAAATATGGCAGAACTTTGAATCCCAGCTTAGTCAATTTGCGGCCGGTCTTAAGGACCTTCTCGGCAAAAATCAACTCACGCCGGCTAATGTCGTTGGCCTTTTGGAAAATATCAACAAAGCCAAACCCTCGATGCTCGGCGTCCCGGCGGTTCTGGACCCCAGTATTCAGCGGAGTGAAGTACGATCGCCGAACGTTTCAGAGGATAAAAAAATAATGGGAGGAAAGGCATACTTAGTCAGTAAACCGGTTGTCGTTCCTTACGGCAAGAAAGGACGTTTTGACAAGAAGAAAGGGCAACCTGACGGAAAAAAACTGCACTATGATCGAAGTAAAGAAGGCAGGAAAACACAAAAAGCAATCGATAAAGCCCTTGTCCAACACGCCCTCAAGCAGCGCTCCGAGATGCGGGAGGGGGAAGTGCCGGTGGCGGGGCAAGAAGAGGGGGAGGTACTGGGATCGTTGCCGGTTGGGGCCGGGAGTGAAAAGACAGCCGCTCTTGACAGCTCAACCAAGGAGAAATTCGAAGCGACAGCGAAAACTTCTTTCTTTGATGTGCTGGATGAATATTGGGAAGAGAACAACGGGGAAAAAGGCGGAGGCCGCTGGGGCGGCGAGAAGGGATTTAGTAACTATTTGATAAAGAAATGGGGAGTGACCAGCAGCGAAAGGCTTTCCCAGATTTTTAAGAACCGCATTAGCAGACAGGCTATTGCGCGCTGGAGAACGGATGAGGATGGAAGTTCAGTCAAGCCAGAAACCGTGGAAGTTTTCTTAGAGCTCTTTCCGAACCCCACGGAGGCCCAGATAGAACGGCTCCGGAAATTAGCCAGAGAAGATCGGTCCAGGACCCTGAAACAGAGAATTGCGGAGCAGTCTCCCTTTTTTAATGTTCTGGATGAATATTGGGAACAGAACAAGGGGGAAGAAGGCGGGGGCAGCTGGGACGGCGAGAATGGATTTATCGCTTATTTGCTGGGTGAATGGAAAGAATTGGGAGTGGGCGGCAGCGAGACGCTATCCCAGGTTTTTGATGGACGCATTGGGAGGACAACGATTAGACGCTGGATCGAAGGTTTGAAGGGAAGTCCGGTCAAGCCGGGGAGTGTGGAAGACTTCCTGGAGATCTTTCCTCATACAAAGGTCCAGGAAGGCCGGCTCTGGAGATTAGCCAGCGGGGACCGGTCCAAGACCCTGGATCAAATCATTTATGAGGCCGAGGAGAGGATTGCGAAGCTTCCTATTCGAAAGTCCAGGGAAATGGCGGCGCCGATCTTCTCCAAGTTATTCAATGAATTGCACAATTGGAGCGGCCGTTCTAATTCCAATGTTTCTGAAAATCTAGATTTATCACACCTTGGCTCTAATACCATAGTCGGGAAGTACAAGAGCGGCTCCATGCCGGACCATCTTTATAAGGTTGCGGAGATAGCGGATCTATTCGTCTACCAGGACGCATCGTTGGCCCGGCGTGTCAACCTCCTGATGCTAGGGCTGCTCAAAGAAAAAACTCCCGGCGACCTCTTGGCGGAGGTCAGAGATTCTGATAATCCCATGACGATCCACGATATGTTCTATGTGACCCGATTGCAGAATGGCCATAATTTGAACAACCTGCCGGAAAGTGTGTCGGTGATGGACAACAAACCCGTGGACCCACTGCGCTATCAGCGTTTTGAGACCGGAAGTTATGTCGGGGACATTAAGGTTGCCAGGGCCATGGCGGATTACATGGGCTTCACGGCAACAGGCGAGGAACGCAATGAAGTGATCGATAGGATCATGGACCGGCATTACGCCTACGACAGCAGCATTCTCCAAAATGTCGATTTTACATCGGCCCGGAGCCGCTCCCAGGCTCTGATCCAGTTTGAAAAGAGCCGGAAGCTCCCGGTGGAAGATGTGATTTTGAAAAAATTGGGTATCGGCTGGGAACATTATTGGGAGATCCGAAACTCCGGCGTGATCAAGTCAAGGTCAAGGTCAGCCAAGGGCATGACGGATGAAGATCTCGTGGAGAGGTTTATCGAACTTTACCGGATCCCGGACGAAGATCAGGATCGATTCTGGCTATTCGCCGAGGATATCACTTCCGGCGGTGAAAACCCGGAAGGTTCGGAGAGCGCAAGAATACCGAGAAGGGTCGTTTTGTTCAACGGGACGAGCTACTATCCCAGGACCCTGACGGATCCTGACAAAATACAAAAGCTTTTACTTGCCGGGGGTGACCGGTTTAAAAACCTGTCCAAATTCGATCACAAAGAGTGGGCGAGGATCATCGAGAGAGAAAAGAACGGTGACCCAGACGGGGCCATGGTGATCGTAAAGCCTCTCGGGCAGGGGATCGCCGGGGTCGGGTATTACGGCAAGAAACTGCGCGATAACCTTCTTTTCGAGAACGGTGAGATCCGCTTGGACCATAGCGCCAAGAAGCCCGTTTATAGCCTCAAACTTTTAGATGTGGCCAATACGGGTAAAGAGGAAGCGTTGATAAGATTGATCGTCAGCGAGGTCGCGAGGCAGAGCCTGAATGACCCGTCAATTCCGGAAAGCCTCAGGGGCGCGGTCGTTGTGGAGAACACTCATCTTTCCAAGAGCGCGTTAGGCGAGGAAAGGGCTTTATCCGTTCTTAATAAGATCGGTCTTAAGCCGGCGACTTTCGAGATCGCGACCGGTCTTTTCAGCAGTTCTACCGGGTATACGAAAGATCTGATGATAGGTCCCGATCAGGCGCGCGAACTCCTGCAGACCGGCAGCGTTCCAATCGCGGAAAACGTTCCGCCCTCGCCCTCCAAGCAAATTGGCGATACCTCCTCTCTCGATCAAAGCAGTCGCTCCGAAATGCGGGAACAATTAAAAGCTGAACGGGATAAAATTTTAGGAAAGGCCCGGGAACGAATGGGCATGTTTTCAACAGACGGCCTCTCGCAGGATGCCAAAGACTACCGGCTTTTTGTTGAGGATCTGGCGCGGGAATACGGCATTCCCGTTTCTCATGAACCGGCTCCCCACAGGGAGTCCATGCGCGTTGCCCTTACGGCCTTGCTTCACATGCTGAAGGAGATGCTCCGTAACCTTCGGGAAGGGACCGGCCGGAAGGGCGCCCTTTCGGAACTGTGGCAGTATTTGTTTATTTTGATCTTCCAAACCATGCCCCCCGCCACGATGACCCTCTTCGAACGCGGGGGGCGCTACCTTAAAATCCAATATTTTGAGCGGACCGTTATTTACCCAAGCGCTTTTCCGAGTGTTTTTTTGATGTTCTTCTCGCTCCTGGGATTTCCGGCGAGCCTTTATCTGATCGTGATGACCGCTCTGGTGACAGCCGGCGCGCTTTTGGGCTTGCGGTTTTACTTTTCCAAGCAGGAATCGTTGGGGCATGAAGTAAGCCATGTTTTGCAGCACGTTTTGATCGCCGTCTCCAACCGGTCGCTCGGGAACATGACCGATATGGAGGCATCGCTGTCCTATGCTCACGAACGCGCTCAAGGTTTCGTGGATGGTCAAGGGATCGGGAACAACGCACCGACCTATGAGCAATTCCGGCGGATCGTCACCGATGTGCTCGAGTCCATGGAAGAGAATCTATCCCGCTCCGAAGTGCGTCAGCCCGCCGAGGATTCAGTGGCTGGGGAGGCGATGGCGCTGGGGAATGCCGTAGAATTCAAGCTTCTGACGGGAGCGATGGAAGGACGGGACGCCGCGCAGAAAGTTGGGGAGAGGGTTCGCGACGCTTTGAATGGGCCGAGAGTCATGCGGCTTGATATCCGTGACTTCAAGGGCACGACTCGTGGCGATTATGACGGGCACTGGAATGATCTTGACGCTTTTTCGAAGCATCTGGCAAAAGCCCTTTCTGACCGGCACGTTCAGAGCCCGGTTGATCTGGAGGGCGGGGAAGAAAGCGAAAGACGCGAAGACCTTCAAACGGCCTTGAAGTTGTCTCTTTTGAATGCCTGGATCCACGGCAATGCCTTGCGCTCCACCCTTCCGATCTTTATAGGATTCCATGAAAATGAAAACGGTCCCTATATCTCCATTTATACCGCTGTCGATCCGGATGTTGAGACATACAAAAAGACGGAAGTGTATCGAAAGAAATTCCAAGCCTCAGCGATCGGCGGCGGCGCAGAACTCCATGGCCGCGGGAGTGCGGAAAAATGGATGGAGAAAAGCGCCTGGTGGACCTACGAACGGCGGCCATACGAGGACGCAAAAGGCCAAAAGTATATCGAACTCCGCATTTCACCAAGATCCAAAAACGGAAAAATCCGTTCGGAAGTAAGATTCCAGATCCCCCAGGACGCGATACCCCAAGCCGTGGTTGCGGTGCAGGGTGATCTTAGCGTGGTGGACGCAAAGTTGCTGGATTTAAATGCCGTGCAGCGCGATCAAATGGCGAGCGTTCTTTTTGTTCTTGAAAAGGAACGATTTAAACTTAATTACGAGGACATCGTTGCCGGGGGAATGTCGGATAAGGCCGCCTGGGACAATTATCTTAAGTCCCCCGGAGAGTACATCTTTTTGCTCATGAATACTTCGGGTGAAATTGTGGGGGCGGCTAAAGGCAGCCGTGTGGCCAGGAGCGACAACGCGAAACTGGATATCCTCATGAGCAAGGCCCGTGGGGGTGGGACGTTGCTTCTCGACTCCTTTTTGAGCCAGATGTACCGTTCGGGAGCGCCCCGGATCGAATGGACGAGTTCGATCGATGCGTTAAGCTTCTATAACGCATACATCAAATCCCGCAAACCCCAATATCCTCTCTCAGAACTTATTTACGGTTGGCTGGTCAAATGGGTTTTGCGGCCTTTGGCCCAAGAGTTTTATAAAAAGTCCGTCAAGTTCCGCGAGCCGCGAGAGGAAAAGGAAGGGTTTTTGACCGTAGATTCTTTTTCCATACGCTCGTTCACCTTTAAGGTTAGAGTCACCGCCGACCCTCTCGATCCCAAATTTGATGCGCTTCTCGAAGCCGGGTCGAGAACGGCGAAAGAAAAAAGCCGGCGCTCTGAGATGCGATTAACCTCCTCTAACCGTGAGATGAATTCGGAAGAGGAGAATGGGAATGAAGCAGCGGGCGAAAAGCAGATCAAACCGATTTCTTACGCTTGGCAACAGTTATTCAAAAAATATCAAATCCCTCTGGACGGAACTGTGGTCGAAGTAGCACCCGGATATGAAACGAAAATCGGTGATGGTCTCACCCTACTCGGGTTCCATGGCACCATCTTCCTTATTGAACCGGATCCGTCTGCGGCGGCACATGTTGAGGAAGCCTATCAGCGCGCAATGCCTGGAGCAACGATAAAAATTATCGCAAAACCTCTTGGGGCAGTCGAAATAGGGAAAGACATTGCCCAACCGGTCAACTTTCTAACGGCGAATCATCCTTTTGATGATATGGTTCTTGCCTCTGCCTTGAACGGGGCTCAGCCATCTTTTTTTAGTGAGGAGAAAGAAAACACAGTAAACCTGACTCCTTCAGAGGAAAACTTTTACAAGTCCATCAGTGACTCGGATTATATCCATGGTATTTTGTCCGTGACGGCTTCTTGGCAGCAGTTCATTCAGCAATTAAAACCGGATTATTTCATTGCCAATCAATACCCGAGCCGTAAGCTTCTGCGAAAAGGACTCCTCAAACGCCAAAATAGCGGGTTTATTGTTTTGGAAATGCTTAGAGATACCTACAAGGAACATCTACAAGTCCTCAGGGAGAATGAGGACCGGCTGTCAGGCTATCAGTGGAAGCCATCCTGGTGGGTTGTTACGTTCAAGCCCTATGTTGATTTAGCCCAGGATTTGGCCCAGCAACCCGAAGCCATCTCTCGTTTGGGGAAAGAAATTTTTGTCTCTCAACCGGCACGACGTTTGACGCCGGACGAATATGATGTGGTCTATGCAGATTTAAATTATTTTCAAAGCGCAGGCTATGGAAATCATGCCGCGCGAGAACAAGCACGCCATTTTGCAATTGTGCTTGATTCTGAACATCCCCAGCCGGGCGTCGAGATTTGGGCGGATAGGCAGAAAGACAAAACGGATATAGCCCTTAGCGGGAACCAGGGATCTGGCCGGGCTGGTTATTATGGAAAGAAATTTAATATTATCGGTGTCGGAAAAACGAGCCTCGCCACCAGTCCAAAAGAAAGTCACAGCAACGGACATCACGAGTTGACGGCAGCATTGCGGAGAGTTGTTATATCGCAATGGATTAACCGCGTTACGAATCGGGCGTTACAGCATCCAGTAGTGTTGGCACGCAAAAAGACGGCTTTATTCGACCGCTATGCCTATCCCCAACCTTTAGCACTTTTGGTGCGAGTGGACGAGCAAGGTCTAGACAGACCAAGTCATGTGGAAGCATTGCCGGGCATCCCCGTCGATTTTGAAAGGACCTTAAAAGAATATGCCGAGTTAGATGCCGAGTTTTTTGCTTACCGTTTTATGATGGGTGCGTGGTCCACGGGAAATTATTCGCTCGATGGCCGGATGATCGATCTTGATACGGCGTCTTTTGTCAAATACCGCGGTCCCTACAGAACCGTTTCGGCAAAATATCAGCACAATTTATACGGCTATGAACGTTATGGTTTCCTCAACGTTTTGAGGCAGCTCGCCGAAGTTAAAGGGGTTTCAGGAATTGATATTGAAACGCGTTTCGACCAAATACGCCGGGATCATTTAGCTCAGTGTTTTCTGAAACTCCTCGGGGCTGATAAGGATAGGCTGACGAAATTTCTTGCCAAATACGGAACCGATGTTATTGAACTAGCGGACCGGTTCGAAAAGCTCTCTAAAAAAATATCTCCGAAACAAACGAGTCTTAATCTTTACGAACCTATTCCGGAAGATGAGGACCCCGCGCTCCTGGATATGTCGCGTCTTTTCAGAAATCTTGCTGAACTGGATTTGTTGTCATCCGGAAAAGAAGAAAAAGCGTTCGAGTGGTTGGTCAGAAAATCCGCTTTAGCTCAGATTCGACCGGACGCAAAATACGAGCCTGGTTTGGTAAAAGACGGCGAAGTCAATCAAGGCGAAGTTTTTATCAAGGAGAATGCGGTTGTGACTTATGAAGAGCTCCAGGACTTCCTGCTTCAAACGAAGGATTTTGTCCGCGACCTTTTCCAATTACTCAAGCAGCTCCATAGCGAGCAAATGCTGCCTTCACAAGATTATTGGAAAGCAAGACTCGAAGTTATGAATCAGGATTTTCCGACACTCGGAGAATTGACGGAGAAATTGAAATTCTGGGTTGAAGAATACCGCTCGGGGAGGATCGATGCGGAAACGCTTGGCATGGAGATCGAGAAACTCTCTCAATTACCCGATTATCCCACGAGACAGAGCTTCAATGTCAACGATATACCACTTTTTAATCATCTGAAACTGACTGACGACAAGCGTCAGGCATTGGTTGCGTATCTCAAGGCTGTTGACTACTCGCGGGGTCAGGCGATTTTCCGCGAAAGGGAAGACGCGGATTCCTTATTTATATTGGCGCAAGGTACCTGTAAGGTGATCATGGGTGGACATGAAACCGGCAAAATCAGCAACCGAGGGACACTGATCGGAGAAGAGGTTTTTTCCCAGAAGATCAGAAAAAGGAATGCTACGGTTGTAGCGGATACTCCGGTGCAATTGTTGCGGATCTCAAGGGAAGATTTGAGAAATATTTTTGTCGAATGTCCGGGGTTAAACCAACCCTTGCCATTTTTCTTGGACACCGGATTCAGCGACAACCGCTCCGAAATGCGCCAGGATAAAGGACCGGCCGCGGGGATATGGAGCCGGGTCCTTCGGTCGCAATGGGGCCAGAAGCTCATTGGGGAATTCAACGAGGAACAAAAAGAGATCATCCGGAGTTCAGCGCACGAACTTACTGAATTACTTTTGGCGAAGGAGTCCGCAGAACAAAAGCGTCAATTTGCGGAAAATATGATTGCCTCAACAAAGCCGTTCACGCCACTGAGGGTTCTTTTTAGTAAAAAAGTCTTGGTGACGACTTCGATCCTTTCGGTTTTAGCTTTTCTTTTTGGTAATGTTAGCCTCCCCGTTAATACAGAACCAATGGCCCGAATGTTTAAGGCGTTTGGAGCTGTATTTAAAACGTTCGCGTTTGCATATCCCATCCTGTGGGGTGGGATTTTGCAGTTCTTTGTAGGAGGGTGGGCTCCTTCGAGAGGCGAGGTATTTGTGAGCCCCAGTCTTCGAGAAGCTGAGTTCAAAGATACCACGTTCCATGAAATGACCCACCATTTAATGCGGCATGGAAAAATCAAATATGACCTTCCGTTCGCGAGTGCGGTGGGGATTCTGGCGAGAAAAATGTATGAGGATTCAGTTCGCGTTTCTTCGGATTATTTTGGGGGTTCCCCCATGGGGCGGGGGTTTGGTACCGGAGTAGAATTAACTCGTAAATATTCCGAAGCTCAAAAGCGTTGGCCAGTTCTCCTCAAAGAGAGTGGTTATTTCTGGCTAAGTAAAACCAAGGATTTTAGGAAGGCCTTTTCAAAAGGTCGGGTGTGGGAATCGGGTGAATCTTACATTTTAGGAAGTGCCTTGGCTGGCATGGCGTATGAGCTGGCTCGCACCCAGTGGAGCGGGTCGGCCGATGCGTGGGAATATCTGGCACGGCTAGCAAAAGGCGAGGATCCCATCGCGGTTGAAAATGAATTGACCCAGCGTGCCTTAGATCAAAAATCCCGCTCGGAGGTGCGGCCGTTCGAGGATGCTGTGGAATTCAAAATCCTATCGGGTGTTTCCAATCGAGATCGTGTTCCCGCTGTATTTGAGGAGGCGTTGAAAAACGGTAAAGCTGTTAAACTCGATTTCAGCGAACTCGCCGGTTCAGAGGTCAGCGATTATGATGGGCACAGGGAAGATATGGAGGATTTTGTGGAGCATGTGGCGGTTTTTCTCTCCGCGGGATATTGGAAAAATATGATGGATGCCGGGGATCCGGCTGAAAGAGGGCGAAAACTACAAAGGCTTCGATTTACACTAAGAGAATCCCTATTTAATGCCTGGGCCCACGGGAACGCTTTGCGTTCGGAGCTTCCGATCTATTTTGTGTTTGGCGACGCTGAAACGGACCCGCATGTTTCCATTTATAACGAAGTGATGCCGGACCGGGAGGAATATAAAGGGAGCGAGGAATACAAAAAGAAGTTCGCACATTCGGCGGACGCGGGGATCCGCGGCGGAGGGGTCGGAGCGGCCATGATGGAAAAAGGTCCCTGGTTGATCTCCGAGCGCATCGACCATAAGGATACGAACGGGGAATACACCGAAGCGCGCATCTCTTTAGGGGAGTTGTCAGTAAGGTCTGAAGTGCGTGTGGGAGGCTTAACGCTGGTTGATCCGGGGGACATGGTGACCGGAATTGAGACGGAAGGCGTGGAGGCTGCGGTTCGAGGGATCCGGGAGCAAGGGAGGGCAGAATTTCGAAAGATCACCGACGCGTACAATAAGGATTTAGGGGTATTTCTTGAGAACATCAGGAAAAACTCGGATATCTTTGCCTTGATGGTCGCGCCGGAATTTGAAAAGCTTATCCAAGAGAAATTCGCTGATGTTGCGCAATTTTTAGATCTGGAGTCGCTGTATGGAAGACTGCTAAGCGCGACCGCGCCGGAAGCCTTTGCGGGCGAAACGGAATTTGTGGACGCGGGGAGACGTTTGGACTCTGTGAAGATCGCGATGGAGAGGGCTTTGCTTGCAGAAGCGATCCGGAACGCCAAAGCGCCGCGCATCGTGCTTTTGATGGATCGTCCCGCCCAAGATCAGGACGCGGAGGATGTGCTGCGAATGATCGGGCAGCTTCCGCTCGAACAGTTGATCGTCTTGCACGGGCGGGACCAGGTGTTGGGGACCGCATTCCGTACGGCGGCGCAGGGAAGGCTGACGCCTGTCGCGGTCAAGGGGCCGGACGGCATGGCGGCCATGGCGCAAAAGATCGCGAGGTCACGCGACGCGCAGATCATGGTGTCGTTTTGGACCCGGGACTTTGGCGCAGGAGAGCTCGGGATCTATTCCGTGCTTGCCGAGATCGCGCAGATCTCGGATCCGGACCTCAGGTCTCTGGCGTTGCAAGCGGTCCACTATGCGATCCTGAAATTCGCGAGCCTTGATGAGGCGACGCGCAAGGCGATCGCGAGCGACCCGGCCAAGATCAAAGAATATCTCGGCCAAACCATTCCCGCGTTGGCATTTTTTAAATTCGGCAAGAACGGACTCGAGCTCGTCATTGATCAGTTCGTGAATAATTACCTCGCCGAACAATCCATCAGCCAGTCGGCGTAGTGAACATCCCTAGTTCACACGTCGCAGTATTTGCGCATGGGCGCAAGTGCAGTCGGTGTAAGGAAGAAAAGGGACAGGCATGAGTGAGGGTCTGTCCCCGCTAATTTAGCGGAAGAAGATCAGTGTGATGAGAAGAAAAAGCGGTAGGAGAATTGCCGCCGTCCACGCCATGTAGCCGAAAAACCCCGGCATTTTCCAGCCGCGGTGCGAAGCGATCGAACGGACCATAAAGTTCGGGGCGTTCCCGATGTAAGTCATCGCGCCGAAAAAGACCGCGCCGACGCTGATCGCGACAAGGATCGATTCCGGAACATTCACATGCGGCCCCGCAAGCTTCAGGCCTTGCCCGAGCGACAGGAACGTCAGATAGGTCGGGGCATTGTCCAGAAAAGACGAAAACCCGCCGGTCGCCCAGAAGAATTGCCACGGTTGCGTGACGCCCAGTTCCGCGCCCCGCAGGTAAAGGATCTCCAGCGCGGGTTCCATGGTAATGAAGATCCCGAGGAAAAGGATCGCGACCTCCAGGATCGGATAAAAACTAAAACCGTTGGCCTCATGATAGCTTTTGGGCGTGATTTTTAAAGAGACAAGAGCCGCAGCCACCATGAGGAACTCACGGAAGGGGGGCGGAATGAAGATGGCACAGAGAACCGTCGCAAGACAGCCCAGGTTTCTCAGCCCTTTGATCCGGACCGGGACGTCCGACCGGGACTTGATCCGTTGACTTTTTGACTCGTTGTTAAAAGCAATACGGTCTATGACGTAAAAAATGCCGAGCAGGATGACAAGCGCAAGGCACCAGAACGGAAAGAGTTTGAGCGTCCAGAAGAACGGGACTCCCAAAAGAAAGCCCAGAAAAAGAGGCGGGTCGCCGAGCGGGGTCAGAAGACCGCCGATGTTGCTGACCAGCATGATGAAAAATACCGGGATGTGGATGTGACGTTTGCGGTATTCGTTCGCGGCAAGGAGCGGCCGGATCAAGACCATGCTGGCTCCCGTGGTCCCGATGAAGTTGGCGAGCACGGCCCCCAGGGCGAGAATGGTAGTATTCATTTTCGGAGTGCTGGGAAGGTCGCCGGTGATCCAGATCCCTCCTGAGACGATGAAAAGCGAACCGAGCAGAATGACGAATGACAGGTAATGCTCAAGGCCTGTGACGAGCAGAAAAGGGTTATGAACAAGACAGAGATAAATGACGGGAAATGAAAAAAACGCGGCGACGAGCGCCTGATTTTTCAGGGCGTGCCAGAAGCGGGGTGCGACAAGGGGCGCGAAGGCGATCGTGAGTAAAAGACCGATGAACGGGACCGTCGTCCAGAAATCCGGAAGCCATTGATGGTGCATGAGGTCACGCCCCGGGTTTTTTCTCGATCATGAGATAGGACTCGAAGTGGACCTTCCAGTCCAGGATGACGCGGATATGGAGGAGTGAGTCCTCTTTGATCTCGAAATTGGCCGGAAAGGCGTGCTTGTGCCAGCGGAACAGGACGCTGGAAGTAACGGGTTCGATGTCCATCGGGGCGGTCTTGACGATGCGGCCGTCGTCGGTGGAATATTCGATCACTTCCTTGTGGAACATCTTGTCCTTGCGCCAGCAGGTGACGGCGTAAAGAGAATCGAAACGGTAGGGATAATCCCGGACGTGCAAATTACTTCGGACCCATTGGGCGGCGTAACAGTCCTGGGGTCCCGGTTCGAAATCCTTGCAGATCATGAATTGAAGAAGCCGGACCTTGTCATGTGACATGGGGGAATCTTAATGAATCTTCTTGCGGATTGCAAGAACGCAGGCAGTCTTGCGGGACGGAAGCGGTGCGGAGCATGCCGGGAACGACGGGAAACAACGGATTGTCCGGGAACCGGGAGCTATAGCGGGTGTGAAAGCTCTTGAAAAAAAAGGCTAAAGGCATAGAATAACTCGTCGCAAGTCGCGGGATCTGAGGTAGAACCTGCCGTTGATTTTGGTGCGGTCTCACAGCCTTTCAAAGTTCTCCCTATCTGCCGGCGGTACCGTTTTCGTGGTGGGAACGTCCGAAGGACCTGGCGCGAGAAAGTTTGCGCCCAGGGTGTGTTTTTTATAGACCCGCGCGAGAGTTTTTTTGTTTCACGAAACGTTTATTTTCATAACTCTTGGTGAAAGGATTGAACATTATGACGGAGCAGACCCTGAAACGAGAAAAAACAGAAACCGCGCGAACCGCAAAAAAATTTGTGACCATGGACGGCAACGAAGCGGTCGCCTACGTCGCTTATCGCGTGAACGAATGCGTCGCGATCTACCCGATCACGCCTTCCTCGCCGATGGGGGAATGGGCCGACGAGTGGGCGTCTCAGGGTAAGAAGAACATTTGGGGAACGGTTCCCTCGGTCGCGGAGTTGCAAAGTGAAGGCGGCGCGTCCGGAACGGTGCACGGGGCGCTCCAACGCGGCGCGTTGACGACCACGTTCACGGCATCGCAAGGCCTTCTTCTGATGATCCCGAACATGTATAAGATCGCCGGGGAACTTAGCCCCATGGTCATGCATGTCACCGCGCGTTCGTTGGCCTGTCAGGCGCTTTCGATCTTCGGGGACCACAGCGATGTGATGGCGGTCAGGTCCACAGGGTTTGCCATGCTGGCGTCGGATTCCGTTCAAGAGGCCATCGATTTTGCATTGATCTCTCAAGCTGCGACCCTTGAATCCCGCATCCCTTTCCTTCATTTTTTCGACGGTTTTCGAACGTCCCACGAGGTCCAGAAGATCGACCTTCTTTCCGAGGATCAGATCCGAGCTATGATCGATAGGAACAAAGTGATGGAACACCGCGCCCGCGCCCTTTCTCCCGATGCCCCCGTTCTCCGGGGGACGGCACAGAACCCGGATGTTTTTTTTCAAGGCCGCGAGACGGTGAACCGGTTCTACGCGGTTTGTCCCGAGGCGGTCCAAAAGGCGATGGATCAGTTCGCAAAGATCACGGGTCGGCGTTACGGTCTTTTTGAATACACCGGGGCGAAGGATGCCGAGCAGGTCATTGTGATCATGGCTTCGGGGGTCGAGGTCGTCGAAGAGACCGTTAAGGCCCTGAATGCCAAGGGCGCGAGGGTCGGATGCCTCAAGGTGTCGCTTTACCGGCCCTTTGATGTGAAGCGGTTCGTTGAACAAATTCCCCAGACCGTCAAGAACCTGATCGTGCTTGACCGGACCAAAGAACCAGGCTCCATCGGGGAACCGCTCTACCAAGACGTTGTCAGCGCGCTCCAGGAGGCGGGTCAGAACGGTTGGTCGAAATTCAAACAATCCCCGAGGATCTATGGCGGCCGTTACGGACTTTCTTCCAAGGAATTCACGCCGGCGATGGTCAAAGGGATCTACGACTTCTTTGGTTCCGGAAAAACAAAGCATGGATTCACGATCGGCATCGAAGATGACGTCACCCACACAAGCCTTCCTTACGACCCGCAGTATTCCATCGAGTCGGACAAGGTCGTGAGGTCGCTTTTCTACGGCCTCGGGGCGGACGGAACGGTCGGCGCGAACAAGAATTCGATCAAGATCATCGGGGAGAATACCTCGAATTACGCTCAAGGCTATTTTGTGTACGACTCCAAAAAATCAGGCGCGATCACGGTATCGCACTTGCGCTTCGGTCCCGAACCGATCCGTGCGCCTTACCTCATCAGCCAGGCGCATTTTGTCGCCTGCCATCAGACCGTGTTCCTTGAAAAATACGACATGCTGCGCAATCTCATGCCGGGCGGGACGTTCCTTTTGAACGCGCCCTGGGGCCCCGCGGAGGTATGGCGTAACATCCCTCGGGAAGTGCAGGAACAGATCCTTTCGCGACGTTTGAAGGTCCATGTGATCGATGCCTATAAGGTCGCGGCGGAGAGCGGGATGGGGATGCGCATCAACACCATCATGCAGGTCTGTTTTTTTGCGATCTCAGGCGTTTTGCCGCGCGAGCAGGCGATCGAAGAGATCAAGAAGGCGATCCAAAAGACTTACGGTAAAAAGGGAGAAGAGGTCGTGCAACAAAACCTCAAGGCCGTGGACATGACGCTCGAGCATCTTTTCGAACTTGAGGTGCCCGCTGCCGTTGGTAGTCAGGTCGCGAAATTGCCGCCCGTCGTTCCCGAAGCTCCGGTGTTCGTGAAGGAAGTGCTCGGCAAGATCATCGAGGGGCGCGGGGACGAGATCCCCGTGAGTGCGATGCCGGTGGACGGGACCTTCCCGACCGCCACGACCCAGTGGGAAAAACGCAACATTGCTTTGGAGATCCCCGTTTGGGAGCCGGACATTTGCATCCAGT